>JANXOP010000443.1 GCA_025357755.1 Kofleriaceae bacterium | reverse complement strand
CGCGAGCACGTGCTCCGCGAGCGGCACGATGTCCTCGGGGCGCGAGCGCAGCGGCGGCAGATCGAGATGAATCACGTTGAGTCGGTAGTACAGATCCTCGCGGAACGAACCGTCGGCGAGCATCGCCTCGAGGTTCTTGTTGGTCGCGGCGAGCACGCGGACGTCGACGTGCTGGTTCTTCGTCGCGCCGAGCGGCCGGACCTCGTGCTCCTGCAGCACGCGGAGCAGCTTGGCCTGGAGCGGCAGCGCGAGCTCGCCGATCTCGTCGAGAAAGATCGTGCCACCGTCGGCTTCGACGAACAGGCCGTTCTTGTCGGCGCGTGCGTCGGTGAACGCGCCGCGCTTGTGTCCGAACAGCTCGCTCTCGATCAGACCCTCGGGCACCGCCGCGAGGTTGACGCCGACGAAGTTGCCCTGCGAGCGCGTCGAGTTGTAGTGAATTCCGCGCGCGATCAGCTCCTTGCCGGTGCCGCTCTCGCCCGTGATGAGGACCGAGGCGGTCGACCCCGCGATGCGCTGGACGAGCGACACGACATCGCGCATCGCCTGGCTCTTCGCGACGATATTCCCGAGGCCGAAGCGCTCGTCGACCTCGCGCTGGAGGTGCGCGATCTTCATCGTCTTCGCGCGATCGGCGAGCGCCTTGTCGGCAACGAGCAGCAGCTCCTCGATCTCGAACGGCTTGGTGATGTAGTCGTGAGCGCCGAGCTTGACCGCGCGAATCGCGGTCTCGATCGAGCCAAAGGCGGTGATCATCACGACGTGGGGCGGCGATGGCAGAGAGCACACGCCGCGGATGAGGTCGAAGCCATCCATCTCGGGCATGCGCAGGTCCGTGATCACCAGATCGAAGCTGCCCGCGCGGGCCAGCTCGAGCGCGATCGACGCACCCGAGGCGCCCTGGACGGTGTAGCCAGCGTCCCCGAGCTCCTCGGTGAGCAGGTCACGCATCGCGGCATCATCCTCGACGACGAGAATCGAGACGGCGTCGGTCGGTTCAGGCACGAGCAACTCTTTTAGCGGGGTGGCGCGGTCAGGGCAAGCAGCGGCCGGTCGCTTGGTCGCAACTGTATTGATCCCAGGGGCCGCTGGTCGGCGGTGACTGGTAGACGGTCGGGCACTGGGCGTCGCTGCTGCACTTCTGGACGCAGAAGTTGGCGTGGAGATACGTGGTGCAGGTGTAGTCGGAACCGAGCGCCGTACAGTCGCCATCGTTCGCGCACTCCGGGGCGCAGACATCGCGCGTTGCCGCATTCGCGACGAAGAAGAAGCTCGGGCATTGGAGGCCCGCGCCACAATCGGATTCACTGTCACACGCGCCACCGACCGGGACCGCGCCTTCACCGGCGATGTCGATGCACGCACCGTCGGCGCAATCGCCGCGGAAGAGCTGGTTGCGATACTCGCGCGCACAATCGCTCGCCGCGGTGCAGCCCGCACCGAGGGCGCGTTGCGTGGTGACGGTGTACGCGACGGCCGTCGGATCGGGGCTGGCGGAGAACTCGCTGATGCGCACGTAGTAGCGGCCGAGCGGGAGGTAGGTCAGGCGGACCCGCTCGGGTTGCTCCCAGTACGACAACCCCACACCCTTGCCGGTTGCATCTACGACCTCGAGGTCGAGGTCCCGAGTGCCGGTCCAGGCGAGCTGGATGTCCCACGTCTCGCCCAGCGTGGTGACATCGAACGCGTAGTAATCGCGCTCGGTCGCAGGTTGCGAGCAGATCAACCCGATGTGCTGCGCGGTCCCGTCCCCATCCGGTGCGAACAGCGTCGCGCCAGCGGGACCGTCATCGTTTGGTTCGCTCGCGTCGTCGGTGGTGCATTGATCGATGCCGGTCGTGCAAGCGTGCTGCGAGACGTCGCAGCGAGGCCGGGTGGCGCTCTTGCAATCGAAGCTCGTGGCGCACGCGACGCACTCGCCATCGGAGCACACCGGCGTGCCGCTCGAGCACTGCGCCGAGGTCGAGCAGGTCTCGGGATAGACATCGAGCTCGAAATCCTCGTCGCTCGGCGGATGCGAGGCGTAGTAATCGACGACCACGTACACGCTCGCCGCGGGTGCGATGAACCGACCAACCTCATCGGTGCCGGTGCTCGCATCTTCGAACAGCAAGCACTGTGCGCTGCTCGGCCCGGTCGGCGTCGAGCAGCCAGTCACGACGTAGAACGCGAGGTCGGCATCGCTCGTGACATGCACGACATAGGGCGAGCCGGGCGTGAGTCCCGAGACCTGGACACGCTGTCGGGCCCGGAGGACTCGATGCCATACGGTGCATCTGTCACCGTGCACGAGCTCGGGCTCTCGACATCGGCCCCGGAGAGCGTGCCGGCGTGGTGGACCGGCACGCTGATGCCGAGCGATGCGAACTCGTGACACGCGGGATAGCTCACCTGCGTGTCGACCATCGCATCGGGCGCACCCGCGTCGGGCGTTGCCTGGGTTCCCGCACCACACGCACCCCAAACCAGCAGGCTCAGGGTCACCATCACCAACCAACGGCTTTGCACGACGGGCTCACCCTACGTCCTGCCGGTGGCGGCTCCTACTCACAGACGGTGAACCCTGCTGCGAGCCCGACGTCGCACCACCGCGTCGCCAGATCCCCAGCCGTCTCGGGGACCTACCTCGGCGTAGCAGGGCCTAGCGGGGCCTAGTGGCCGTGCTTGCGCCGGTCGCGCCGATGCTCGTGTTCTTCATCGACGAGCCGCACGTAATCGATCGGCTCTTCGGGCAAGACCGGCGGCACGTGGTTACCGAGCTCGCGGACGCGCGCGCGAAAGGCCTCGGCGATCTGCTCGAACGGTGGCAAGTCGCTTCGCCCCGAGAGCGCCCCCGACTTCGCGGCTTCACTCGCATCAGCGGTGAGCTGGAGGGCGGTCTCGCGCGTGATCCGACCGCGCCGCACGATGTCTTGCACGCTCGTGGCGAGATGGCCGAGCTCGTACTGCTTCGAATCGATCATCTCGAGCGCGACGAAGATCACCTGACGCGCGGACAGCACCTTGTCTTCGTAGAGTACGAGCGCGGCTTGAAAGTAATTGAACACCGGCACGAGGCGCGGTCCGAACCTGCGAAACCCGACGGGAGGCGAGCGGCGATCGAGGTGGATGAACATCCGGCGCACGGCCGGCCCCTTCGGCACCTGGTGCGCGAGGTCGATGCAGTGTTGCGCATCGTCATCGTACGCGCGCGACGCGATCAGCACGCGCTCGAGATCCGCGATCGAGACGCGGCCAGCGACGAGGTCGGCGTAGAGGCAGTAGATGATCGCGTCGGCTTCGGCGTCGTCGCCGAACAGGGTCTCGCTATCGGCGGCCGCGGCGATCCGCGAGCGCAACATCGCGGGCAGCTTGTAGGGAATCTGCGCGCGCAACGCGCGGAATCTCCCGCGCAAGATGTTCTTCAGGTTGTTCTTGAGGACGAACTCGTCGTACTCGACGCCATCGAGCGCGAGCTTCGCGGCGAGCACGTTGCGCATCTGGGTCGGACTGCCCGAGACGATGCAGATCCGATGATCTTTCTGATGTAGCGCGCGGAGCAGCGCGGTGGCGCCCGGGAACGCGGCCTTATCCGCGGCGTTCTCGAACGCGCTCCTCGCGAGATCCGCGAACGAATCGAACTCCGTGCGCAGGTACGTCTTGTCGAGGTCCCAGCGGAACGTGTGGCGCGGGCGCTTGGCACCTGGCGGCAGCGCCGGAATATCGGGCTCGAGCAGGCCAATGCGCTCGCCGATGCGGACCGGTAGCTTGCCCCAGCGGCCGAACATCTACTTCTCGCTTCGCTGGGAGCGCTTGGTCCGCTCGTCGAGCTCGGCCATGGTGCGAGCGATGTTGCCCGTGAGATTTCCGGCGAGCGCCTTGTGCGCGACCTTGACCGCATTCGTCACGGCGCGCGCGTTCGAGCGGCCGTGCGCCTTGATGAACGGATGCGCGAAGCCGAGCAGCGGCGCGCCGCCATATTGCTGCCAATCGGTGATCTGCTTGAGCTGATCGATCGCCGATGACAACGCGAGCAGGCCCAGCCGCCACGCGAGCCGCTCCTTGTGGGCGTAGCGCGCGAGCCGCACCACGGTCTCGGAGACCCCTTCGAGCATCTTTAACACCACGTTACCGACGAACCCCGACGTGACGATGACGTCGGCGACCCCGCGCGGAATATCGAGGCCCTCGACGTTGCCGATGAAGTTGAGCTCGGTGGTCTCGACGAGCGCGGCGTGCGCGGCGATGACCTCGGGCGTGCCCTTGTTGGCCTCGCTGCCGTTCGAGAGCAGCGCGACGCGGGGCCGGCGGTTCGCCGACATCAGCTTGGCGTAGGCCGAGCCCATCACGGCAAAGGTCACGAGATCCTCGGCGGTCGCTTCGATCGTCGCGCCGACATCGAGGATCAGCGAGAACGGGTCGTCTTTTTCGCCGCGCCGGAGCTCGGTTGGATACACGGCCGCGAGCGCGGCGCGCCGCACGCCATCGAGCAGCGGCCACGAGCGCGCGCATGCGAGGACCGCCGCGCCGGTGTTGCCGGCCGAGACCAGCGCGTCACCTTCGCCATTCGCGACGAGCTGCGCGGCCACCAGGATCGAAGCATCGGGCTTGGCCGCGAGCGCCTCGGACGGCTTCTCGTCCATCTCGACGTGGCTTCCTGCATGATGCACGCGCACGCGCGCCCCGTCGTGGCGCATGCGGGGCAAGAGCCGGCCGAGCACCGAGGCGTCTCCGACGAGGATGATCTCGGCGGAGGTCAGCGCGAGCGACGCCTCCGCAGCGCCCTGGACGATCTCGTCCGGCGCGTGGTCTCCGCCCATGGCGTCTACGACGATCCGATGCACGCCCGCGTAGCTTACAGCATTACGGCGGGCCCGACCGGCCAGGCCCGACCGGCCATGCAGTAGATCATCACGGGCGCGCGGCGGTGTAGTGGTCGGCGATCTGTAGCCCGGTCAGCGCGTGGTCGTAGATCGCTACCTTGCGCGATCGCCCCGCGCCAGACCGCGGCCATCGGATCGCTGCTCGCACATCCGATCGTGAGCTCGGCCGTGGTGCTCGGAACCGAGGCCGCGACCGTTTGAGTGTCGACCTGCTTGCCGTCGAAGTAGTAGGCGGTCGTGGCGCCGTCGTACGTGCCGACGACGTGGTGCCAGACCACGGGTGGTGACACGAAATCGCCAGACGCGTAGGAGCTCGCAGTTCCGGAGAACTGGCGCGAGTACGCGAAGTACGTCCCCCGGCCCGGGTCTTTGGCTCCAAAGAGCAGCCAACCCTGTTGTGGAACGTCGTCGTCCCGCTTCGAGATCACGGTATAGAACCCGTCGCTGATGAAGTCTGGCAGGACCCACGCTTCGACGCTGAATGTCGCGTTGCCGACGAAGCCGAACGCGTTGCCGAGATCGATGCCGCCGCTCGCACCGTCGAAGCCCATCGCGTGCACGGCCTCGGGAAACGGTGGCGCTGCCCCGAGCGTCACGTTGCCCTGGAGCAGGCCCTCGGGCTGACCGGCGACGAGGTTTCGCACCTTGATGCCCGCGGTGTCGTCGAGTGGAAGGTACGAGACCGGATGATCGTTGAGGACGAGAGCACCGTAGCCGACCGCGGCATCGGGAGAGGCGAGGAGATCGACAGCGAACAGCCGGTCGCATCCGATCAACATCATCGAGACGACCAGCCAGCGCACGATCCCAGCGTAACACGCGGTGCTATGGTCCCGCCCGCAGTGCCGGAGCGCCTCTATATCGTCGACGGACACGGATACATTTTCCGCGCCCACTACGGACTCATGAATGCCTCGCGCGGCGAGCGCAAGGAGGTCCGCCTCTCGACGTCCGAAGGCATGCCGACCGGAGCGCTCTACGTGTTCGCGCGCATGCTGATGCGCCTCGAGGAAGACAACCATCCCGTGCGGATGGCCGTCGTGTTCGACGACAAGAGCGGCAGAAAGACGTTCCGCGCGGACATGTACCCCGCGTACAAGGCGACCCGCAAAGCGCCGCCCGAGGAGCTCGAAGTCCAGATGGACTACTTCGCGAAGATCGTGCGCGGGCTCGGCTGGCCCGTCCTCACGGTCGCGGGCGTCGAGGCCGACGACGTGATCGCCACGCTCGTGACCGAGGCGCGCAAGAAGGACTGGGAAGTCGTCATCTACAGCGCCGACAAGGACATCATGCAGCTCATCGGCGACCACGTGTCGATGATCGATGCGCTGCATCAGAAGACGTACACGCGCGACGAAGTGATCAAGAAGATGGGCGTGCCGCCGGAGCAGATTCCGGACTTCCTCGCGCTCGTCGGTGATACCTCCGACAACATCCCCGGCATCTATGGCGTCGGCGACAAGACCGCCGCGGGCCTGCTCGAGAAGTACGGCTCGTTGCAGGCGCTGATCGACGCGAATCCGGTCGTGCCGCGGATCAAGGTCAAGCAGCCGTTCAGCGATCCGGAGCAGCTCGAGCGCGTGACGATGTCGCGCAAGCTCGTCGAGCTCCGGCGCGAGGTGCCGCTGCCCGCGAAGCTCGAGGACCTCGTCGCGACCGATTGGAACCTCGAGGAGCTGCTCGCGCTATTCACCGAGCTCGAGTTCAACCTCCTCGTCGAGAAGGTCAAGATGCGGATGCCGCCGTCCGACGACATGGTCGTCGTGCCGGCGCCCGAGGCGAGCGCGGTCGCAGCGGTCGAGGCGCGCAAGGACACCCGGATCGTGACCGGTGCCGCGGCGATCAAGTCGCTCGCCGACGAGATCGCGAAGGCCGAGAAGATGGCGATCACGATCGAGGTCGATCCCGAGCGCAGCGAACGCGCGGGCCTGGTCGCGATCGTGATCGCGATCCCCGGTGCCGCGCCGGCGTACCTCCCGGTCGGCCATCGCTACATCGGGGCGCCCTCGCCGCCGCCGCCGGGCGATCTCAAGCCGCTCTATAACGTGCTCGAAGATCCGACCATCGCGAAGATCTGCCACGACTCCAAGTCGATCATCCGGACGTTCGCGAACCTGGATGTCGAGGTCAACGGTGTCGTCGACGACACCATGCTCGCCGCCTTTCTCCTCGATCCCACGCAGGAGTCCGAGCCGGCCGAAGCCGTCGCGCTGCGCCTCGGCGGCGTGACCGTGCCCGTGCGCACCGCGATCGCGGGCCGCGCGAAGTTCAGCCTCGAGGGGATCGAAGTCGAGAAGGCGGCGCCGTGGGCAGGCGCGGTCACGCACGCGCTGTTGCCGATCGCGGACGCGTTGCCGGCGCAGCTCGCGACCGGCGGCCTCGAGAAGCTCTACCGCACGATCGAGATGCCCGTGGCGCGCTTGCTCGCACAGGTCGAGCGCGTCGGCATCCACATCGACACCGCGTGGTTCAAGAAACTCGGCGCCGAGGTCGAGGCTCGGCTCCACGATCTCGAAGCCCACATCTTCAAGCTCGCAGGCGAGGAATTCAACATCGGCTCGCCGAAGCAGCTGGGCGAGCTCTTGTTCGACAAGCTCGGTCTGCCGACGAAGGGCGTGCGCCGCACCAAGACCGGGTGGTCGACCGAAGCCGAGACGCTCGAGATGCTCGAGCATCCGATCCTGCCGCCGATCATGGACCACCGCGAGCTCTCGAAGCTCAAGGGCACGTACCTCGACGCCCTGCCGCCGCTGATCTGGGCAAAGACCGGCCGCATCCACACCTCGTTCAATCAGGTCGTCGCCGAGACCGGCCGGATCTCGTCGCAGGATCCGAACCTCCAGAACATCCCGATCCGCTCGGAGCTCGGCATGAAGATCCGGCGCGGCTTCATCGCGGCGCCAGGGATGAAGTTGATCGCGGCCGATTACTCGCAGATCGAACTACGGATCCTCGCGCACCTCTCGGGCGATCCGAAGCTGTCGGCCGCCTTCCGCGACAAGATCGATGTCCACACCCAGACCGCGGCCGAGGTGTTCGAGGTCGCGCTCGATGCGGTGACACCCGAGCAACGTCGGATCGCGAAGGCCGTCAACTACGGGCTCTCGTACGGGCAATCCGATTTCGGGCTCGCGCGCACGCTCGAGATCTCGCGCACGCAGGCCGCGGAATATTCGCGGCGCTACTTCCAGCGATTCCCGACGATCCACAAGTTCATGGACGAGATCGTGGCGGTCGCGCGCGCGCAGGGCGGGGCGCGCACGTTGCTCGGGCGCTGGCGGCCGATCGCGAACTTGATGTCGAAGAGTCCGGCGGCACGTCACGCGGCCGAGCGCGTCGCGCAGAACACGCCGATGCAGGGCACCGGCGCCGATCTCATCAAGCTCGCGATGCTGCGCACGCAGGAGCGGATCACGCGCGAAGCCTGGCCGGTCCAGATGCTGCTCACCGTGCACGACGAGCTCGTGTTCGAGTGTCCGCCGGACCTCACGGACGAAGTCGGCGCCGCGCTCAAGCAAGAGATGGAGCAGGTCTACACGCTCTCGGTCCCGCTCGAGGTCGACGTCGGCGTGGGCGACACCTGGGCGGACGCCTGAGCTTCGTGTTACGACCCACGTCGTGAAGATCTGGCTCTGCGCCTTGGCGTTCTCGGTTGCGGGGTGTCACGACGCCTCGAAGGACCTCCAGCAGCTCGCCGAGACGTGCGACGCGTGTGACAAGGATCCCAAGGCCACGCCCGAGGCGAAGAAGGCCTGCGCCACCAAGGCGATCGACGATCTCGTCACGTACATCAAGGCTCATCCGAGCCCGGTCGGTAACGAGCAAAACGCGGCGGACCAGTTCAAGGCCCTGACGAGCTGTGCGCTGAAGCTCGGCGTCGATGTGGCGGGTAAGACCAAGGGGCTGTAAGGGCTGGTTCTTTGGCCTTTCCGCTCGCATCCCGGTAGACTCGATCCAGATGTGGCTGCCGCGCGGACTCGTCGCTGCTGTGCTGTTCGCAGCGTGCAGCAGCCCCTCGCCCGAGAAGGCGGGGGAGAAGGTAGCTGACAAAGACAAAGCAGCTGACAAGCACGCGGGTAGCGCCCAAGCGATCGGCGCTGCCGCTGCGACCGCGACGTTGCCCGCGAAGGGCGGCATGGTCGAAGGCGGCGTGAAACCGCACCGCGAGGATCCGGTCGTCGATTGCCCGGCCAAGCTCGCCGATAACAGCGACGACGACACGAAGGTCACCGCGCTGCTCGACGAAGCGAACAAGCAGATCGAAGCCGGCACGTTCGCGGCCGCGTGGACCTGCGCGGATCGCGCCGCGGATCTGTCGCCGAGCTCGGTCGAGGCGAACCATCTGCGAGGCGCGGCGCTCGCGGCGCTCGGGCGCGATGGCGAGGCGGCGACCGCCTACGCGCTCGCGCTCGCGCTCGATCCAGATGATCCGGAGACGCTGCGCGCGGTCGCCGATTTCTACATCAATGGCAAAGGCGAGCGAGGTCGCGATGCCTTGCGGCTCGGGCTCGAGCTAGCGCAGCGGGGCAGCCGAAGGGCGCTCGCGCGGCGGCGTCGCAATGCGCCGCTCGCCGCGGATCTCGCGGTGCTCGAAGCCCAGGCGCTCAACGACCTCGGGCGCAGCGACGAAGCCCTCGAGCGGATCGATGCCGCCCTGCGGATCGCGCCCGGCCGCGGCGATGCGCTCCACGAGAAGGGCGTCGCGCTGTTCGATCTGTCGCGGTTCGCCGATGCCAAGGCGGCCTTCCAGAAGGCGCTCGGGATCCAGCCCGAAGATGCGTACACCCATCAGATGCTCGGCCTCACGCTCGAGCAGCTCGCGGATCCGGCCGCGGATAGCGAGCTCGAGCGCGCCGTCAAGCTCGCGCCAGGCGAGCTCACGCCACCGGTCCTGATCTCGACCGCCGAGTTTCAAAAAGAGATCGATATCGTGATCGCGGGGCTGACGCCCGAGCGCCGCGCGCACGTGAAGCAGATCAAGGTCGAGATCGAAGACCTGCCACTCGCCGATGATCTCAAGGCGGTAAAGCCGCCGTTCCCGCCAACCATCCTCGGGCTCTATCGCGGACCGGTCGGGCGCACACCGGCACCGGATGACGAGCCGTCGTCGATCGTGCTGTATCGCAAGAACCTCGCGCGCGCGGTGAAGACCCGGACCGAGCTCACCGAACAGATCCGCGACACGCTGCTCCACGAGATCGGACACCTCGAGGGCCTCGACGAAGACGACCTCCGCCGCCGCGGCATGGAGTAGGCGGTGCTGCGTCGCGGCAACCAGACTTACCTGGTCGCGAAGACCGCGCTCGTCGTCTTGAAGCGCCAGCGCCGCCTCGCGAAGATCCGGATCGGCATCGGTGGTTACCTCATCACCCTCGCGGCGATCGGGCCTCTCGTGTTGTCCCGCTTTCCCGCCTGGACGGCCGCGAACCTGATCGTCACGACGGTGCTGTTCGGGGGGCTCGGCGTGTGGCAGCTCGCGCGCGGCATTCCACGGCTGCGCGAGGTCGCGGCCGAACACCAACGGCTCGCCGCGAAGGAGCCGGCCCAGCTGCCCGAGGCGAGGGTGGTGTCGTGAAGCGCTCGGCGCTCGCGATCATCCGCGATCGCGCGGTCGCGCAGCATCGCGTGTTCGCTGGCACGCTCGCCGTCGCCACCGGGCTCGTGCAGGGCCTGGTCACGCTCGCGCTCGGCGGGTTCGATGCGCTGAGCGCCTGCTTCACGGTGCTCCTGACGGCGCTCGGCTCGAGCGCGATCTTCGTCGGCAAGCGCCAGCTCAAGCAGCTCGCCGCAGGTCGCGGTAGCGGCCCGCAGCCGGTGCGGTCGCGGCGCTTGCCGACCGCTCGACTCCTGTAGTCGGCGAGCGGCGTTTTGGCCCGGTTCTGGGCTAGGATGCAGCCGGATGGCGGAAGGCTCCGAGTTGCAGTTACTCGCGTCCGCCTTGAAGCGCGAGCAGAAGAAGGTCGCGCTCGTGCAGGAGGTCGGTCGCGCACTCTCCAGCATGGGCGACCTCGATCAGCTGCTCCGCATGATCATGCAGAAGGTCACCGAGCTCATGGAAGCGGACCGGTCGACGCTCTATCTGCTGAGCGAAGACGGCGGTTCGCTGGTCAGCACCGTGGTCCAGGGTGACCAGAAGGTCGAGATCAAGCTTACGGTCGGCGAGGGGATCGCCGGTTGGGTCGCGCAGACGCGCGAGACGCTCAACATCCCCGACGCCTACGCCGATCAACGGTTCCAGCCTGCCTACGATCTGCGCTCGGGCTATCGCACGCGCTCGATCTTGACGGTGCCGATGCTCGGCGCCGTCGGCGGGTTGGTCGGCGTGCTCCAGCTCATCAACAAAGAAGATGGCCCGTTCGAGAAGGGCGATGAGGAGCTCGCCTCGGCGCTCGCGAGCCAGGCCGCGATCGCGATCGAGAACGGTCGGCTCTATCACTCGCTGATGACGCAGAACCAGGAGCTCCAGGACACGCGCCGCGATCTGGAGCGCCGCCAGCGCGAGCTCAACGCGCTGTACGAGGTCGAGAAGGACATGTCGCACGCGCTCGATCTCGACGACCTGCTCTCGCGCATCCTCGCGCAGGCGATCGCGGTGCTGGGCGGTGGTGCCGGATCGATCGCCCTCGTCGAGCCCGATGGTTCGCTGCGGTTTCGCACCGTGCAGGGGCCCGCCGCACCGAAGCTGATCGAGCGGACACTGCCGCACGGCACGGGCCTGATCGGCTGGGCGATCGCGCACAAGACGCCAGTCATCGTCGACGATCCTGCGAGCGATCCACGCCATGCGCGCGACATCGCGGTCGAGACCGGCGTGACGCCGGCGCACCTGATGGTCGCGCCGCTCGTCGATGGCGAGGAGGTGATGGGTGCCGTCGAGATCATCGATCAGCGCAAGAAGACCCGCGAGGGCTCGCAGTGGACCGAGGTCGATCTCAAGCTGCTGGTGCTGATCGCGTCGCAAGCCGCGTCCGCGATCGGGTTCGCGCGCCAGCGCAACGAGCAGAGCAAGACCGATCGGCTCGCGTCGATCGGTCGGATGCTCGCGGGCCTCCTCCACGATCTGAAGACGCCGATGACGATCATCTCGGGCTACGGCCAGCTGATGGCGGCCTGCGACGATCCGGAACAGCGCGAGGCCTACGTCGAGCAGATCCAGCGCCAGTTCGATCTGATGGCGAGCATGACCCGAGAGATCCTCGCGTTCGCGCGTGGCGATACCGATCTCGTCGTCCGCAAGGTCTACATGAACAAGTACGTCGAGGAGCTCGCGACGCAGCTCAACGCGGCGACGGCCGGGCGTAACATCGATTTCAAGCTCGACGCGAAGTACGACGGTATCGCGTACTTCGACGAACAGAAGCTGCTCCGCGTGTTTCATAACCTCGCGCGCAACGCGGTCGAAGCGATGCCCGAGGGTGGCAAGCTCACGCTGGGCGTCGACAAGACCGCGGACCAGTTGATCTGGTCGATGCAGGATTCGGGACCGGGCATTCCGATCGAGCTGCGCGGCCGGCTCTTCGAGCTGTTCGCCACGGGTCGCAAGGGTGGAACCGGGTTGGGACTCGCGATCGTCAAGAAGATCCTCGACGATCATCACGGCACGATCGCCGTCGAGACTGGAACGACGGGCACGAACTTCGTGCTCAAGCTGCCGCTACAGAGGGCTCAAGATGTGGACTAAGTACGCTGTCGCGCTGTCACTGGTTGCTGGCTCGTGGGCCTGCAAGTCGTCGGAGAAGACCGCCGCCGTAACCCCGCCGTCAGGGTCGGGCTCGGCCGTTGCCACGGGGTCGGCCGGCTCTGCAAAAGATCCGTGGGTGGCGCCCGACGCGTCGCTCGTGCCCGAGACGGCGGAGTCCAAGAAGAAGCGTGCCGACGCCGCGATCGCGCGCGTCGCCGCGATCATGCCGAAGCTCGCGAAGGTCCGCGAGCTCACGTTCGATCACGACATCCCGCGCGAGTATCAGAGCGCCGCGGACTTCAAGGCGTTCGTCCACGCCGAGATCGTGAAGGAGATGCCGAAGGACAAGGCCGCGGACGAGAGCGCGGCGCTGTTCCACATCGGCCTCTTGACCAAGCCCGGCAACCTCGCCGAGCTCGAAGAGCAGGCGTTCACCACGCAGGCGGGCGCGTACTACGATCCGGCGACGAAGCGCTTCTTCATGGTGATGGTGCCCGACAGCGACCTGATGCTCGACACCATGTCGGCGCACGAGCTGACGCATGGCCTGCAGGACCAGCACTTCGATCTCCAGAAGTACATGCCGAGCGACGAGGCCTCGGGCAAGGCGCTCGATGACGACCATCAAGCCGCACGCCGGTTCGTCGCCGAGGGCGACGCGACGTTCACGATGTTCCTCTACCAGGTCGTCGAGATGACCGGCAAGAAGGTCGACGCCGGCGTCGTCCAGATGCTGAACAAGCAGCTCGATCAATTCGCGTCGATGACGCCCGAAGAGATGATGAAGCAGAACTCGGCGGGCTTCGGCGCGTCGATGGATCCGGACATCAAGAAATCGGTCGACGCGATGGGCGAGATTCCGCTCACCGTGCTCGTGCCGATGATCGATTCGTACATGCAGGGCGCGAAGCTCACCGCGACCGCGTTCGATCACGGTGGCTGGAAGGGCGTCAACGCGCTCTACACCTCGCCCCCGGAGTCGACCGAGCAGGCGCTTCACCCGGCGACGAAGATGTATCCGACTCGCGACCGTCCACTCAAGATCTCGATCTCCGCTGCCAAGGACGGCGCGCAGATCGCGGACACCGTGTTCGGCGAGCTCCAGTGGCAGATCTATTTCGAGCTGTGGGCCAAGGATCAGAAGGCGATCGCCTCGGAAGGCTGGGGCGGCGATCGCACGATCGTCACCAAGCGCGCCGATGGTCGGATGATCGCGCGCATCGTCACGGCGTGGGACACCGCGAAGGACGCGACGGAGTTCCAGGCCGCATATAAAGCGAGCATGACCAAGCGGTTCGCGAAGGGCTCCGGCGATCCGTTCGCCGCGACCGGCTTCGACCGCGGTGACGGCGCGGGCAAGATCTTCGGCAAGCTCGCTGGCAAGAACGTGTTCATCGTTGACGGTGCAGACGATGCGGCGGCGCTCGCCGAGCTCGCGAAGTCCGCCACCGTCAAGTAGCCATGCGAGCCCGGCTCGCCGCGATTGCGTGGGAGCGCTACGCGACGGCGTACGGCAATGCCGCCGGGCAACATGCATTCGAGACCGCGGCGGGTGTGCACGGTGAGACCTGGGGATCCATTGCCGATCAGTTGCAGGGTCTCGCCTCGGAGGATCCACAGCGGATCGCGGCGGCTCCCGTATTCGAACGGTTCGCAGGACACGCCAACGACGAGCTCGCGCACTTCGCACGAGCCCTCGTTGCCGCGCTCGCCGCACGCTCGGCGATCGTCTAGACGCGGCCTTTCGTGGCCTTGTCTATCGGCGATCGAGCGCCTCCAAACGTTTCTCCACGATACACGGACACGGATCTTTCGTGCGCTGCCTTCGCCGCTAGCAGACCTCGACGCCGATCCAGAGCGGCGAGTGCGTGGCCTTCGCTAGGTCGCGCGCAGCGAGCACCTTCGCCTGCGCTTCTTCGACGGAGTAGCGCCCGATCACGGCACGGCCACCTTCGTGGACGGCGCGCATGAGCTCGGTCGCCCTCGCGGCGGGCAATGCAAACACGGTCTCGAGCACGTGCACGACGAGCTGCATCGCCGTGTAGTCGTCGTTGCGCAACACGACATGAACATGGCTCTCGCGCGGTAGCGTCGCAGGCGGCACGCCACCATGGACGAGCTGGAACAGGAGCGCATCACCGGTGACCGGCGGGCGATTCAAGATTGTCGCGACCGGCGAGCGCAACAGGATCGCGAGCGCATCGGTGCAGGTCATCTTGCGCTGGTGCGAGTGCGCGATGCCGAGCGCGGAGCCGAGCAGGCGGGTGCCATCGCGCGGATCGATCTCGCCGACGGGCTGCTCGAGCGCCGCGTCGAGCGCGGCTTCGAGCCCGGCGCGATCGGCGCACAGGGTCTCGAGCGCCGCGGCCACGGTCTCGTCCTGGGTGATCGCGGAGAGCACGTGGATCGCGGCCATCGGCTGGTTGCGGCTCGCCGCTTCGTGTTTCGCGAGTGCGAGTGCGACCTGCATGCCGTCGTCGAGCATGGTCTCGAGCTGCTTCTTGCGGCTGCGCTCTTCGCGCGCGCGCACGCGGTTCTGCCAGGTCCACAGCACGCCCGAGGCGGCGAACGAGCTGACCAGGAGCACGAAGGCTTCCACGCCTGCAGCGTACACCCACGCAACGGATCTGCCATGCTGCCCGATGTGACGGCTGCGGCGCTCGCAGGGCTTACGGGCATCGCCAAGGCGTACGGAAAACGTCGCGCGTTGGCGGGCGTGTCGCTCGAGGTCGCGGCGGGCGAGGCCGTGCTGTTGGTCGGCCGCAACGGCGCGGGCAAGACCACGCTGTTGCGGATCGCGACGGGCTTTCTCGATGCGGATGCCGGCACCGTCGCGATCGCGGGGTTCTCGATGGCGAGCCAGCGCGCGAAGGCCCAGGCCAAGCTTGGGTACATGCCAGAGCACGCGCCGGCGCCAGCCGAGCTCACGGTGCGCGAGCACCTCAGGCTACGGGCGCGACAAAAGGGCGCGACCGATTGGGAGGCGGCGATGGTCGCGGCCGCTGTGGCGAGTGAAGCGGATCGGCGGATCGGCACGCTGTCGAAAGGCTTTCGCCAGCGCGTGGGGCTCGCGGATGCGCTGCTCGGCGAGCCCGCGTTGCTGATCCTCGACGAGCCCACGAGCGGCATGGATCCGATTCAGACCCGCGAGCTGCGCGATCGGTTGATCGAGATCGCGAAGCAGCGCGCGGTGCTGGTCTCGTCGCACGCGGTCTCGGATCTCGAGGCGCTCGCGACGCGCGTCGCGGTGTTGAAGCACGGCGTGCTAGTGGCGATCGATACGCCCGCGGCCCTGCGCGAGCGGACGGGCGAGGCGACGCTCGAGGCGGCGGTCGTCAAGCTACTCGGCGAGGACGCGGTCACGTGAGGGCGGTGTACTGGGTGTGGAGGCGCGAGCTCGCGATCACGCTGCGCGCCCCGATCTTGTACGTGATCGGTGGGTTGTTTCTCGTCGTGCAGGGGCTCGCGTTCGCGGGACTCGTCGGCGCGCTCTCGGATCCGCGAAAGCCGGCGCCGCTCGGCGCGCTGCTCGAGGGCCAGCTCGCGGGCACGCTGCTCACGTGGGTGCTGCAGCTCGTCGTGCTCACGCTGCTCGGCATGCGTACGATCGCCGAGGAGCGGCGTGGTGGCGGCTGGGAGCTGTTGCTGACCGCGCAGGTCAGCGAGCGCGCGGCGGTGATCGGCAAGTGGCTCGCGGCCTCGACGGTCTACGCGCTGCTCTGGATCCCGACCCTCGCGTACCTCGGCGTGGTCGCGATGTTTCGCCAGGATGCGGGTGGCTGGGACCTCGCGAGCATCGTGTGCGGCTACCTCGCGGCGATCGCGCTCGGCGCTGCGCTGCTCGCGTGGGCGGTCGCGGCAAGTGCGGCGACCTCGACCACGCTCGCCGCAGGTGGCCTCGGCTTCTCGCTGTTATGTACGTGGTTCCTCGTCGGTGAGCTGCCTTCGCTCGCGCCGGATCTTGGCGCGGAGCATCCGGTGCTCGCGCACGCGCTACAGACGATCAGCTTGCGTGCGCGGCTGACCTCGTTCGCGCGCGGCGAGATCGAGCTGGTCGGCGTGATCGTGATCGTCGCGCTCGCGCTCACCGGTCTCTCCCTCGCGGTCGTCCTGGCGTGTGTCGGCCGGCGGCGCACGCGCGAGCTGCGCGCCCGGTTGCTGGCGACGCTGAACATCGCCGCGATCGGGGTATTCGCGACCGCGCTCGCGGCGCGCTCGGGCTGCGCGTGGGATGCGAGTGCGCGCCACCGCAACTCGCTCGATCCAGGCACGCTCGCGGTACTCGGCGAGCTCGAACAACCCGCCACCTTGATCGTCGTCGAGCCGACGTACGGAGCCCTCGAACCGCTGTACGCCGAGGTCGGCCGCATCGCCGACAAGATGGCGCAGACCGGCCACGTCACCGTGCGCCGCGTCGATCCGGCAACGCTCGAGGGCGGCATCCCGGCGACGGCGAGGCTCGCGGGCTTGCAGCCGAAGGAGCTCGAGTCTGGCGGTGGGGTCGTCGTCGAGCTCGGCACCCAGCGCCGCGTCGTCGGCGTGTTCGAGCTCGCCACGCTCGAGGGCGGGGCAGGGACCGCACCGCAGATCGAGAGCCTCGCGGTCGAACAAGCGATCGCGGGCACGCTCGCCGAGCTCGCGCAACGCGCGCCGGTGACGGTGTGTGCGACCGCGGGCCACGGCGAGCTCTCGCTCGACGAGGCCGACAAGCAGGGCGCGGATTGGATCGCGATCGGCAATCGCTTGCGCGGTGACGGCATGACGACGCGCCTCGTGGATCTCTCGCAGGTCGCACCTCTCGTCGACTGCAATGTCGTGGTCGTGGCGGGGCCGATCCGCGAGCTCGAGCCGACAGAGGCGCTCGCGCTCGATCGCTTCGCTTCGCGGGGCGGCGGCCTGCTCGTCGCGGCGGCGAGCCGGCCCGTGCCGAACGGACCCGATCTCGCGGCGACCGGGCTCGAGGGCGTGCTCGGCGGTCGAGGGCTCGGGCTCCCGCTCGCGGTCGCGATCGATCCATCGCTCGCAATCCGTGAGGTGCCCGGCGCACTCATGATCACGTCGGGGTTCGCGAAGCATCCGATCAACACGAGCTTTGTCGATCGTCGTCGCGTGCTGTTCTTCCAGCCGCGCGCGGTCACGGTCACGCGCGGCGCGCAGCCGCTCGTCACGGCCACCGCCGCGAGCTGGGGTGAGACCTCGTTTCACGCGCAGCCCGCCAAAGACGAGGCGGACCTCGGTGGCCCGATCGTGCTCGCGGCGGTCGGCGATCGCGATCGCGTGCTCGCGCTCGGTTCGGCCGAATCGTTCTCGTCGGCCGCGCTCGAGGGTGGAGCCTCGGCCGGCGATCTGTGGATCGAGCACGCGGTGCGCTGGCTCGCGAACAAGCCCGCGCCGGCGCTCGCGATCGGCGCGCGAACCCCGGATCAGGTGCGGCTCGTGATGACCGATGGCGAACGGCGCGCGGTCGTCGCCTTGAGCGTGGCAGGCATCCCAGTCGCGTGGCTCATCGTCGGTGGCGCGATCGTGCTGTGGCGACGACGCAGGCGCGCTGGCGCGGATGGCGCGTCGTGATCGCGGATCTGCGCGCGATCGCGGCGCTCGCGATCCTGATGCTCGTGTTGTTGGTGGCGGTGATCGGCGGCTCGCCGGCGCGACCGCCAACGCGCGTCGCGATGCCCGCGTTCGATCCCGCGGCGATCCGCACGCTGCGCTGGTCGCGACCGGATGGATCGCCGCCGATCGTGCTGAGCTCGGAGGGCGTGCACTGGACGGGCACCGAGGGGGTGCCGGTCGATCAGCGCTGGATCGCCGATCTGTTCTCGTCGTTGCGGAGCGCCCGATGGCACCGGCGGGAGGCGGCGGCTCGTCACACGTTTCGTCGCACGCTCGCGATCATCTCCGACAACGTCACGATCGCGATCGAGCTCGGTGAACGACTCGCGGGGACCGAGCAGGTCTGGCTCCGCATCGATGGCAGCAGCGAGGTGCTGCTCGTCGATGGCTGGCTCGCGAAGCTCGTCGATCCCGCGGAGATCGATCCGTACGAGCGCTTCCCGTGTGCGTCCGCTGGAAGCGAAGCGCGAATCGCGAGCACGACACACGGCTCCGTCGTGGAGTTGCAAACGCATCCGTGGCGGGATGGCAACGGCCTCGTGGCGCCGCATCTCGGCGACACGCTTGTCGCTGCGCTCGATCGGCTCGAGTATGTCGCGCTCGCGGACGGCTCGACCACCACGCCCGATCATCTCGCGCTCGGTGGCCGCGCGTTCTCGTTCGGTGGCACGTGCCCGGGGACCGAGCTCGTCGCGCTCCGAGCCGCGGGTGCCTCACGCGCGGGCTGCGTCGAACCCGCGGCGTGGCGCGATGTCACCGACGTGCTCGCCGAGCTCGCACGCGGCGTCGACCACACGATCGACGACCGGCCGGCGGGCTTCGCGATCGATCACATCGAGCTTCGTGGTGGCACGCTCGCGCTGCTGAAGCGCCCGACGGTCACGATCGCCGGCGTGGTCCATCCGACCGATCCCGAACGAGTTGCCGAGCTCGTCCGAGCGCTCGCGCGGTCGTCCTCGCAACCGGTCACCGACGAGGCCGGAGCGCCAGAGGTCACGCTCTCGATCACCCCCGTGGTGGGTGCCGTGGTCGCGCTCGATCTCTATCCCGGGTCCGTGCAACGCCGTGGTGAGCCGCGAGGCCTCTCGATCGGCTCTGCCGACCACGACATCCTCGCCCGCCCGGCCGTCGCGTACGTCGATAGCGAGCGCTGGAGCGAAGAGGCTTCGACGATCGCCGAGCTGACCCTCGACAACATCACGTATCGCCGCGGTGCCGTACTCGGCGAGTGGACGCGCGAGCCCGCCGGCCGGTTCGATCCCGCGCTCGTCGAGATTCTCGCCACCGCTGCCGCGAAACTCCACGCTCCGGCAACGTCTGGCACCGTGACCGCGCTCCATCACCTGCGGCTGCGCTTCGTGCCGCCAATCGGAATCCCCGTCACGCGCGAGCTCGTGCTCGGCGATATTTTTGCGAGCACCGGCGGTGCCTGCGCGGGGCTGTTCGAGACCTCACGGGTCAAGCTGCCGGCCGAGCTTTGCACCGCGGTGGCGGCGGTCGCGGCACGTTAGTTGCTCTCTACTCGCGGCATGACGCGACGTACGACGGCACGCTGGCCCGGCCTGATCGGCCTGATCGGCCTGATCGGAGGCTGCTCCGACGTGACCGAGCAACGAGACATCCACTACGACCCGCGCGACGGCGCGAACGTGCTCGATATCTACTCACCGCCGCCGGCCTCGACACCGCGCCCCGCCGTGCTCGTGGTCCACGGTGGCGGCTGGACCGAAGGTACCGATCGGAGCTCGATGGCGAGCCACGCCGAGCGGCTCGCGGCGGCGGGCTACGTCACGCTCAACCTCGATTACCGGCTCACGCCGAACGGCGGCCAGTATCCGCACGCGGTCCAGGATTGCTTCTGCGCGCTCGCGTACGCGCGCAATCACGCGACCGAGCTCGGCATCGATCCGCAGAAGATCGCGGCACTCGGCTACTCCGCGGGTGGTCATCTGGTGTCGATGCTCGGCGTCGATCACGACGACGACGTCCAACCCGATTGCGCCGAGGCGACCACGCGGGTCGAGCCGGTCGCCGCGGTCATTCCGGGTGCCGGGCCCGAGGACATGGAGGCGCTGCCGAATGTCGGGCTCGTCCAGGACTTCGTCGGCGGCTCGCTCGATGACGTGCCGGGCCTGTATCGCGCCGCTTCGCCGCTCTACCACGTGACCGCGGGTGCACCGCCGTACCTCTTGATCGGCGGCGACGACGATTGGTTCGTGCAGTTCACCAAGCAGACCGAACCGATGCAGCAGGCGCTCGAGGCGGTCGGCACCTCGACGCACCTGTTGCGGATCCCGGGTGGTGGTCACGTGTTCAACCGAGGCGCCGACGGCGGCTCGTGGGAAATCCCGTTGACCTCGATCGATACGCCCGAAGCGCAAGCCGCGATCATCGACTTCCTCGATCACACGATCGGACCGCCGTCGTGAGCCCGCCACCGTTGGTGGTGTACGACCAGCAGATCGAGGTCGCGCTGCCGTCGCTCGATACGGGTCGCGGCATCGACCTTGGCTACGAGCGCTGGTGGCCCGCGCAGCAGCTGTCGTTCGAAGTGCGCGGCGAAGCGCGCGAGACCGCGGCGGGCGACTACACCGGGTTCCGCATCGGCGGTGGCGTCGAGATGAAGTGGTTCTGGCGCGCCGATCACGAGGCGTGGCTGTCGGTCGTGCCGGCCCGCAACATGGTGGGTTGGTTCCTCGGCGCTGGCCTCTACCTCGATGGCGACTTCACGCACGACAATCTCGATCGCCGCTGGCTCGGCAGCGATCTCACCGTCGGTACGGTCGGCCGGATCGGCTATCGCATCGCGCCGTGGCGCGCGCTGACGATCACCCCGAGTGCGGGGCTCGAGATCCAGCGCGACTACGATCTATCCGGTCGGCTCGAGAGCGTCGCCCGCGGAGGCGCGACGTTCGGCCTCGACGTGGGCTGGCTGTTCTTCTAGAACCTAGTGCTTCTTGACGAGATCTTCGGGCGACGCCTTCGCGCCCGGAGCAGGCGGCGCGCCCGAGGCACCCGGCGCTCCGGGAGGAGGAACGATATCCGGCGTCGTCCAGGTCTTGGTCGTGTTCGTCATCTTCTTGTAGACGAGGAGACCATCGGAGTTGCGCTCGCTGTGCGGCGACGACATCTTGAACGAGCCCGTGATGGTGACTTCGTCGCCGATTTCATACGGCGGACAGATGTTCTTCTTCGGGTCCTTCTCGTTCGGCTCGCAGCGATCCGGAAGATTGCGATCCGGCTTCTTCATGCGCTCCATCTCGAGCTTGTTATACGGGCGCGGGACATCGACGACCCAGAGGCTTTTCTCCGGCGGCGTGTCCTTCGCATCGCCGACGTAGAACTTCGGGCGCTCGCAGAGCGTCGGGTCCTCGTCGAGGCGCTTCTGGAGGACCTTGTCATCCTCGCCCGGCTTGCGCTGAGCGGTCATGCAGTCGTACTTCCACGTGATGAAGCCGTGGACCGTGATGTCGGTCTCGAACAGCTTCTTGCCCTTCACGCGAAGCTCTTTGATCGCATGCGAGCCGTCGCCCGGCGCAGCCGGCAGATCGAACGCGGGAACCGCGGGCAGATCGAGCTTGACGTCGGTCTTCTTGACCTCGGCTGCGGGGCCCTGGATCTGGTCCTTACCGCACGAGGCGGTGAGAGCCACCAGGCACGCAAAGATGGTGGTGCGAACCCCGAGAACGTGCGACATGCTGCCGGTCTTAACATGGTGAGACGGGCCCCTCAAGTCGCCGCCATGGCCGTCCTCTCGATGATCGTGGCTTGTGAATCGCCAGCGCGCGTCAAGCCCTGGCGCCACGCACCGGATCCGGTCGCGGAAGCGCAGGCCTCGCCCCAGTCCAAGGTGCTCACGGGCCTCGGAGAGCTCGGCCCGAGCGAGGCCGAGGTTCACGCCAATCGCAGCCACACGCTGCGGATCGCCGTCGACGCGGACCCGGGCAGGCTCACGCCGATCGTCGAGCCGTCGACCTGGGCCCGGCGGATCACGCTCGGGACGATCTTCGAGCCTCTCATCCGCTACACCGGCTCTGGCCCGACCGGTGAGTTCCAGGCCCGGCTCGCGCAGAGCTGGCAGGTCATGCCGAACGGGCTCGAGATCCGGATCATCCTGGAGCCGTACGTGACGTTCCACGACGGCCGGCCGCTGACCAGCTCGGACGTCCAGTTCACGCTCGATGCGGTGCGCGACCCCGCCAAGCGCATCGACCACCTCCGCACGATGCTCGAAGACGTCGAGGCGATCGAGCTGATCACCGCGCGCGA
This sequence comes from Kofleriaceae bacterium, assembly GCA_025357755.1. Lineage (GTDB taxonomy): Bacteria > Myxococcota_A > Polyangia > Haliangiales > Haliangiaceae > JABFXX01. The sequence goes on along the minus strand of JANXOP010000443.1, from coordinate 472 downwards.
GATCCGGCTCCGGCTCAAGCGCCCGAGTGGTTGGGTGCTCCGCGCGCTCGCCGAGATCCCGATCCTGCCGATGCACATCTACGACGGCAGCTTGCTCGCCGGGGGAGCGCTCGTCGGCAGCGGTCCGTACAAGCTGGTCTCGAACAAGGGCGGCACGGTCCACCTCGCGCGGTACGATCACTACTGGGGGAAAGCTCCGGCGATCGCGGATGTCGAGTTCGTGTACCAGGCCGATGCGGCGATCGCCCTGACCGCCGCCAAGCGCGGCGAGCTCGACATCGTGCCCGCCCTGATCCCGGCGCACTGGCCGGAGCAGGCGAGCGCGCCGGGCGTGGCCTCGACATTTCGCGCGCTGGAGCTCGCGCCGCCGCGGCTGCGCTACCTCGCGTTCAACACCGCGCGCTCGCCGCTCGACGACGCGCGCGTGCGTCACGCGCTCGCGCTACTCGTCGATCGCCGCGTGATCGCCAAG
>JANXOP010000434.1 GCA_025357755.1 Kofleriaceae bacterium | reverse complement strand
GAGTCGTACACCGTCCGGCCGAACCTCGGCCAGTGCGGACGCACGCACATGGGATTTCGAGCAGATCCACGCGGCATGCAAAGTGCTCGGTGCTCCGGATCTTTGGAGGTAGTCTCATGCCGAGATCCACGATGGCGAAGGTCGTAAAACGCGAAGAGCTCGCGAACTACGTGACGAACGAAAAGCTCGATGCGCGCACGCGCGACGTACTGTCTGCACTCGAAGTGGTCCGGCAGGAGCTGAAGGCCGAAATCGGCTCGGTGACATCCGTGCTCTCGCTCGAGCTCGCTCAGCACACGCGGACAATTCTCGAGGCCATGACAAGCCAGATCAGTGCCGTCGATGACAAGTACGCGGACCTCCCTGGTCGGGTCTCGTAGCTCGAAGCGCGCCGTCGTCGCGGCCTCTAAAAGCTAGTTCGCGAGGAACTCGACGAGCGCCTTGTTGAAGCTCTCGGGGTCCTGCCACAACGCGAAGTGACTCGCGTCCTCGAACACGACCTTCTTCGCGTGCGGGATCAGCGCCGCCATCTCTTCGATCTGCGCCATCTGGATCACCTCGTCGTGATCGCCATCCGCGATCACGGTCGGTGCCTGGATCGCCTTGAGCTGAGCCTTGGTGAACCCCATCGGGTTGCGCCAGATCGGGAGCAACCAGTTGATCGATTCGTCGAACTGCTTCGGCGTCTTCGAGAGCTTCTGGTAATCGGCCCGGCACTTCACCGCATAGGCATCGAACGCAGCGTTGCGCCCGGTGCGCCGAGGCTTGCTGCCTTCGGAGTTGTAGTTCGCGCCGAACACGAAGAGCTTGCTCACGCGCTCGGGGTGCGAAATCGCGAGCTTCATCGCCATCTCGCCGCCGTCACTCCAGCCGACGATCGCGGCCTGCGGGAGCTCGAGCTTGTCCATCACCGCGATCACGTCGCTCGCCATCGCGTCGTACGAGATCTTGGCCGCGCTGCGCGTGCTCCGGCCCTGCCCGCGCGAATCGAGGACGATCACGCGGTGCTTGGCCTCTAGGAGCGCGGGCACCTGATTGGACCAGTGGTCGGAGTTGCCCAGACCGCCGTGCAGCAGCACGACCGGATCGCCGCTGCCATACGTCGCGTAGTAGATCTCCGCGCCGGCGGAGCTGACCGTCCCTGTCACCGCTGCGGTGGGCATTGCCGGCGGAAGCGGCACGGTCTCCCACCGCGCAGGAGCCGCGTGCGCCACGCGGGCGACGAACAACACCACGATCGACGCGCGCATACCTCGATCGTAGCGCACCCCGAAACGAACTGCAGCCAGCGCGGTCAGGCGCTGGCTGTCGCGACCGACGTTAGCCTCGGTTACGGATACGCTTGGATCGTCGCGTACACGTTGCCACTGTCCGTGTAGACCACCGCCGCACCTTGCCCGCCGGGGAGAGCGGTCACGGTCGGGCTACCGCCCGTCGCGCTGATCGTGCGCGGGGTGGCAAACGCAGTCGCACCCGCAGGTAGGTAATCGAGCTGGACGCCGCCACCATTGAGCTGCGAGCCCACGAACGCGTTGCCGGCGATATCGCCGGTGACGGTGCGGGTCTGCGCCGTGCTCACGCTCGGGAGGCCGAACACCTGGGTCGAGGTCGTGGGAGCCGAGGTCGGAATCACGAACATGCTGGTGCCGTTGCCGCTCGAACCGAGGTTCACACCGACCGCGAAGATCGAGCCGTTGCCGATGCCCCAGTCCGAGTAGTACTCCTGGCCCGGCGGGTTCACTTCGCTCGCGAACGACACCGCGGCGTCGTTGCTGATCCGGATGTGAAAGCCCGGCGTGTCTGCCGCGACCACGACCTGGCCCTGGACGACATCGTAGAGCACGTCGAAGTACGCGATGCTCATCCCCACCGACGTGGAGGTGAACGATCCGGTCCCGTTGGTGTGGTTGATCGAGATGCCGACACCGCCGCTGATCGAGTAACCGACATAGATGTCGTCATTGAATGCGAAGAGCGACAGGCCCGCGGAAGTACTGGTCGTCGTGCCGACCTGCGTTGCGGCACTCCACGTGGCGCCGCCGTCGTGCGTCGTGCGCAGGTAGACCTCGCCGGTATTCAGCATGATCGCGACATGCGCCGTGCCCGACGAGCTCGAAGCCACGGAGGTCTGCGAGACCGTGACCGGCGCGTTTGGTAGATCCGCCGAGAGATCGATCGGGGTGGAGAAGCTCTGGCCGCGCGTCGTGCTGGTGACCACGAGGGCCGACGCACCGCACTGCATCACCGCGTAGAGCGTACCCGAGCCATCGACCGAGACCTTGCGCGCCGCGTTCGCGGTCGCCGTGGTGCACGACGTGCCCGTGTTGATCTGCACCGGCACCGTCGTGACGAACGGCTCGGTCTGACAGGTCGCATCGCAACCATCGCCGTTGACCGTGTTGCCATCGTCACACTGCTCGCCGCGTGCGAACTGGGTGAGGCCATCACCACAGCGTTCGATCTTGCAGCTGTGCCCGCAACCGTCGCCATCGAGCTGGTTGCCGTCGTCGCACTCCTCACCCGGGTCGGTGACATGGTTGCCGCAGAGGTTCACCGGAGGCAGCGTGCAGTCGTTCTTGCACGCATCGCCATCCACCTGATTGCCGTCATCGCACTGCTCGCCGGGACCGGTGAAGCCGTCTCCGCAGGTCGCCGTGATGCACGTGTTCAAGCAGCCATCGGTGTTGCTGGTGTTGCCATCGTCGCACTGCTCGACGCCGGCCTGGACGAAG
>JANXOP010000417.1 GCA_025357755.1 Kofleriaceae bacterium | reverse complement strand
CGTCTCCCAGCCTTCCGACGAGGCGACGAAGGCGACTCCGTCGGGCCCGAGCTCGGCGCGGAAGCGTCCCGGGCTGAACAACCTCCCTCGAGATGCGTAGCCACGCGCGGCCTCGATCTCGTAACCCAGATCGGGCGTGGTCTGCGGCTCGACGACGAACGAGGTTTTCGGCGCTTCGATCCGGAAGCGCAGCGCGGGATACGGGGCCGGCGCGGCAACCTCGATCTGCGCCCCGTACGCGCGAACCTCGTACGCGGCTGGGAGCGCGGTCGAGACGAAGTCGTCGTGACCGCGAAAGTGCAGGCCGGGGCGAAGCTCGAGCCGCACCGGATCGCCGGCGAGCAAGTGATACGTCACCGCGACCGTGTTGTGGAAGTGCGCGAGGAACAAGCGCCGCTCGATCTGTACGCGGTCGTCGCCGAAGGTCCACACGGGCAGACCGAGCTCGAGCCGAAAGCCGAGCAACGGCAAGGTCGCGCCGGACCCGAACGTCGGTTCGGCCCAGCCGAGATCCGCGCGAGTGCCATCGCGAAACCTCACCTGCTCGCCGACGTAGTTGAGCATCATCGCGCGCCCGGCAGGATTCGGCAGCGCCGCGATCAAGACGCCGTGATAGCGCCGCGTCGGCATGCCACCGACGGTGCCGGAGGCGTAGCCACCGAGGCCATTGGTGACGAGCCACTCGCGTGTGACGAGCGACTCGACCGGCGCCGCGGGTGGCACCGTCACGAGACGCACGATGTGGGCAGGATCGGACTTCACGGATCGACCATCACTTTGTCGCCGCTCGGCGGTGCCGGCTCGACCCTGAGGATTGCACTCGCGTCGGGGTAGCAAACGAGCGTCGAGTGCCCGGGCAAGGCAACCCGCTCGTGCGTGAACGGCGGCGGCGTACCGTGACCACCGTAGCGAACATCCTCGCTCGACCAGCACAGCTTCCAACCGGTGCCGGCCGGCGGCGCGAGCATCGGCTCGGCGCACACGACGCGGACGAGCGTGGTGCCGAGGTTGACGAGGATCAAGCGGTCGCCGCTCGGATCATCGCCGTAGCACCGCATCACGAACGCGTACTCCGCGAGCGTCGCGGCATCGAACGCGTCGGACCAGGCCGCGGTGAACGCCGGAACGTCACGGCGGAGTTGCAGGAGATCGCGATGGAGCGCGACCATCGGCCGCGAGAAGTCGCGCTCGCTCGGATCGAGCACGCAGGCCTCGAACGTCGAGGCAGCCGTCGGGTCGCGGCGCGCGGCTTGCGACGCGGGGAGCGCGAGGCGCGCGAACTGCGATTCGAACTGCGCGCGGCCCTTGCGCACCGCCGCGCCGAGCTCGCCCGTGTGGCTGCAGAAGAACTCCCACGGCTTCCTCGAGCCGGTCTCCTGGCCCTGGAACAGCATCGGGATGCTCGGCGAGAGCAGCGTGAGTGCGGTCAGCGCGCGGAGCTGCGCGGGGTTCGCGAGATCACCGAGCCGCTCGCCGAAGCTGAGGTTCGCGACCTGATCGTGATTCTCGAGGAAGTGCACGAAGCGCGCGCGCCCGAGCCCGCGCGTCGAGGTGCCGCGCGGGTTGCGCTGCCAGGGATAGGTCTGGCCTTGATAGAGAAAGCCGTGGCGCAGCGCCGCGACCAGCTCGCGGGCGGTGCCCGAGTAGTCGTGAAGATACCCGTCGACAACACCGGTCGCAGCGACGCGCGCCGTGTGGTGGTAGTCGTCGTTCCACAGCGCATCGAAGCCGTACTCGCGGAGCAGCTTCGTATCTTGCGGTTCGTTCTCGCCGACCATCCACAGCGTGCGCTCGGGAGCTGCAGCGCGAGCGGCGGTGATCATCTCGGCCATCACGTTCGGCTCGGCGGCGTCGTGGATCGCTTGCGTAGCGTCGAACCGGAGGCCATCGAAATGGAACTCGCGGATCCAGTACGCGGCGTTCGCGATGTAGAGCTCGCGCACGGCGGGCTCGGCGAAGTTGACACCGTCGCCCCAGTCGTTCGCCTGGTCGCGATGGAGGTAGGCCGGCGAGAACGAGGGGATCGTATTGCCCGAGGGACCGAGGTGGTTGTAGACGACGTCGAGGATCACCGCGAGCCCGAGTGCGTGTGCGTGATCGATGAACTTGCGCACGTCGTCGGGTGAACCGTAGGCGTGATGTGGCGAAAATAGATTCACGCCGTCGTAGCCCCAGTTGTGCGCGCCATCCCATTCCGCGATCGGCATGATCTCGATCGTCGTGACCCCGAGCTGCGCGAGGAACGCGAGCTCCTTGCACGCCGCCAACCAGGTGCCCGCCTTCGTGAACGTCCCGAGGTGCATCTCGTACACGACGTGGCGGTGCGGTTCGATTCCCCGCCAGGTGTGATCCGTCCAGGCGAATAAACCCGGATCGACGACCTGCGATGGACCGAACGGTCCCTCGGGCTGGAAGCGCGAAGCGGGATCGGGGAGCGGCTCGCCGTCGTCGAGGCGGATCCGGTAGTGGTCACCGGCCGCGAGCCCCGTCGCGAACCCCGTCGCGTAGCCGCGCTCGTCGCGGGACAGCGCTACGTCACGGGTGCCACTCGTGTCCTCGACGACCACCGTGACGGTGTTGGCCTCGGGCGCCCAGATCCGGAAGTGAACGCCCTGTTCGGGCGTCGTCATGGGCTCTGCCCCGATGGGCATTCGCCGTTTCCACGCGGTCATCGCTCGCGCGAGGTTGCAGCACATATGCCATCGCGAGCAGCCTCTCTACGCGGGATTCGTAGCCGCTTCGTTGATCGGCTGTGTCGCAGCGTGCGTGGCGGCACGGCGAGCGGGGTCGCGCGTCGAGCCGCGCGGCCTGAAACATCTAGAGCTGGAAGTTCGGCGGGAGCTCGTCGATCAAGACCGCGCCCTTCGCGAAGTTGGCACCGCACGTCGCCGTCATCTCCTTCTTGGCGCACGCGGGGGCCGCGGCGCCGGTGAGCAGGTAGCGCACGTTGTCGTTCGAGTTGATGCAGCGCGCTCCGGCCGGAGTCCATTCGGCTTCGGGGCTCCACGTCTCCGTATCGAGCTGGACGCCGACATTGTCGTACAGGTTCAGGAGCGTGCCATTCACCGTGTTCGACACGCCGGTGCCGCAATAGTCAGCGCGCAGTAAGCGCACGCACGACGCCAGCTGGTCCGCGTACCCTTTGAAGGTCTTGTAACCGAGCTCGACACACTTGGCGATCGTCTTCGCGCGGCACGCGAACGTGAAGCTCGAGGTGCTCGCCGCGTAAGTTCCGGAGGTTCCCCAGACGCCCGCGACCGCGACGGCCTTGACCGGAACGTTGGTGATATCGACGCCACACAGCGGCTGCCAAGTCGTGCCCGACGTGCCCGACGTCAGCGTCGGGATCAGCGTTCCTAACGTGCCCGACGTCGCGGAGGCGTACGACACGCCGTAGAACCACAGATCGGCGTTCGTCCCCGTGCCCTGAAGCGCGCTGTCGATGCGGAGCTTGACGACGGCGCCGTTCGACGCCGTCCCATTCCAGGTCGAGCCGACCACATCGGCGCCACTCAGTGGTGGGCCAACCGTCGAGATCGCGGAGAGCGCCGTGCCGTTGAGGCTGGTGCCGTTGAGGCTGGTGCCGTTGAGGCTGGCGCCGTTGAGGCTGGTGCCGTTGAGGCTGGTGCCGTTGAGGCTGGTGCCGTTGAGGCTGGTGCCGTTATACGAGTCGATGCCTTGCTCGGTCTGGCCGACGTCGGACTGTCCACGATCGTCGTCGGCGTCAGCGCCGAGGCATGCACCGAGGGACAGCAACACAAAAACAAGATTACGCATGAGGTCCTTTTGCAACGCGGCTCGCGTGTCCCGACTCGGCCATCCTGGACGGTTTACAGGTAGCTATCGGGTCTCCAGTGAGGGCGCACTCAGGTAGCCCGTTCTTAATGGAGCTCGTTAAGGCGAGATGAGCCTGCCATCGCGAATGCGCGCGGCGACTCGGACGCCCGTCAGCACGGTCGTCGCTGGCACGTAAGCGATCGCACCCTCCAGCTTCGAGACCAACCGCACGATCAAGGCGGGTTCGACGACCTCCTTCGGCGGTGCTTCACCTGACCGGATCCGTTGATCGATCCAGTAGCGTGCCGAAGCCTCGGGTGTGAGGTCGAGGACTACACGGTCGAACAGTACGCGCGACGCGCTATCGGGCGGCGCGTTGAACACGATGATCGGTTTGTCACCGTTCCAGAATCGCTCCTTCTTCAAGAAGTAGTCGGCCAGCCTCGGCACCCTGTTCTGATTGTTGGGGTGCACGATCACGACAAGATCAGCAGGGGAGGGATCGGCCTGCAACGGGCTAGCGAGGACCAGGACGGCGATCACGAGCCACCAGCGTCGCGGTGCCGGGCGCTCTATCCTCACCCTCTGCGTATCGGCCGCAGCGCCGGGGTGGTGATGGCTCAACGGGATTGGTGGCCGGTCGACCTTATGGAGGTGAGACTGCGAACCCGACTGCTCGCGTTCAGCGCGGCGCAACTCGTCGTGTTCGGGATCGTGGTCGCGGCGAGCTATCACGAGGTCCAGCACACGGTGCTGCCGATGCTGGAGGAGTCGCTACGGCAAAAGACCGAATCCGCGCTCTCGGAGCTGATGTCCGAGCTCGACCTCGCGCTCGCGGCCGACGACGTCTCGCTGATCGCCAAGGCGGTGGGGCCCAGGTCGAGCGACCCCGACTTTCGTTTCATCGAGGTCCTCGATGCGAAGGGCACCGAACGCTATCGCCTGGGTGAACCGATCGAGGGCGAGCTGCGAGCAGGTGCGGCGAGGGTCGTCCATCAACACGGTGCGAACCTACTCGCGTGGTCGCCGATCGAGATCGAGCACGTCGCCGTCGGCAGCGTAGTGATCGCGTACGAACGCACGCGGATCGATCACTTTGCGGCGCGGATCCGAGTCGCCGCAGGGCTCGCGCTCCTCGCGTGGCTCGCCATCCTCGTGTACTCGGTCGTGTTCGCCAATGCCTTCGTGAGGCCGATCCGCGCGATGGTCGAGTTCACTCGCGGCGTCGCGAGCGGCACGTTCGGTCGGCGTCTCGCCCCGGCCCCCGGCGAGCTCGATGCACTCTCGCGAGATCTCAATCACATGTCGACCGAGCTCGCTGCGCGCGAGGAAGAACAGCGCCGTGCCGCGCGAAAAGAAGCCGAGCTGCGCCAGGAGCTGATGTCTGTTTCGCGGATGGCTGGTATGGCCGAGGTGGCGACCGGCGTGCTGCACAACGTCGGCAACGTGCTGAACAGCTTGAACGTCTCGGTCTCGGTGGTCGGCGATCGGTTGAAACAGTCCAAGATCGCGAGCTTGACCCGAACCATCGAGCTGTTCGAGCAGCATCCCGAAGGGCTCGTCGGCTTTCTCTCGACCGAGAAAGGCAAGTTGATCCCGCAGTTCCTGACCAGCGTCTCGCAGCGGCTCGTCGAGGAGAACGCGCTGTTCCGGCGCGAGCTCGAGAGCGTGGCGCAGAATGTCGATCACATCAAAGCGATCGTGGCGACCCAGCAGTCCTATTCTCTCGTCGCGGGCGTCGCCGAACCGGTCGAGCTCGGCAGCCTGATGGACGATGCGCTCCACCTCAGCGAGGCCTCGTTCACGCGTCACCGCATCGAGCTCGTACGCGAGTTTGGCGCGGTCCCCACCCTGAATACCGATCGGCACAAGCTCCTACAGATCGCGATCAACCTGATCTCGAATGCCCGCCACGCGCTCAAGGCAAAGGGCCCGGCGGGGCAACTCGTGATCGCCATCGAACGGCGCGACGCGACGATCGCGATCATCGTGCGCGATACTGGCGTGGGGATCACGGCGGAGAATCTGCCACGTGTGTTCCAGCACGGCTTCACGACCAAGAAGGGAGGCCACGGCTTTGGCCTTCACTCGTGTGCGAATGCGGCTCGCGAGCTCGGTGGCTCGATCTCGGTCGAGAGCGCGGGGGCCGGTCAGGGCGCGACGTTCACGCTGATCATTCCCGTCGAGCCGCCCGCAAGGAAGCATGACCTCCGCAACTAGCCACCACGGTCGAAGAATCCTCGTGGTGGACGACAACATCGCGATCCACGACGATTTCAAGAAGGTGCTCGCCGCACCGGGTAACCACACGTCGACCGCGCTCGACGAGCTCGAAGCCGCGCTGTTCGACGCCGCCCCCGTCGCGACCGGGCAACGCGAGTTCGAGCTGGTCTCGGCATTTCAGGGCGCCGAGGCTCTCGAGGCGGTGACCGCCGCGGTGGCCCAGTCGCGACCGTTCTCGGTCGCATTCGTCGACATGCGCATGCCTCCCGGGTGGGACGGGCTCGAGACGATCGAGCATCTCTGGCGTGCCGATCCGAACCTCCAGATCGTGATCTGCTCCGCCTACTCGGATCACTCGTGGCACGATCTGCGAGATCGACTCGGCGACAGCGATTCGCTGCTGATCCTGAAGAAGCCGTTCGACACGATCGAGGTCGTGCAGTGCGCCCATGCGCTGACCGCGAAGTGGGGCAGCGAGCGCGAGCGGCGCATGTACACGCGCGATCTCGAACAGGCCGTCAAGGAGCGGACCGCGCAGCTGGAGGAGCTCAACGTGCGGCTCTCCAACGAGCTGGTCTATCGCGATCGAATGGAGAGCGAGCTCCGGCTCGCGCAGCGCCTCGAAGCGATCGGTCAACTCGCGGCCGGCGTCGCGCACGAGATCAACACGCCGCTCCAGTACGTGAGCGATAACATCTTCTTCATCCGCGAGAGCGCGATGACGCTCGTGGAAACCAGCGTCCAGCTGGCGGGCGCGGCGACAGCCGAGCCGGGTCTGCGGTCCAAGATCGAGGCTATCGTCGAGGCCGCGGATCTCGAATTTCTCACCGAGCGGGTGCCCTTGGCGCTGAACGAGATCGATCAGGGTCTCGAGCGCGTGTCCCGGATCGTGCGCGCGATGCGCGAGCTCGTCCATCCCGGTGGTCGAAACGCGGTCCGGACCGATCTGAATCGCGCGATCCAGACCGCGCTCGACGTCACCGGCAGCGCCTTTCGAATGGTCGCTGATCTGGAGCTCCAGCTCGGCGAGCTGCCATCCGTACTGTGCTTCCCGAGCGAGATCAACCAGGTCCTGCTCAACTTGATCGTCAATGCCGCGCACGCGATGGAAGGGACGGACGGTAGCGCACGAGGCGCCCTAAAAATCGAGACGCGATGCGACGGAGATCAGGTGGTGATCTCGGTCTCCGATACTGGTGGAGGCATTCCGCACGATCTTCGGGACCGGATCTTCGATCCGTTCTTCACCACGAAAGCGGTCGGCAAGGGAACGGGGCAGGGGCTGGCGATCTCTCGCTCGATCGTCGATCGCCACGCCGGTACGCTGACTTTCGAGTCTGCGGTCGGGAGAGGGACGACATTTCACGTGCGGTTACCGATCGAAGGGCCGGTGCCTCACGTCCTCGACGCAGCGCGCTCACGGTCGATGCAGTCCGTGTGAACGTTCGCTCGATAGCCGTAGCCTGGTGCGTGGCATGGGCCCCCGCAACGGTCCGGGCAGAACCAAGCGACGGCAGCACTCCGGTGCCTGTGACCCTCGAGGTCTTGGAGGCCAAGCTCGATGCCTTGCAGCAACGGGTCACCGAGCAAGCCACCAAGATCGCCGTGCTCGAAGCCACGTCGGATGTCACCGCCGCGGCGGCGCCCGCTGCCGAGCCGACGTTCGATCTTCACGGCTTCATCGACATGGGTGCTCAGCGGACCATGACCAACGACGCGACGAACTTCGAATCGACCGCTTCGACGTTCGTGCTCGGCAACATCAACTTCTACTTCACGTTCAAACCGACCCCGCACTGGAGCTCGCTCACCGAGATCCGGTTCACGACGGCTCCCGATGGCCAACCGGTCGGCATCGGCACCGCGACGCCCTCGCGTATCAACACCGAGTTCACCGATCCCGCGAACGGCATTGGCGACGACCGCTCGCGATGGGGCGCGATCGTGCTCGAGCGCGCGTACATCGAGTATCAGAGCTCGCACAGCTTCGGGCTACGGGTCGGCGCATTCCTGACGCCATTTGGAATCTGGAACGTCGACCACGGAAGTCCGACGGTCATTCCGATCGTCCGACCAGAATCGATGACGCAGGAGTTGTTTCCCAAGCATCAGGTCGGCGTCGAGCTCTTTGGCAGCCATCCCGAGGCGCTCTCCAAGGCGTGGGACCTCGAGTACCACGCGTATGTCTCGAATGGGCGCACCCCCGCGCAGGTGGATACGACCGAGGACAAGATGTTCGGCGGTCGCCTCGTCATGACGAATGCGCAGCATGTCGCCCTCGGAGTCTCGGCGATGTACGGCAGTTACGACGACCTGGCGATCACGCACGTGGCGTATCGCGAGCTCGGGCTCTCTGCCGATGTCTCGATCGATCTCGAGGCGCTGCGACTACGAGCGGAGCTCACCGCACGCGACATTCACTACGATGCCGGGCACCACGCGATCACCGTCGATGGTGCCGCGGCGCCTAACGAGTGGCAGACCGACGCGTACGTCCTCGCGGCGTATCGGATCCCGCACACGCGCTTCGAACCGTATGTCTGGGCGGAGGCCTATCGAGTTCACGATATCGTCGGCGATCTCCAGCTCAACGCCTCGGTCGGGTTGAACATCTACTTCACGCCCGCGATCCAGCTCAAGCTGCAGACGCTCTATGCACGCTTCTTCGACACCAAGGATATCGACCTGAGCTCGACCCAGGAGTACGAGCTGTTCGTGGGCACGCGGCTCGTCATGGGGCTGTGACGTACGCGCCTGGCGGAACGCGCCAGAAGTGGTGCGAGATGTGACAGGCCTCGCGCGCTGAACAGGGTCCACGTAGATTCCGCGCATGCGCGTGTGGGTATTCGGGATCGCGATCTTCCTCGTGGCTTGTTCGTCATCGTCATCGCAGCGCGCGGTCGTCGTGCACACGCCGGAGGCGCTGGCTGCGGGCACCAAGGATGCGGCCGCGGATCTCACGAGCGACCTCGAGAAGCTCGTCGGCTACAGCGTCACGAAGGCCGGCCTGCCGCACACCGGCTGTACCTCCGGTGAGGTTCACGTCGTGGTGCTCGGTCACGAGCACGACGAGACCGGCGCGAAGCAACCTTCGCCGCTCGGCGCGCAGGAGTACTCGATCGAGGAGACGCGCTGCGGCGACGACGGTCATCTCGTCGTCTTGCGGGGCGGCTCGCTGCAAGCGGCGCAGTGGGCGGTCTACGATTTTGCCGAGCGCCTCGGCGTGCGGTTCTTCCATCCCGAGCAGACGCTGTATCCCGCGGCCCTCGTCTGGCCTGCCGCCGCGATCGACGTCACGACGCATCCCGCGATCGCCGCGCGCGCGTTCCATCTCCACCGGACCCACCCGATCGAGCTGTCACCACCGCTCGACGCGAACCCTGCCGATACGAAGCGCTACCAGCACGACTGGATCGCCTGGAACGTGAAGCTGCGCCACACAGCGGTGGACGGCTACGACGACGATTCCGCCGATTACGCCTACGAGCGCGGCTTCGCGCGCGAGGGTGGGCTCAACCTGGTCGAGACCCAGCAGGGTGCTACGCCGGTGATCGATCCGACCGATCCGCGCCCAGAGTCGGAACAGATCTCCACCGCGATCGATGCGCAGATGGCGACGGTCGCTGGCAAGCCAGACCTCACCACGTTCGAGTTCGAGTTCAATCCGAGCGAGTTCACGACCGCCGACGAGCAAGTCACGGTCGATCGTATCAACTTCGTTTCCAACTACATCCACGGCAAGTGGCCGAACGTCGAGCTCAAGACCATCAACCATGGGACCGCCGAGGCACCGGGCCCGGTGTACGGCGTGCGGTTCTTCGACCTGTCGCAGTTCGGACCGCCCGAGCTCGGCGTCGAGGTCCACCCGCTGATGTTCTACGATCTCGATCGCGCGGCCCCGGTGTACGGCAACGCGAACTTCAACAACCTCCGCGACTGGATCATCGCGCAGCAAGCGGTGCGCCGGATCACGTACTACCCCGAGACCTCGTGGTGGTTGACGTTCGATCTGCCGGTGCCGCTGTACCTCGCGCCGGTCAGCCTCGAGGCGCGCGATCACGATCTCTCGCTGCTCGCTCCGTACGCGAGCGGGGATGCGACCGCCCCGAATGGGGTGATCGGGCACAAGGCATTCACGAGCGGCCAAGAGTGGGGCTACTGGATGATCGACTACTGCACTGCCCAGATGACGTGGCAGCTCGACCTCGGTTGGATCGGTTGCCTCGATCACGTCACGCAGGTGTTCGAGGCGGGCGACATGCTGCGCGACCTGCTCGTGGAGGTCGGCAAGGCGCAGGTCGATCCGCTGCGCGACCCCGGCATCCTCGCGATGCTGGTCGGCTCGGACGATGGCACCGAGACCGCGGCGCAGGCCGGCATCATCTTTCATCCGCTCCCGCCGTCGCCCGCCGAGATCCTCGGGTGGGACGACGCGAAGGTCGCGGAGTTTCAGATGCGCTCGCTCGACCCGTTGCCCGCGTTCGCCGCGAGCTACGCGGCGTGGGCGATGCGGGTCGACGCGTTGAGCGCGCTACAAGACGATACGCGCGCCCCGTGGCTCTCCGAGATCAGCGACTCGCTGCGCATCACCGGCCTGCGTGCGGCTCACGCGCACGCGGTCTACACCACGACGCTCGCGCTGCGCGCCGCGATCAATTCCCACAGCTACGCCGAGATCGCGACCGCCGCGGCGAGCGTCGCCGATGCACAGGCGATCACGGAGCAGGCGCGCGCGATCGTGAGTGCGCGCGAAGCCGCGTATCGCTACCCGCTCGCGCTGTCGGTCGCCGGTGATGAAGTTGGCAGTGCCGGCGCGATCGCGAACCAGACCATCTATCCGTACCGCTATCTCTCGCGCACGCATCGCATGTTCTACTGGACGCGCCCTGACGCTCAGCTCGCGGCGATGTTCGGGCTCGATGTCGTCAAGCCGAGCGCGCGGATGCTCGTGCAAGGCACCCCCCTCGTCGTCGACGTGACCGCCACCGATGTCACCGGGCTCGCGATCTCGTGGGGCGATAGCACGACGAGCAGCATCCTCGAGCCGCACACCTATGCTTCGCAAGGCCTGTTCGCCTGGACGCTCGATGCGCTCCACACCGCGGGCGTGATCCATCACGATGATCGCGTCGCGGTGTGCCAGCGCGTGTACACGTTCCCGAAAGGCTCGCTCGCGATCACCGCGCCCCAAGGCGGTAGCATCATCGCGGGCCTCTTGCCCGGCTACGCGGTCGGGCTCGGCACGGACGGGCAGGGCGCGTTCACCGCTCTCGGCCAGCTCGATAGTGCGGCGACGAACGAGATCACGAACGGTAGTCTCCAGCGGCGTCCGCAGACCGGCGCCCAGGACCTCACCGCGGCGCTCGGTTCGGTCGGCGCGATCACGATCTTCGGTGCACAGATCGCGGTCGCTGATGGGGCCGATGCGATGCATCGCCAGCTCACGATCACCGGCGAGCTCTCGACCGACGAGGTCATCGAGCTCGTGGTCACCGCGGGTGGCTTCGATCCGGTGGGCGCCCGCTCGTTGGTCGCGAGCACGCTCGGCTACACCGTCGATACGCTACCGCTGCGCGTGCCGTTCACGGGCGTCGCGACCGGCAGCGAATAGTTCGCGCGTGGTCCGTAGCTAGCTAGCTAGCTAGCTAGCTACGGACCAGGAGTGCGACCGGAAAGGCCGCCCACAACCCGGCGACGCCGACGGTGCCACCGCCGTGATCGAGATCCGCGAGGACATCGTGCCACGTGCCGGAAGGCAGCGCGATCACGGTCTCGGGATCGACCACGCCGGCGCGTGGGACCGCGACGATCAGCTGCTCGCCGCGCGCGAACGCGAACACGCGATCGGCGCGTGGGCCATGCGCCTGGAGCGCGACGTAGGGTGCGTCGAACAAGGCCGGTCGATCGCGACGCAGGCGCAGCGTGCGCTGGATCGTCCACAGCTTCGCAGCACCGAGGTCTTGCACGACCTCGGCGACGCGACGGTCGGCGAGCGAGCGCAGGAGCTGCTGGCGCGTTTCGTAGTCGACCGGCCGGCGGTTGTCCGGATCGACGAGCGAACGATCGGCGAGCTCGCAGCCTTGGTACAGATCCGGGATGCCCGGCGCGGTGAGCTTGACGAGGAGCTGGGCGAGCGAGTTCGCCTTCGCTCGTGGCGCGAGCTCGGCGACCACCCCCGTGATCAGTGCTCGGATCTCGGGATCGGCGAGCGTGCTCGTGACCCAGCGCAACATCGCGGCTTCGAACGCCTCGTCCGGTGCGAGCCACGAGGTGCGCAGCCGAGCTTCGCGCGCGGCCTTCGTCGCGTACTCGGTAGCGCGCTCCGGCTCGAGGGGCCACGCGCCGACGAACGTTTGCCACATCAGATACTCGAACGTCCGGTCGGGCACGACCTCGCCCCAGTAGCGCGTACCGCGCGCTCGCGCAGCCTCGACGAAAGACCGCCAGACTTCGGGCTGCTCGGAGAGCACCGCGAGCCGCGCGCGGACATCTTCGCCACGCTTGGTATCGTGCGTCGCGGTCGCGAGCAGGCCACGGGGTGGCGCGCTCGCGAGCGCGCGATGAACCTCGCTGGTCGAGCGCGAGAAGGTCGCGAGCTCCGCGCCGACCTCGCACCGGGCGGCTAGCCGAACCGAGCGATAGCTCGCGGTGTCCTCGTCGCCCTTCGCGACGATCGCTCCGGTCACCTGCTGTGCCGCGATCGCGAGATCCTGCGCCTGGGCGATCTCACCCGCGAGCGCGAGCTCGAGGAACGAGACCAGATCGCGATCGATGCCGGCCGCACTCGCGGAGCATGCCGCGGTCGCGATCCGGCCGCGATCGAGATCGCGCTGCGATTTCGGCTCGTCGCTCGGGACCTCGACCGCGACGACGTGGAGATCCGTCGCACGAAGGCTGGCCGCGGGATCCGATGGCGGCGTCAGTGGGGAGGCGAGCTCCGAGCCTCCGAGGTACGTGCGATAGACCGGATAGCCCGCGATGATCTCGATCATCGCGTGTTCGACCTCGGCCCGCGTGAAGTCGCGTGTCGCCGCACTCTGGCGACAGCCACGCGCGGCGAGCTCGACGAGGCGCGTGACCTCGCTGTGCAGCGCATCGCTCATCACATCGCGCCGCGCGGTGCGCGAAGCGGCCTTCGCGTCGAAGGTCGTCTCGGTATAAGCCTCGAAGATCTTCGTCAGCGGCAGTTCGCCTGCCGGATCGACGAGCATGCTGCCGATGCGCTCGCCGAACTCGTAGCCGGTGGTGCCATCGATCGGCCACGGCGGCAAGCGCTCTCCATTGGCGAGGATCTTCTCCACCACGATCCACGCGTCAGGAGCGCGCGCCCGCAGGCGCGCGAGATAGCCGCCTGGATCCCGTAGCCCGTCCACGTGGTCGATCCGAACACCCGCGATCGTCCCGTCGCGCAACCAGCCCAGCACGCGAGCGTGGCGCTCCTCGAAGACGTCGAGCTCTTCGACGCGCAAGCCGACGAGGGTGTTGATGTTGAAGAACCTGCGGTACGTGAGCTCGCTCGAGGACACCGTCCAGTGCACGAGCCTGTAGGGCTGCGCTTCGAGGATCGCATCGAGCTCGACCTTGTCGCGATTGACCGCGGCCACCTCGGCCCTGATCGCGCTGGCGATCGCCGGGTCTGCCGCGAGCTGCGCGAGCCGGTGGCCAAGGACGCCCTTGTCCCGGTGCCTGCGCCGGCGCGCCTCGGGTGTGGTCTCGCGCGGTAACGCTGTCAGCGCATCGCCGATGAAGCCGAGCTCCGGCAAGGACGCGCGCTCGCCGGCGCGCTGGACGATCCGTCCGAGCGACGCGGGCGCGATCGGATAGCGCGCATCCTGCGCTTTGATCGCGAAGCCGGTCGCGTCGTAGCTCACGGCGAGGTGACCCGCGGCGAGCGCGCGGCCGTACCGCTCGCCGAGCACTGGCAGCGTCACGCGATCGTCACCGGCCGACCAATCGACATCGAAGAAGTGCGCGTAATAGCTCGCGGGGCCGTTCTCGAGCACGTCCATCCACCACGCATTGCTCGTGCCCGCGATCGACATATGATTCGGGACGATATCGAGGAGGATCTTCATCCCGGCCGCGCGGACCTCGGCGGCGAGCGCGAGGAAGCCGGCCTCGCCCCCGAGCTCGGTGTTCACGCGATTCGAATCGACGACATCGTAGCCGTGGGTCGAGCCTGGTGCGGCTTGCAGGATCGGCGAGAGGTACAGAGCCGTGATGCCGAGGTCGCGGAGATACGGCACGACCGCGCGCGCCTGCTCGAAGGTGAAGCCAGCATGGAGCTGCAGCCGATAGGTCGCGGTCATCGGGTCACGCCGCCAGCTCGAACACCCACAGCGAACGACCGCGCACGAGGATCTCGGCACCGGCCTCGAAGCGCTCCTCGCTCGTCGCGAAGCCACGCTCGGTGTCCATCACGCCGGTCCACGCGGCACCGAACGTCGAGCTCGGGAGCCGGATCGGGCGGTCCTCGGGGTTCGCATGGAACACGACGAGGAACGTGTCATCGATGATCGCCACGCCGCGATCATCCGGAACGCTCAAGCCGTGACCATCGAGTACTACCTGCACGGTGCGCGAGAGGTCGCCACCCCATTGCTCGTCGGTCATCTCGTTGCCATCCGGGCCGAGCCACGCGATATCGGGCAGTGCCTTTCCGTCCGCGCGCGGCCGGATCGATTTGCCCTGGAACCAGCCGCGGCGGCGGAACACCGCGTGCTCCTTGCGCAGCTTGATCAAGGATCGCGTGAACGATAGGAGGTCTCCGTCCGCGGCTGCCCAGTCGAGCCACGACAGCTCGTTGTCCTGGCAGTAGGCGTTGTTGTTGCCTTGCTGCGTGCGCCCGATCTCGTCGCCCGCGACCAGCATCGGCACGCCTTGCGACAGGAACATCGTGGCCAGCAGATTGCGCTGCTGCCGGCGCCGGAGTGCGTTGATGTTCGGGTCGTCGGTCGGACCTTCGGCTCCGCAGTTGTACGACCGGTTGTGGCCCTCGCCATCGCGATTTTCTTCGCCGTTCGCCTCGTTGTGTTTCTCGTTGTACGAGACCAGGTCGCGCAGCGTGAAGCCATCGTGGGCGGTGACGAAGTTGATCGACGCGTGTGGGAACCTCATCCCCGACGCATAGAGGTCGCTGCTACCCGTGAGCCGCGTGCCGAGCTCGGGTAACGAACCAGGCTCGCTGCGCCAGTAGTCGCGAATCCAGTCGCGATACTTGCCGTTCCACTCCGACCACAGCGGCGGGAAGTTGCCGACCTGATAGCCGCCTTCGCCGACATCCCATGGCTCCGCGATCAGCTTGACGCGCGAGACCACCGGATCTTGCTGGATGAGATCGAAGAATGCGCCGAGCTTGTCGACCTCGTGTAGACCACGCGCGAGCGCCGATGCGAGATCGAAGCGGAACCCGTCGACATGCATCTCCTGGATCCAGTAGCGGAGCGAATCCATCACGAGCTGCAACACGTGAGGGTGCTGCATGTTGAGCGTGTTGCCGGTGCCCGTATAGTCCATGTAGTAGGCAGGCGTGTCGGCCACGAGCCGGTAGTACGCTTGGTTGTCGATGCCACGCATCGACAGCACGGGGCCCTCGTGGTTGCCCTCGGCGGTGTGGTTGTAGACCACGTCGAGGATGACCTCGATGCCGGCGGCGTGGAGCGACCGCACCATCTGCTTGAACTCGGCGACGACACCGGTCGTCGAGTCGACGCTGCCGTAGGCCGGCTGCGGTGCGAAGTAGCCGATCGTGTGATAGCCCCAATAGTTCGAGAGGTTCTTCTCGAGCAAGAAGCCATCGTGCGCGAAGGCATGGACCGGCAGGAGCTCGACCGCGCTGTATTCCAGCGTGGCCGAGGGGGTCGAGCTCTGCCTGT
>JANXOP010000198.1 GCA_025357755.1 Kofleriaceae bacterium | reverse complement strand
CTCGAGGTCACATGCCACGAGGAAGCCGCGGTCGAACACCGCGGTCGCATCAGGTGACACCTGGGCGAGGGGATGAAACCAGGTCGCGAACTTGTCGCGAAACAGCTCGTCGTAACGCGCCTTCGCGAGCGGGTTCGTCGCCGCATCTAGCGCGGTCGCGATCAATTCGCCGCGAGGCTCGTCGCGCTCGAGCAGGTAGTCGGCGAGCACTCGGCGCGGTCCATCTTCATGCGGATGCGCCGCGACTTGCTCGAGGAGCTGCAGCGCACGCGCGTCGGCCCAGGCGGAGTCCGGATCGCCGAGCGTGGCGGCCGGTGTCGCTTCGAGATCGTCCTGGTCTTCGCGGTCATCCCGCGGTTGCCTGAACAACAAGGAAGGGAGGCGCTCCGGCTTGCCGATGAACGACAGCTCGACCCCGTTCGCTCCGCGACGTGCGACGAGACACGGCAGGGCATTCTCGATCTCGGGCGATTCCTGGCTGCCCGCCTCGTGGCACCACGCCTCGAAGGCACTCACGGCATCCCCATTCGAGTCCCACCAGCGCAGGTAGTCGGGTACGCCTTTGCCGCAGCCCGAGCACGCTTCGCCTTCGATCGGCGTGACGCCTTCGTCGTACGTGCTCGCGGCACAACGATGCGGCCAGAGGGGCAGGGTGCGGTGCGACGCGATCACCGTGTCATGCACCGCATCGTCAGCTTCGTCGGCCCAGTACTGCGACACGCCGAGCAGGATCGATTGATAGGCGGTGGTCGCGAACATCTCCGCGGCGGTGGCGCGAAATCGCTCCAGGTAATCGGCGAGCTCTGGCTTCACGCGGCGCTCCTTTGTATGTATCCGAGCTGATCGAAGCGCTGCTGCTCGCTCAGCTTGTGCATGTAGCATTCGAGGATCACGGGTAGCTCGGCGACGCGCTCGACGGCCCAGCCGAGGCCGAACGTCGAGGGTGCGAGCGGGCGATGCGAGTCCGCTCGCCCGAGGTTCGCGCTGACGTGAACCTCCGCGATGCGGTCGTAGCGCTGCAAGCGCTGCCACGTGCGAGCGAGCATCGCGCCCTGCGCGAGCTGGAGAAACACGTGCGAGACATCGACCGCGAGCGCGAGGCCCTCGTCCATCGCTCGCTCGACCTCGTCGCCGGTGCCGAGCGCATAGCCGGGATACATCACCTCGAGGATCGGTCGCCGGGGCGCGCGCTCGAACCACGTGCGCCAGTCGAGTTGGTCGCCGACGAGCGGTGGATGCACCGACTCCGATTCGACCGCACATGCGCCGCCGATCCAGGTCGCGGTCTTGCGCTCGCGCCACGCGAACCCGTGATGCGTCCGCGTGATCACACCGGACGCCGCGACGTGCTCGCGAAAGCCGCGCGTGGGTAGATTGCCGGGCGTTAGCTGGATGCCGACGCCCAGGCGCGCGAGCTCGGCGAAGGCGCTCTCCATCGGTCGCCCTTGCAAGCAGCTGAGTGCGACGAACAGCACCCCGAGACCCTACCAGCTGCGGCGAGGACTAGCGCGTCTTCGGGTGGAGGTCTGCCCAGACCGGGCAGCCACGCTCGGCGTTCCACTGGTCCGTCTTCGCGCGCTGTTGCAACTTCGTGCCGGCGCCGGGACGGCGATCCTCGACATTGTAGGACGCGCAGAGGTTCTGCCACTGCATGCCGCCGTTGACCTCGGTGAGGTCAGCGATTTCGATCACGGTGACGTCGA
>JANXOP010000361.1 GCA_025357755.1 Kofleriaceae bacterium | reverse complement strand
CGGCACGTCGGGGTTCAGAGCGATCGCCTGCGCGATCGGGATCGCATCGTCGGCGGGATAGAGGAGGAGTGCGTGCTCGCCGATCGCCGGCAGGTCGGGTCGATCGCGATCGCCGATGATCCCGATCTCGCTGTTCGGCATGCAGCGCGCCGCGAGCTGGCCGGTGTTCGTCGGCTTGCGCGCCTCGCGATAGTGGATCAAGAGCACGAGGCGCGAACGCGTGACGAGCTTCGGGATCTCGGCGCAGAGGCAGAGCTCGAGATACATCATGCACGCTGGGCATCGCGCATCGACGTGATCGCGCCTGCTCACGCGAGCAGCTCCAGCGTCTCGGCGAACGCGCGCGCGCGCAGGACGCGCGGCCGAAGCGCCGGCAACATCGCACTGTGGCGCTTCGCGGCCGCGACCCCGCCGAGCTCGCCGCGCGCCGCGATACTCGCTTCGACGATCGCGCGATAGACCGCGCGGCGTTCGAGATCGGTCGGTGGCGTGTACGAGTGGCCCGCGAGGAGCGCGCGCGCTTCGCGAAAGATCCACGGGTGAGCGATCGCGGCGCGGCCGATCATCACGCCCGCGCAGCCGGTCTCAGCGAGCGCGCGCACGGCATCTTCGGCGGTGCGGACATCGCCATTCACGATCACCGGGATCGCGACCGCCTCGCGTGCGCGGCGGGCCCACGCCCAATCGGCGTCGCCAGTGTGGCCCATCTGCGCGGTGCGGCAGTGGATCGTGAGCGCGGCGATGCCCGCGTCTTCGAGCCGCCGCGCGAGATCGACGATCGGCATCGGCGCCTCGGGTCCCCAGCCGATCCGGGTCTTGACGGTCACCGGCACCGAGCCCGAGACCTCGGCGGTGATCGCTTTGACCATCGCGACCATCGCTGCCGGGTCTCGCAGCCACGCCGCACCCGCACCGCGAGCGACGACGTTCGGCACCCAGCAACCACAGTTGAGATCGAGGAACGTAGGCCGTGCCGCCGCGGCGATGCGCGCCGCGGCGAG
Organism: Kofleriaceae bacterium; assembly: GCA_025357755.1. Lineage (GTDB taxonomy): Bacteria > Myxococcota_A > Polyangia > Haliangiales > Haliangiaceae > JABFXX01. The sequence goes on along the minus strand of JANXOP010000361.1, from coordinate 13,157 downwards.
CAGGAGCTGCGCATCGGCGCCGTAGATCTGGATCGCGGTCGGGCGGTCCTCGGCGGCGAGCCGCGTCTTTTTTCGGCACGCGTCTGAATCGGCGATCACTTGCTCGACGCCGACGAACTCGGTGACGCAGACGTGCGCGCCGAGCGAGCGGCACACGCGGCGAAAGCCGGCATCGGTCACGTCCTCCATCGGCGCGAGCACGATGGGCGAGACCGCCAGCAACGACCGGATCATCAGGGTCTTGCTAGAACGAGAGCTTGCGGATGCGCTCGACGAACGGGCGCAGCACGTCGCGTGCGCTCGTCCGCAGCACGTCCGATTCACCGATGATGTTCGCGACCAACGGGCCGAACGTGTAATACGCCTCGACACCGAATTCGCCGATCGCGTTCGAGCGCAGCTTCGAGTCGCGGAAGTGGCGCAGCATCTCGACGTCGTTCGCCATCAACGAGCCGTACGCGGCGGTCGCGACGAAGCACGCATCGACCGAGCCGTTGACGCGCGCGTCGGTCGTGATCTTCGTGATCGCCAGCGCGCCGCTGTTGTGGCAGCCGTCGTAGGCGCGAATACCGACCCAGTAATCGGTCTCGAGGAGCAGGCCTGTCAGATCGAAGGTCTGGAGGTGACCGGCATCCTCTGGAGTGACCTTCGCGGTCACCGGCATCGAGTCCGCGAAGTTCGCGGCGGTCATCTCGGTGCCCGCGCGGACGCGGATCTCGTAACCCGCGACGCGGAGTTGTTGGGTGCCGACCCCCGGAGCGACGAACGACAGCGACATGCCGGCGCTGTTGACATCGGTCGCCACGAACTGCGCCGGCTGCGCCGGCACTTCGGTCGGCGAGTTCGGGCTGACGTCGACCTTGACGCGGTACATGTCCGAGCCATCAGCGACGAGCTCGAGGCGCGAGGCGCCCGTGCCCGGCGTGTCGTTCGTGATGGTGCCATCGGGCGGCCGGATCGTGCCGTCGCCGCCGTTCGGATCGCCGTAGCCGAAGTAGGTGCTCGTCGATGCGGTCGTCGACGTCGCGGCGATCGTGAACGGCACGCGATAGATCACCGAGGGCTGACCGCGGTACGGCTTGCCGTACTCGGCCCAGTAGATGCCGGCTGGCGAAGGATACGCCGCGGTGGTGTACGTGCCGTTGAAGTCGAACTCCTTCGAGACCTCGACGAACAGCTGGTAGTCGCCGGGCGGCAGATCCGCGGGCACCGGCCAGGGCGTGTGGGTGAGCGTTCCACCGACCGGCGTGGGCTGCGAGACCGCATCGAACGGGTTCAGCGATTTGTAGAGATCGACCGACGACGAATCGTACGTCCCGCGCAAGACATCGGTGCGCGGTGGATAGCCGGTCTTGACCGCGGAGGTCGAGAACTTACCCTTGTCGGAGAACGCGCTCGTCGCGCACGTACCCGTGTCCCAGCTCGCTTCGCTCGGCATCAGGGGCCGGCAGAAGTGGGACTCCGCGGAGCTCTGGTTGAACGGGTGACTGAGGTTGTTCTCGCCGCACTGCTGGTAGTCATTGCCCGTGGCCGTGAAGCACGCGCCCGGGTCCTCGGACGTGTCGTTTTGATAGATGACCTGATCGAACGCTTGACCGTTGCCGTGCGCCCACACCGGGAACGTCGTGATCCGGCGACCGTATGGCCAGATCGGACCGCTGTTGAAGTCGAAGCGACCCGGGCGATTGCCCAGGCCGAACGTGCCGGTCTGCTGGGTGATGAAGATCGTGTCCTTGTAGGCACCCGCGGAATCCGCGACCCACGCGACGATCTGGAGGTTGTCACTCGGCGTGAACTGCACGTCGATGCAGCGCCCAGGATCGTCTGCGTGAGCGAGCGACGGTCCGAGCGTCACCGCGAGGAGGAGCAACGTGCGGCCACCGAACATCGCGTGATTATTGACCACTGATCTCGGCATTGCCTAGCCCTGTTAGATGTCTTGCGATCGGCCGGGTTACGCCGCCAGACCCGGAGCGAGCGAAATCGCACACCGTGCGCTAGTGCCGCGATTTCGTAAAGAAACCCCCAGGAAGATCCAGCGTGCGCGTGGGCACACACCCTGCAGACAGGCGGGCCACGTGCCCATCGTAGCAGTCCCGCAGCGGTCGAAGGCCTGGCTGCCCAGCAAGGCTTTCGGCGCGCTGGTCGCCGCGATCGCGGTCGCCGTCGTCATCGCGTTGCTCGCGTACCGATCGCTGATCTCGCGTTCGTCGGCCGCCGAGGCGATGCAACACACGGAGATGGTCGAGCGCGAGATCAACCAGGTGCTCGCCGCACTCTCCGATTGTGAGACCGGCCAGCGGGGCTATCTGCTCACAGGTTCCGAGCACTACCTCGAGACCTACAACGGCGGTCGCGAGCGCTTGCCGGCGTTGTTCAAGGGCATTCACCAGCTCACGCTCGACGATCCCGAGCAGCAACAGCGGACCGGCGAGCTCGAGGCGGCGTCGCAGAGCAAGCTCGAAGAGCTCGCCGAGACGATCGCGAGCGAGCGCGCAGGCGACCATGCGGGTGCGCTGGCTCTCGTCCAGACCGATCGCGGCAAGAACGCGATGGAACGCGCGCGCGCCGTGATCGCCACGATGACCGCGGCCGAGCAGAAGCTGCTCGCGATGCGGACCCTCGAGTGGGAGGACTCGGTCTCGAGCACCTCGTACATCGTCTTCGGTGGAGTGGCCCTGTTGATCGCGATGCTTGGCTTGATCGGCATCCTCGCGTCGCGCGACTTCCGTGCGGTCGAGGCCGAAGCCTGGGTGCGGCGGGTCCAGGTCTCGCTCACCGAGCACATGCAGGGTGACTTCGGCCTCGAGTCGCTCGGTGACAAGGTGCTCCGAACGCTGGGGCGCAACCTCGGTGCCATCGCGGCCGCGGTCTACGTGGTCGATGGCAAACAGCTGCGTCGGATCGCAGCCGCCTCGAACTCGAGCGAAGTGCCGATGACCAAGCAGCTCGGCGAGGGCCTGACCGGCGAGCTCGGCAAGACCAAGACGGTCATCCACATCGACGACCTGCCGGAGAACTACATCAAGTTCAGCTCCGCGCTCGGCGAGGGGCGACCCAAGGCGCTCGCGATCGCCTCGGCCGCGATCGACGGTGAGATCGTCGCGGTCACCGAGCTCGCGCTCAGGCACGCGCTCGACAGTGTCGAGAAGGCCGCGCTCGATCGGGTCTCCGAGGCGGTCGCGGTCGCGATTCGCAGCGCGAAGGACCGCACCAAGCTCGAGGCGCTGCTCGCCGAGACCCAGCGCCAGTCCGAAGAGCTCCAGGCCCAGCAAGAAGAGCTGCGGGTCTCGAACGAAGAGCTCGAGCAGCAGAGCCGTGCCTTGCAGATCTCGCAGACCCAGCTCGAGAACCAGCAGGCCGAGCTCGAGCAGATCAACAAGCAGCTCGAAGAGCAGACCCGCAGCCTCGAGCTCCAGCGCGACGAGCTCGCGCGCACCGCGCAAGAGTTGCAACGCTCCAGCGAGTACAAGTCGCAGTTCCTCGCGAACATGTCGCACGAGCTGCGCACCCCGCTCAACAGCACGCTGATCCTGGCGAAGCTCCTCGGTGATAACCGCGAGAAGAACCTCAGCGCCGAGCAGGTCAAGTTCGCGCAGACGATCTACAACGCGGGCAATGATCTGTTGACGCTGATCAACGACATCCTCGATCTCTCGAAGATCGAGGCCGGCATGCTCGATGTCCGGCCCGAGCAGATCCACGTCAAGCGGCTCGTCGACGAGCTCGCGAGCGTGTTCCAACCGGTCGCGACCCAGAAGAAGCTCGAGCTCCAGTTCCGGATCACGCCGAACACCCCCGAATCGATCGAGACCGATCCGACGCGGCTCCATCAGGTCCTACGCAACCTGCTCTCGAACGCGCTCAAGTTCACCGAAGTGGGTGGCGTCTCGTTGGAGATCTCGGCGACCCGCGATCAGCTCCTGTTCGCGGTGCGCGATACCGGCATCGGCATCCCCGCCAGCCAGCATCAGCTGATCTTCGAGGCATTCCGCCAGGCGGATGGTGCGAGCACCCGCAAGTTTGGAGGGACCGGGCTCGGGCTCTCGATCTCGCGTGACCTCGCGCGCTTGCTCGGGGGTGACCTCTCCATGTCGAGCGAGGTCAGCAAGGGTTCGACCTTCACGCTCGGCTTGCCCAAGCGCTACGCCGGCGCGAGCTCCGTGACGACGGTGGCCTCGGTGAGCTCGGCGTTGGCCCAACCGATGCCGCTGCGCCACCGTTCGCCGAGCCACTCGGAGCACGCCATGGCGCAGGCACCGATCGGCGCCGCACCGTTCGCCGACGATCGCGCATCGATCACGCCGCAGTCGCGTGCGCTCCTCATCATCGAAGACGACATCGCCTTCGCACGGGTGTTGAGCGACCTCGCACACGAGCTCGAGTTCGAGGTGATGGCCGCGACGACCGCCGAGGATGGCCTCGCGCTCGCACGCCACTACCTGCCGAGCGCGATCCTGCTCGATGTCGGCTTGCCCGATCGTTCTGGCCTCGCCGTGCTCGATGCGCTCAAGCGCGATCCCCGCACCCGCCACATCCCGGTCCACATGGCCTCGATCGATGACTTCGCGCAGACCGCGCTGCAGATGGGCGCGACCGGCTACGTGCTCAAGCCGGTCGAGCGCGAGAAGCTGGTCGAGGCGATCAAGAAGCTCGAGGCCAAGTTCACGCAGAAGCTGCGCCGCGTGCTCGTCGTGGAGGACGATGCCCTGCTGCGCGAGAGCACGGCGCGGCTGCTCGCGGGCGAGGACGTCGAGGTCATCACGGCTGGAACCACCGCGGCCGCGCTCGAACAGCTCGAGGCGCGCACGTTCGATTGCATGGTGCTCGATCTCTCGTTGCCCGATCGCAGCGGCCTGGAGCTCCTCGAGGAGATGTCGAAGAGCGATCAGCACGGCTTCCCTCCGGTGATCGTCTACACCGGTCGCTCGCTCAAGCCGGACGAGGTCCACCGGATCGAGAAGTTCTCGCGCTCGATCATCATCAAGGGCGCGCGCTCGCCGGAGCGCCTGCTCGACGAGGTCACCCTGTTCCTCCACCAGGTCGAATCTGCACTACCACCCGAGCGCCAGCGCATGCTGCGCGACGCGCGCGATCGCGAGAGCGCGTTCGAGGGCAAGAAGATCCTGATCGCCGAGGACGATGTTCGCAACGTGTTCGCCCTGACGAGCGTCCTCGAACCGAGAGGTGCGAAGGTCATCATCGCGCGCAACGGGCGCGAGGCCATCGACACGATCCACCAGCACCCCGACATCGACCTCGTACTGATGGACATCATGATGCCGGAGATGGACGGGCTCCAGGCGATGCGCGCGCTCCGCGCCGAACACCAGTTCGCGCGGCTGCCGATCATCGCGCTCACCGCCAAGGCGATGCAGGATGATCGCGATCGTTGCATCGCCGCGGGCGCGAACGACTACATCGCGAAGCCGCTCGATGTCGACAAGCTCCTGTCCCTGGCGAGGGTATGGATCCGGAAGTAAAGATCGAGCCGCGCGACGCCGAGCTCACGTCGCTGCTCGACGCGATCTATCACGCGTACCACTACGACTTCCGGAGCTACTCCGAAGCGTCGCTCCTGCGCCGGCTACGCAACGCCCTGCTCTACTTCAAGGTCCCATCGCTGAGCCGGCTGCAGGACAAGCTGCTCCACGAGCCCGCGATGTTCACCGAGCTACTCCGCTTCCTCACGGTCCAGGTCAGCGACATGTTTCGCGACCCGGTGTACTTCAAGGCGCTGCGCGAGACGATCGTGCCGTACCTGCGGACGTACGCATCGCTCAAGCTCTGGGTCGCCGGTTGCGCGACCGGCGAGGAGGCCTACTCGCTCGCGATCATGCTCGAGGAGGAAGGCCTGCTCGACCGCTCGATGATCTACGCGACCGACATCAATCCCGAGGCGCTGCGGGTCGCGCAGGAGGGCGTGTTCGAGACCGATCGCCTCGTCCGGTTCTCCGAGAACTACCGGCTCTCGGGCGGCAAGAAATCACTCTCCGACTACTACGCCGCGGCGTACGGCGGCGCGGTGATGGATCGCCGGCTCAAGAAGGCGATCGTCTTCTCGGATCACAGCCTCGCGACCGATCACGCCTTCGCCGAGGCCCAGCTCGTCTCGTGTCGCAACGTCCTCATCTACTTCCAGCGTGACCTCCAGGAGCGTGCGCTGACCGTGTTGACGGCCTCGTTGTGCCGCAAGGGCTTCCTCGGGCTCGGCAGCAAGGAGACCTTGCGCTTCACCACCCTCGCTGCCCGCTACCAGGAGTGCGATCCCGAAGCGCGGATCTATCAACTCCTATGATGGCCACTCCTGCGATGGACCTCCTCGTGATCGGCGGATCTGCGGGTGCGCTCGAAGCGCTACTCGCGCTCGTAGCGTTGCTCGATGTCCACGTGCCGATCGTCGTCGCGATCCACCTCGGTGCGAACCAGCGCAACTTGCTCCCCGAGATCGTGGGCTCGGTCACGCGCCGCATCGTCGTCGAGGCCGAGGACAAGGTGCCGTTGCAATCGAACTTCCTCTACATCGCTCCGCCGAACTATCACGTGCTCGTCGAACGCACGGGCTCGCTCGCGCTCTCGGTCGACGCACCGGTCAACTACTCTCGGCCTTCGATCGACGTGCTCTTCGAGTCTGCGGCCGAGGCCTTTCGTTCGCGATGCGTTGGCGTGTTGCTCTCCGGCGCCAACGACGACGGGGCGGCGGGGCTGGCGCGCATCGTCGATGCCGGTGGCCGCGCGATGATCCAAGCTCCGGCGACCGCACTGCACCCGATGATGCCGGCCGCGGCGTTGCGCAGACTGGGTTCACGCGCGACCGCGCTCCCGATCCCAGAGCTGGCAAATGCACTTGCGCCGCTCGCCGCCGCTTTCTACCGTGGGGACCAGCCGTGAACCCTCCCGTCAAAGTCCTGCTCGTCGATGACGTCGAGGAGAACCTCGTCGCGCTCGATGCGCTGCTCCGCCGCGACGACGTGGAGTTGCTCCAGGCGCGCTCGGGATCCGAGGCGCTCGAGCTCTTGTTGGTGCACGAGATCAGCCTCGCGCTGCTCGATGTCCAGATGCCGGAGATGGACGGCTTCGAGCTCGCCGAGCTCATGCGAGGCGCCGAGCGCACCAAGCACGTGCCGATCATCTTCGTCACCGCCGGCACGCGCGATCCCAAGCGTGTATTCAAGGGTTACGGCACCGGCGCCGTCGATTTTCTCTTCAAGCCGATCGATCCGCACATCCTGCGGTCGAAGGTCGACGTGTTCGTCGAGCTCGCGCGTCAGCGGTTGCAGCTCGCCCACGCCCTCAAGCTCAACGAGCTGTTCGTCGGGATCATCGGTCACGATCTACGCAACCCCCTCGGCGCGATGCTCGCCGGTGCGGAGCTGTTGCGCGAGACCACGCGCGAAGAGCTTGCGCAGCGCACGATCGGTCGGATGATCGGCGCCGGGCATCGGATGACCGAGATGATCGAGCAGCTGCTCGATCTCACGCGTGCTCGGCTCGGCAACGGGGTTGGCTTCGTACGCCAGCGCCTGCCGCTCGATGTCCGAGAGCTCGTACAGCGCGCGGTCGACGAGCTGGCTGGCGCGACCCCCGGGCTGATCGTGCGGATCGCGAGCCACGGCGACTGCGTGACCTCGGGAGATCCGCAGCGCCTGCTCCAGCTGTTCTCGAACTTGCTCGGAAACGCGGTGGCGCACGGCGCACGCGGCCGCGAGATCGTCGCCACGGTCGCGGGCCGCGAGCGCGACGTGCTCGTGACGGTGAAGAACGATGGCGCGGTGCCCGCCGAGATCTTGCCGGTGCTGTTCGAGCCGTTTCGCGGCAGCAATCGGCAGGTCCCTGGCAGCGCGGGCCTCGGCCTCGGGATGTACATCGCCCGGGAGATCGCGCGCGGCCACGGCGGCGAGCTCCGGGCCGACTCGAGCAACGAAGCCACCACGATGTCGGTGGTGCTACCGCGCCGCCCCGAGACGCTGGGCGCCCGCGAGTCCGACGCCGAGCGCGGCTACCCGACGTAGGTTCGCTGTCACACGGGTCGGCTAGGGTCCGAGCGTGGCTCGTACGCCAAGCGCCGAATACCTCGTCCTCGATATCGAGACGGTGCCGGACAGCGATCGCTGGACGGCGCCCCCCGAGAACGCCGATGGGCGCGGGATGTTTCCCCCGACGTGGGCGCATCGCGTCGTCGTGATCGGCTGCCTGTGGCTCGATCACGGCTACCGGCTCAAGCGGTTCACGGTGCTCGGCGATCCTTTGCCAACCGGGAGCGCGGATCAGCGCGAGCGCGCCTTGCTCCAGGATTTCTCGAAGCTCGTCGGCAAGGCCCGGCCGATCCTGGTGACGTACAACGGGCGCAGCTTCGACCTCCCGGTGATCGCGTTGCGTGCGCTGTGTCACGGCGTCTCGCTCGCCTGGTATTACCGCGAGAAGAACGTCCGCTCGCGCTACAGCGAAGAAGGTCACCTCGATCTATGCGACTGGCTCGCGGATCACGGCGCCACACGGTCGGGCAGCCTCGATGCGGTGGCGCGGTTGATCGGCCTGCCCGGTAAGACCGGCGTCGATGGCTCGCAAGTCGCGGGGATGTACGCCGCCGGTCAGCTCGATGCGATCCAGCGCTACTGCCTCTCGGACGTCGCGCAGACCGCGCTCCTGCTGCTGCGATTTCGGTTACTCCAAGGCGGCCTCGCCGTCGACGAATATCAGGCCGCGACGCGCGCTCTACTCGACGCTCTCGCGGCGGATGGTAGGGTCGGCGATGTGGTGAGCGGCACGAATCGCGCGCACCTCATCGAATGGCCCGCACAGAGCGCCTGACGCACGCTTGGTTCGCGCGACCCGCACCGATCGTGGCGCGGGAGCTGATCGGTTGTGCCCTCGTGCATGGTGATCGCACCGGGATGATCGTCGAGGTCGAGGCGTATCTCGGGCCGCACGACAAGGCGAGCCATGCGCGGTTCGGCGCGACCCCACGGACGTCCGTGATGTTCGGACCGGCGGGCCGGAGCTATGTCTACCTCTGCTACGGCATCCACGAGATGTTCAACATCGTCACCGGCGACGAAGGTCACGGCGAGGCGGTCTTGATCCGCGCGGTCGCTCCGCTCTCGGGGCTCGGTGACGATCCGCGGATCGGGCGCGGCCCCGGCAAGGTCACGCGCGCTCTCGGGATCGATCGTAGCCACGATCGTCGTGACCTCGCACGGGGCGAGCTCTACGTCGCCGCGCACGAAGTGCCGCCGAAGCTCGGCATCGGCCCGCGGATCGGCGTCGACTACGCGGGCGCATGGGCCCGGCGGCGGTTGCGGTTCTGGTGGCGCGACCACCCGGCCGTCACGAAACCCTGACGGTATCGACCTTGCGCATCCGCTGCTTGAACAGCTCGTCGCCGAGCTTCTTCCGATCGCGGCTCGCCGGCGTGCGGTAGTGGTGATACGTGCCGTCGGCGACGGTCGGCAGCGACGTCACCGCCGGCACCCCGAGCTCGGCGAACCAGCGCGTCATCTCGGCTTCGAGCGAGTTGCCCTCGGCGAGCCAGAGCACGGTCTTGTGCTCGGTGAGCCGGAGCGTCGCCTTTTGCGCGCGCGCGTAGACCGAGAGCTCGACGTGCCCGTTTCCGAACAGCTCCGCATCGTGATCGTCGAGGAAGCGCAGGATCTTCTTCGCGTTGATCCGCGAGGTCAGCCAGACATCGGTCGCGCCCGCGGCGTCGTAGTGATCGAGCAGCCGGACCTCGAGGTTGTCAGCGCTGGGCAGCCGTTCCACCAGGCCGAGATAGAGATCGATCAGGTGTTCGGCGTCGGTCTGCGCCTCGAGCACCAAGATGCTCGGCTCGCTGCGCTTCGTCCAGCCCGACGCCATCGTGCGCACGCCACCGCTCACGGAGGGCAAGGCGCCGGGAGGAAACTTGAAGGTCGAGAGCTCCGCCGGCGCCGGACCGATCTTGACGACGTGGCCCTTACCTACCGATTCGCCGAGCGGAATCTCTTCGGCCGTCGCGACATCGAAGGCGATCGCCCAGCTCCCCGCGACCTCGCGCACGGCCTCGGCGATCGCGAGGCCCGGATGGTCGCCGCTCGCGAGCACCAGCTGCGGTGCGCCCGCGGTGGTGGCGAGCGCGATGCGATACCAGAGGCGGCTCTTCACGCCTTGGGGTTTACCGCGAATTTCTAGAAGTCGCTGCCGAGCGCGAAGCCGAACGTGACGTGCGTCAATTGGGCATCGATGGCCGTGCGGTTGCCATCATGCAGCCGGTAGAAGTCGTAACCCTCGTCGATGTAGAGCGCGCCCGTCATCATCGGCCCCTTGTTCACGAGGAAGAACAGGGGAGCCCAGAGCAGGCCGAGCACCGAGCCCTTGCCCTTGAACTGGACGCCCGCGCCGACGCCGAGGCCACGTCCCGCGTAGCTCGCGAGCGCGCCATCGGCCCACGCGTACCCGACACTGCCGCGCACGTAGAGCTCGAGGTGGCGTACCAGCGGCTGGATGTACTTGAGATCGAGCGACGTGGTGTTCAGGCCCGGCGAGGTGCCGGAGTCGGCGTACGAGATGGTCGGGAGCTGCACGCCGATCACGCCTTCGAGCGCCCACGGTCCACGCCGCATCCCGATCGCGATCCGGATGTTCGCGAGCGTCGGGTCTGCCTCGTGGCTCGCGAGCTCGTCCTTGACGGTCGTCGCACCGACGCCTTCCGAAAAGTAGAAGCCGTCGGCACCCGCCGAGCGGATGGCACCCAACATCATCGCGACGATCACCAGGCTTCGCATGCTCGAGCGTAGAGCAAGGCCGGTGCCTCGCGCGACCTACAGCGATCAAGCGGTTACGCGGTCCGCGGTCCCGCGGTGGTCGTGAAACCACGACACCGGTGTCGCGCTCCATGTCCCCGACTGGTCGGCCGGTCCCTGGCCGGTCACTGGCCGGCGGGCATCTCGAACTGGAGCACGACGAGGGTGACCCGCCCTTCGATCAACCCACCCAGCCCGGTCGCGTTGAGGCCGCCGGCACTCGACGCATTGAACGTCGTGCCGAACGGCGCGTCCTTCGACATGAAGATGCCGTTCGAGGAGGTCTGCGTGGTCAGCCCGGTGCGGTCCCCGGTGAGATAGAGCACCGAGCCCTGGCTCGGCACGATCTGGAGATTCTGCACCGGGCTTCCGTTCGCATCGAGGATGACGCCGATCACGAGCCCCGCGGTCGGGACCTCGGTCAAGCCGAGCGCAGCGAGGATGCCGTCGAGTGTGGCCTTCGAGAGCCGGGTGCCACTCGTATCGATCGTCGGATTCGCGATCTGATACGTGGCGTCGGGAATCGCCTTGCAGCGCACCGAGGTCGTGGACCCGGGCGCGTCTTCGAGCACGATCGTGCACAGGTTCGCGAGCTCGCGCGTCAACGTGCCATCCCAGCCAGGCGTGGTCTGGCCGGTCACGCGCGTGAGCGGAATGAGATCGACGGAGTTGAGCTGGTAGTACGTATCGCCGGTGCTCAACGTGATCGGCTTGGGCTCGCCGATCTGGACGGTCAGCTGATCGGCGAGCGTGGAGCTGACCGAGACGCCGGTATCGAGATCCTCGACGCTCGAGCGCACCGCGACGGCGACGCCACCGGTGCACGAGATATCGTTGAGCTGCGCGAGATCGACGCAACCGAGATCGACGATCGTCTCGGCGTCGCCCGGATGATAGAACGCGACGCCACCGATCGCGGGCGTCGGCGCGCACGTACCATTGGTCGCGTCGCACGGATCGATCGAGGCAGAGGGAAAGCCGAGCGCATCGAACGTGACATCGCTCGGGCAGATCAGTTGACCGGTCGCGGTGTCGGTCGCGAGCTTCACGCTCGGATAGACCGCCATCTCGATCTCGAGCGTCTGGGCGTTGACCTTGGTCGCCGGCTGCGGCAGATCGACCGCCGCGATCGAGCACAGGTTCTGGGTCGTGAGCTCCTGACACACCGTGATGTATGGCGACGCTGGATCGTTCGGGTTGAACACCCGGATGCTGACCGCCGCGCGACACGCCATCGTGACATCGCTGCAGCTCGTGACCTGGCGGTTCGCGGTATCGAGACACGCGGCCTCCTGCGACGACGTCACCCGAAAGCGCAGCGTCAGCGTGGGATCGCTGCACGCCGTTGCCAAGGCCAACGCGAGCGAGAGGAAGGGAGCGAGGAGGCGCATCAGTTCGCGATCTTGATATCGCCGCCGAAGTTCATCCACTGCGTGCGATTGGCGATGAGGATGCCGCCGACGATCACCGCGAGCACGGTACCCGCCGCCGACGCCTGGACCCAGCGCCTCTCGTACCAGGCCTTCTCGATGACGATCGGGGCTTTCGTGAATGGCGGGTCCTGCCGGCGCGGTGGCGGCAGCCGGCGCGGGCCCGCGAGACCTTCGATCATCTCCTCGGGCTTCTGGTTCGTGAACTGCTTCGGCGCCGAGAACCCCGGGGCACGATCGCGCCAGGTCTCCCACTGGATCGCGCCATCGGGTCGCTTCGAGATCATGACGGCATCGCCGACGCCGAGCAGCGCGGCGAGCTGCTTCATCGCGCCGGCGCGCGCGACATCGTCGCCGGAGGCTTGCGCGCGCGACAAGGTCAGCCGCGCCCGCGCGACCTTCTGGTGACCGTCCGCGGACTGCTCGGGAACCTCGATCATCGTCGAGGCCGTGAGGCTCTGCGGCTTGCCCCAAGTCTTGCGATCGAAGCCCGTGACCGTGATCACGTGATCGCCGACTTCGAGCTCTTTGAACACGCCAGGCGCCGGACCGCGTTCGACAAAATCGATCCACACGCGCCCGGTCCCCTTGACCTCGAGCGTGACGAGCTCCGGCCTGGAATCGACCGCGCGCTTCCATGCGGCGACGACATCCGGCGGGTAGCGCGCGGGATCGAGCTGGCGGCCCGGGTCGAGCCGATGCGCGAGCGACAGCGCGAGGTTCGCTTCCTGGGCATGGCCCTGATCGAGCGCGGCGAGGCCGACGAGGATCGAGAGCTCCGCGTACAGCGCCTGGGCATCGGTCGTCGGCACGATCATCGCGAGGAATTGCTCGCCGCTCAGCGCCCCCGCGCCCGCCTCGACGGCCCGGGTCTCGTCGAGCTTGGTCTGGGCATCGGCCCGCGCGAGGATCGCCTGGTTGAGCGGCGTGCCATCCTCGTCGACGAGCG
>JANXOP010000353.1 GCA_025357755.1 Kofleriaceae bacterium | reverse complement strand
CGCGCACTCCGAGCGCAAGATGCTCGACAAGCTGCAGACCCTGCTCGGCATCCCCGGCGAGATCGCGGTCGAGATCGAAGCCGACGTCCCGGGCGTCGAAGTCTAGTAGCCCTCGGGGCTACGGCTGCAGCGACGGCATTGCCGCCTGGCGCTGGAGCAGCTGCACGATGTCTTCGAGGCGCGCGAGGATCGCGCGGTTGACCTCGGCATCCTCGGTCGCCCGCGCCGCGGCTTCGGCGGCGGCCACGGCGAGCTCCTGCGCCGTCGGTTCGAGGGCCGCGCCCGAGAGCGCGGGCCCGAACGTCTGCGCGAACGTCGCGAGTGCGTGACCGATCGGCGTGGTCGGAAACAAGTTGTCGTAGCCGACCGAGAGCGAGGTCGACATGTAGAGGATGCCGTCCCACACGTGCGCGCAGTTCGCGTTCGTGTCGCGTTCGGCGAGATAGAACGCGACGCCGCCGCCGAACACCACGGCGATCAGGGCGTCGATCGGATCCTTTTTAGCCCACGCACGGATCTCGGACTTCATCGTCGCGAAGTCGTCGCTCGAGTCCTTCAGCGCGTAGAGGCCGAGGGCGATCGGGAGCAAGCCTCCAAATTCCTCTGCCACGCGCACCATGCGATCAACGTTGTATCGTGCCAACGGTGGGTCAAGGGCCGCCAGCGCTTGTAAATGAGGCCCGATCAGTCGGATCGTACGCCTGACCAGCTGGTGGGCTGGACCTTCCCATTCCGGGTAGGACGACTTACGGATGATAAACGAGCGATCACATCGCTCTTGAAAGAGGGGCTGACATGACGGAGCTGGTGCAGGCCTCTCTGAGGTTTCCGTCGGTGGTGTTCACGATCGCGCTCGGGATCGCGCTCGTCTACTGGCTGTTCGTGCTGATCGGCGCGCTCGATCTGGATCTCCTCGGCGGCGGACACGGCGACATCGATGTGGGTGGTGGTCACGACGTCGGTGGCGGCGGTCATGACGTCGACGGTGATGCCGATGTCGACGGTGCGGGTGTGTGGGCCTCGCTCGGCCTGGGCGTCGTGCCGCTCACGATCTCGCTCTCCGTGATCATCATCGTCGCGTGGTGCGCGTCCCTGTTGTCGACGGCCTACCTCGTGCCGGACTCGGCGACGTGGTTGCGCTACCTGCTGTTCCCGGTGGTCTTGCTCGTCGCGTTCCCGATCGCGGGTCTGCTCGTGCGTCCGCTAGCACCGGTGTTCAAGATCAAGGAAGGCAAGTTCAACGCCGACTACGTGGGCAGCCAGTGCACGGTGACCACGACGACGGTCGACAACGTGTTCGGGTTCGCGAACATCGAGGATGGCCACTCCCTGGTCCAGATCTCGGTGCGCTGCGACAAGGCTGGTCTGCGGACTGGCGACAAGGCGCTCATCATCGAATTCGATCCCGCGAAGCGCACCTTCATCGTGGAACCGCTAGCTGACGTATTGCCTGCGCAAGGCGAAGAGGAGAAGTCCAATGGGTAAAGAGATGGTTGTCGTTCTGATCGGTGTTGGCGGCGTGTTGCTGTTGGGCATCCTCGTGCTGATCGCGCGGACGTGGCGTCAGGTCCATCAAGGCCAGGCGATGATCGTCAACAAGATGGGCAGCGAGCCCAAGGTCACGTTCACCGGCGCGATCGTGCTGCCGATCGTCAACAAGGCCGAGGTCATGGACCTCTCGGTCAAGATGATCGAGGTCGCCCGCAAAGGGAAGGAGGGCCTGATCTGCGCCGACAACATCCGCGCGGACATCAAGGTTACTTTTTTCGTCAGCATCAACAAGACCGTCGATGACGTGCTCCGCGTCGCGTCCACGATCGGCTGCGTGCGCGCCTCGCAGCAATCGACGCTCGAGGAGCTGTTCTCCGCGAAGTTCTCCGAAGCGTTGAAGACGGTCGGCAAGAATATGGAGTTCGAGCAGCTGTACACGCAGCGCCAGGACTTCAAGAACAACATCAAGAAGGTCATCGGCGAGGATCTCAACGGCTACGTCCTCGATGACTGTGCGATCGACTACCTCGAGCAGACGCCGATCGAGATGCTCGATCCGAACAACGTGCTCGACGCGCTCGGCATCCGCAAGATCACCGACATCACGACGTCGGCTGCGATCGATACGAACCAGCTCAAGCAGCGCCAGCGCATGGAGGTCGGCAAGCAGGACCTCACCGCGCAAGAGGCGATGTACCGCTTCGAGCAGGCCCAGGCCGAAGCCGAAGCGAAGAAGAACAAGGAAGTCGCGGTCGCTCAGGCCCGCGAGCAGAACGAGGCACATCGGTTTGCACTCGATGAAGAGAAGCGCACGCAGGTCGAGCGCCAGAAGGCCGAAGAGCAGGTCCAGATGGCGGAGCAGGCGAAGTTGCGCTCCGTCCAGGTCTCGGAGCAAGGCCGCGTTCGCGAGGTCGAGGTCGAGAAGGTTCGCGTTCAAAAGGCCAAGGACCTCGAGGAGGTCGGTCGTACGCGCGAGGTCAACTTGAACCAGATCGAGATGAACAAGCAGCTCGAGACCGAGAAGCGCTCGATCGCGGACATCATCCGCGCCCGCATCGCGGTCGACAAGACCGTCGCGGTCGAGGAAGAAGCGATCAAGGACCTTCGCGTCGATGCCGAGGTCAAGCGCCAGAAGAACGTGACGATCGTCGGTGCCGAGGCCGAGGCGCAGGGCATCTTCATCAAGGACATCAAGCAGGCCGAGGCCGAGCAACAGGTCGCGCAGGCGCATGCGAAGAAGCAGATCATCCTGGCCGACGCCGCGATGGAGGCGAGTGACAAGGAAGCGCGCGCCGCGATTCGCCGTGCCGAGGGTACCCAAGCCGAGCATGCCGCGGCGGGTCTCGCGCTGGTCCGCGTGAAGGAAGCCGATGCACTCGCGATCGAGAAGGTCGGGCTCGCCGAGTCGCGCGTCCGCGATGCGCAGGTCCAGATCACGGATAAAGAAGGCGTCGTGCTCGCCGAGAACGTCCGGCGCAAGCTGATGGCCGAGGCGCAAGGTCACGAGGCCGAAGCGGCCGCGATCGAGAAGACCGGGCTCGCGAATGCGGTGGCGCTCCGCGAGAAGTTGCTCGCCGAAGTCACGGCGCGAGATGCGGACGCCGGTGTGATCCAGAAGCGGATGCTCGCCGAAGCGATCGGGCTCGCGGAGAAGGCCAAGTCGATGCAGGCGCTCACCGGGGGCGCGCGCGAGCACGAGGAGTACCGCTTGCGGCTCGATGCCGACCGTGCGATCGCACTCGAGTCGATCAAGGCACGCGTCCAGATGGCCGAGAACCAGGCCCACGTCATGGCCGAGACCATGGGGCACGCCGACATCAAGATCGTCGGCGGCGACGGCCAGTTCTTCGACCGGTTCGTCAAGGCGGTCTCGCTCGGTAGCTCGATCGATGGCGTGTTCGACAACTCCGACGTCGTGCGCAGGGCGATGGGGCCGGGAGGGGCGCTCGGGGGCGGGGGCAATGGCAAAGGCCACGAGACCCTCGCGCTGTTGCTCGGCAACTTGATGAACAAGGCTGACGACTCGACGAAGACGAAGCTGAAGACGCTGCTCGAGCAAGCCAAGCAGCTCGGAGTCCACGACGACAAGGTGAGCTGAGCCATGGCGGCGCCCCAAGCGCCCGCCAAGGCAGGATCGGCAGACGTCGATGCTGCGCTGACTGGCGGTAACTACGAGGTCTTGCGTGCGCGACTCGCGACTGCGGGGACCGAGCTCGCGAAACGAGCGGATGCGCTCAACACGCGGCGCAAGGCCTTGTTCGGCGGCACGGCGCCCGAGCTCGTGGCGACCGAGCGGTTGCGCACCGAGCACAACTGCGTCCCCGTCGATCTCGTCGGCATCGGCGATGACTTGCTCGTCGGCTTCGACGTGTTCTTGGGCCTCAAGGCCGAGACCAAGATCACCGACGTGCTCGCGCTCCATCGGTTCTCCAGGACCGAGACCGGCTACGACACGACGCCGATTCCGGCGGAGCTCCTGACCGGCGCGGAGCTCGAGCGCGACTTCGCGAACCTCTATCGCTACTACCGCGACGCGCGCCTCATCCAGCTCGTCAAGCGCGAGACCCAGCTGCTCGCGGTGTTCCAGGCCGGCACGACCTGGCGCGATGCGAAGGTGTTGCGCTGGCGGATCGAGCCGGATGGCAAGGTGGTCTACGTCGACGATCGCGGCGATCGCGATCACGCGGCCTTGTTCCCTTCACCGTACGACTTCGAATGGAACGAGGTCACGCGCGATAACCAGGTCTCGGGCAAGCACCCCCACTACAACCTGCTCGACACGCTGTTCGTCGAGTGCGTCGCCGGTGACCTCACGATCAAGGTCGAGAACAACACCGAGAGCGGGGAGGGCATCTACTCCGAGCCGGTCCAGGACACGAACCAATCCCTCGACGACGCGCGCGTGTTCTACGCGGCGATAGGCAAACCGGGCGGCTTGATCGTGCTCAAGATCCTGCCGTTTCGCGAGACCGCGTGGCGCTACCTCGTGTTCGATACGCGCTCGCACAAGATCGTGCGCGCCGATGGCATCGGTCACGGCTGCCGATCGCTGCCCGAGGACCACGGCATCGTGTTCCCCGGCGGCTACATGCTCGTCGGTGGCGACTTCAAGCTGTTCGATGGTGATGCGAGCGACTACGTCCTCGAGCACGAGCTCCGATCGCCGAACGGTGAAGATGTCCAGTACGTCTACTTTCGCGGCGGTGACGGTAGCTACTGGCTCTACGTCTACAACCTGATCGACAAGGCGATCACCACGCCGATCCAGTGCAACGGCTATTCGTTGTTCGCCGATGGGCGCATGGTCGTGATGCGTGGCGTGGTCAGCGAGCCCACGCGCGTCCACCCGATGCAGGTGTGGCAGACCCCGTTCACCTCGGCGGAGCATGCGGCGAGCGCGCCGACCGACGGCAGCTACCTCGGCAAGGTCGGTAATGCGGACCTCGTACGCGGACTCTCCGATGCCCTCTCGATCGCGCGGCTCGCGAGCAACGACAAACCACAGCGCACGACCTTCGAGGACATCCTCGCGCTCGCGACCAAGGCGACCGATGCGTACTACTGGCTCGGCAACGCCGATGCCGGTGATCTCAAGACCGCGGTCGGGGACGTCCGATCGACCGCGAAGCTGATCCTCGACGAGTACGAGAAGGTCATCGCCCTCGAGCGTGAAGCCAAGCGCGTGCTGACCGAGGCGGAAGCGATGGTCGCGCAGCGGCTGGCTGCGACGCGCTCCGAGGGCTACGACCGGGTCGAGCAGTTCCTCGAAGCGCTGACCACCTTGCGCAGCGCGCGCGGCGAGCTGATCACGAAGCAAGATGTCCGGTTCATCGACAAGGCGCGGCTCGCTGCGCTCGAGACCGAGGTCACGGTCGCGTTCGATCGGGTGACCGCCGACACGGTCAACTTCCTCGCGAAGGGTGACGGGTTTGGCTCCCTGGTCACCGCGGCGGCCGAACAATCGCAGCGCGTCGCGGGGATCGAACGTGCGGTCGAGGTCAAGGCGGTCCGCGAGGAGATCGACAAGGTCGCCGCTGGCGTCGACTTGCTCGGCAACGTGATCGGCTCGCTCAAGATCGACGACACCACCAAGCGCACCGCGATCCTCGAGACGATCACGGAGGCGTTCGGTCAGGTCAATCGCGCGCGCGCGACCATCGACGTTCGCTATCGCGAGCTCGTACCCGCGAAGGTCGCGCGGAGTTCGGCGCGCAGATCAAGCTGCTCACCCAGGCGGTCGCCTCGGCGCTCGCGCAGTGCGATACGCCAGAGCGCTGCGATCAAGAGCTGACGCGGTTGCTCGTCCAGCTCGAAGATCTCGAGGGCCGGTTCGCCGATATCGACGAGCTCACGGCCGAGCTCGCGACCAAGCGGGTCGAGATCGTCGAAGCCGTCGGTGCGCGCAAGCAAGTGCTCGCGGCCGAGCGCCAGCGCCGCGCCTCGAACCTCAACAAGGCGGCGCAGCGAATCCTCGAAGGCGTGACCCGGCGAGCGACCCAGCTCGCGACCGCCGACGAGATCAATGCGTACTTCGCCGCCGATGCGATGGTCCAAAAGCTCCGCGATATCTGCGGGGAGCTGGCGACGCTCGGCGATGCGGTCAAGGCCGACGAGCTCGAGGCCAAGGTCAAAGCGGCGAAGCAAGATGCGCTGCGCGGCCAGCGCGATCGCGCGGATCTGTTCGAGGGCGGCAGTGGCGAGCTCATCAAATTTGGCGATCATCGCTTTGCCGTCAACACCCAGCCGCTCGAGCTCATGATCGTGCCGCACGAGGAGGGCCTCGCGGTTCACCTCACCGGCACCGATTTCTACGAGGCGATCAACGAGCCCGCGCTCGAGGCCGCGCGTCGGTTGTGGGCGCAGGATCTGCCGAGTGAATCCGATGCGGTGTATCGCGGCGAGTACCTCGCGGCGAGCATCCTCGCCGATCACGATCCGGCGGTGCTCGCCGATGCGGTGCGAAGCGGTGGGCTGGAGGCGCTCGTGCGCGATCTCGCGCAGCAGCGCTACGACGAGGGCTACGAGCGCGGTGTCCACGATGCCGATGCCGCGAAGATCCTCGAGAAGCTGCTCGCGATGCGCGACGGTGCGGGCCTGCTGGCCTATCCGGCGGCACCGCGCGTACTCGCTACGCTCTACTGGGCCGCTTCGATCCCGAGCGAGACCGAGGCGCGCAAGCGCTGGCAGCGCAGCGCGCAGAGCCTCGCGCGCCTGGCAGGCGTGCTCGGCGATCGCGGCGCGCGTAAGCAGCTTGCCTCCGAGCTCACGGGCTCGATCGCGGCGTTCGCGGCGCGCGAGAAGCTCGCCGGTGATGCCGAGACCGCGGCGGCGTATCTCGTCCACGAGCTCGGCGCCTCCGAGCCGCGGTTCACCACGAGTGGTACCGCGGTCGCGATCGTCGAGGCGCTGAATGCCGAGCTCGAGGCGCGCCAGGCGAGGACCTCGTTCGAGGAGGACCTGTTGGCCCTCGCGGGCTCGCCCGGCGAAGCGTTCGCCCTCGCGCGTGCGTGGGTCGCTGGCATCCTCGCGCAGAGGCCGCAGCTCGCATCGAGCACGTCGCCGGCAGAGGAGGCCGCGGGCATCCTCGCGACCGGCGGCCTATCGCGGGCGACCTCGAGTGCGTTGATCGAGACGGAGGTCACCGGTCTCCTCGGTCGCCACCCCCGGATCATCAACGGCACACTCGCGCTCCGCTTGGACGAGCTGACCGCGCGGCTCGATCGGTTCCGCTTGATCGATGCACCGGCATTTCGCGCGCATCGCGCGCTGCGCACCGAGATCGGCGCGCGCGAGAAGAAGCGGCTGCGGATCGGCGAGCTCGCGCCACGCGTGATGTCGTCGTTCGTGCGCAACCGCCTCATCGATCAGGTCTATCTGCCGCTCG
>JANXOP010000193.1 GCA_025357755.1 Kofleriaceae bacterium | reverse complement strand
GGTCAGGTCACGCCGGGCGCCGACGACGGCTTCGATCAGATCTTCGATCCATTCCGCAGCGATCTGGGTGGCTCGCCAGTGATCGCGAACGACCTCGTCGGCGTGACGGTGCCGACCGACGGATCGGCGTGTCCCAGTGGTGAGCGCACCCAGCAGATCGGCTGTGCGGTGTTCGTGCTGGGCAACTTGATCGGCGGCACGCTCGCCCACGAGATCGGGCACTCGCTCGGCCTGGCGAACCCGTACGCGGATGGTTTTCACGACGCGGGAGATGCGCCGAATCGCTTGATGGATGCTGGCGGCGATCGACCGTACCTCGAGCGCGCGGAGCTCGGCGGGCAGGGTCCCGGCGTGTTCTGCGACGACGAGTATGACTACTTGCGTATGGTGATGCCGAGCTCGGTCGCGCCTCCGGCGATCACGCGCCCCGGTTGTTTCTAGGGCTGCCGATCGGCAGTAGGCTGCGGCGTGGCCAAGGCGGATCCGCGACCGTACATCTACCTCGCGCTCGATCAGCTCGCGGTGGTGGCGTTCATCTTCGCGATCGAGAAGCTCGTTCCGACCTGGATGATGAGCGCGAAGGTCCACCTGTGGTCGATTCCAGTCGGCTTCGAGCTCCTCGCGCTCGGGACCGCGACGATCTTCGTGCCCGAGTGGCGCACGCTCGGCCGCCGGGTCGCACTCGTGGGCGGATCGTTCGTGCTGGCGAGCACGTGCTTGATCATCGTGCGCTTGGTCGCGTCGGCCGCATTTCTCGCCGGCACCTACGGGGCATTCGGCAAGGCCGCCGCATCGGGGGCGTGGGTCGCGGTCGCGCTGATCGTCGAGGCCGTCGCGTTATTGCCGCTAGTCCAGGTGAAGTATCTGATGTCGCGCGCCGGTCGACGTGTCTACACATGAAGCGGCACTGGCTGTTGCTCGCGGTGTGGACGCTACCGAGCGTGATCTTGCTCGCGGTCACCACGAGCATCTATTTCGGTTATCGGATCACGCCGCCTGATCGCCTCGCTCCTGACGAGCGCGAGCGCGTGATGGCGCCGCTCCGTACCGCGCTCGGCGAACACGCGCCAGCACCGTGCGACGTCCATCGCGAGGGCGACACGGTCGCGGTCACGGTGTGGTTCGCCGGCCGGACGATCCTGCGCGTCGATGGTCACGGCGCGGATCTCGGCGGCGCCATCGACGATGCCGCGAAGCAGCTCCTCGCGCGCCCGGGCGCGTCTGCGATCAACCAGGGGGCGCGGATCCAGGTCGACGTGATCTCCGGCCGCGCACCGGTCGGAAGCAACCACTGGCTGTTCCGCACGCTCTCGCTGCCGGGCCTCGCCTCGCTCCTCGCGCTCAACCCGGGCATCGATGGCATCGGTGCGGTCGTGGAGGGTAGGACCGTACTGATGTTGCCGCACGAGCTCGTGATGTCGAAGTTGCTCGCGACGAAGCGGCCGTCGGACTCGATGGGGGACTTCGCGCTCGGCGTCGATCTCGACAAGATCGCAGCGCTCGCGAGCCAGCGTCTCGGCAAGAAGGTCGACCCGTCCGAGCTGTTCCGCTTTCGCACCGACACGTTCATCGAAGCACCCGACGGCGAGCGCGATCAGCCGCCGCTCCCGCTCTATCGCGGCGCTCCGCCAGCGCCGCCGATCTCGGCCGCGACCTTGCGCGAGGCCGCGCTGAATGGGGCGCGCTACCTGGTCGCGCACCTCGCGCCGAGCGGTCGCTACATCTACGAGCACGATCTGATCACCGGCAAGAAGACCGATCCGACGCGCGGCGCGTACTCGATGCCGCGCCACGGCGGCACGACGTACTTCCTCGCGCAGGTCTACAGGATCACGAAGGCCGAATGGCTGCGCGAGCCGATCGAGCGCGCGTTCGCGCACCTCGTCGATCTGATGGCGAAGGGCAATTGTGCCGCGACGATGCCTGACCATACCGACATCGATTGCGTGATCGATAAAGGCGAGGGCGAGGCAGGGCTCGGGTCGACCGCGCTCGTCGTGGTGGCGCTTGCCGAGTACCAGCGTGCGACGGGTGACACGCGCTACCTGCCGCTGATGTCGAAGTTGACGAACTGGCTGCTGTTCATGCAACGCCCGGATGGTTCGTTCCGACATCTCTACAACCCGGTGACCAAGCAGGCCGACGACACCTCGATGTTGCTCTACTACTCCGGCGAGGCGTCACTCGCGCTCGCCCGGATGTACACGATCACGAACGACCCGAAGTATGCCCAGGCGGCCGAGCGAGGGCTCGACTGGCTCGTCAACTGGTACGACTTCTTCGTCGCCGGGTTCTTCTTTGGCGAAGAGCACTGGACCTGTATCGCGGCCGAAGCGATCTGGCCCGCGGTGAAGACCGAAAAGTACCGCACGTTCTGCAACAACTACGGCGAGTTTTTGCGGGGCCAGCAACCCGACCTCGGCGAGTTTCCCGATGAAGACGACCTCGTGGGCTCGTACCTCGTCACCCCGTTCGTGCCGCCGATGAATACGCCAGCAGGCTCGCGCACGGAGGCCATGATCTCGGCGTACACGCTCGGGGCGCATGCCGGAGCGCCTGACGAGGCGCTGCGTGGCCAGATCACCGCGACGCTCCAGTACGCGCTCGGTCAGCAGATTCGACCCGACAACGACTTCGACGTCGTCGGCGACGGTGATGGGGGCATGCCGGCGAGCCTGCTCGACCGCTCCGTCCGCATCGACTACGTCCAGCACGTGTGCTCGGGGATGATCCGGGCAAGTGAGTGGATCGACGGGCAAGCCCATTGATCTGGCGGCGTTAGGCACCAGCTTTTGCTAGACTGAGCACAGCGTGGCAGAGGACAAGAAGACCCAGCTCGGGCAGGCACCCCAGCGGACGAATCGTCCGACCGGAAGCCAACAGCCGGTCGAACAGCTGGGCGTGACCGATCCGGGGCAGGAGGTCGTGGCGCCGGTGACAAAGATCAAGACCTCGTACATCCCGCCGAGCGAAGATCCGTTGGTCGGCAGCGAGCTCGCAGGCCGCTACACGATCGGCAAGAAGCTCGGCGAAGGCGGCATGGGCGCGGTCTATCTCGCGACTCACATGATCCTCGAGAAGCAAGTCGCCCTCAAAGTTCTCCACGGCGAGTTTGCACGCAAGCCGGATCTCGTCGAGCGCTTCATGCAGGAAGCGAAGGCCGCTTCGCGGATTCGCCACGAGAACGTGATCGACATCAGCGATTTCGGCGCGACGCCCGAAGGGTTCGTGTTCTTCGCGATGGAGCTCCTCCAGGGCCACGACCTCCACGACGAGATCGCGCGTGCGCGCGTCGCCGGCAATCTGCTGCCGTGGTCGCGCACCAAGAAGATCTTCCTCCAGATCTGCTCCGCGCTGACCGCCGCGCACGCCAAGGGCATCGTCCATCGCGATCTCAAACCGGAGAACATCTACCTCGTCGAGTTCCTCGGCGATCCGGACTTCGTGAAGCTCCTCGATTTCGGTATCGCGAAGCTGACCGATGCCGCGGACGAGGGTGGACGCAAACTGACCAAGACCGGCATGTTGTTCGGCACGCCGGAGTACATGTCGCCGGAGCAAGCACGCGGCGAGCACGTCGATCACCGGGTCGACGTCTACGCGATGGGCTGCATCTTGTTCCAGCTCGTCACGAACCGCGTGCCATTCGAGGCGGAGAACTTCATGGGCGTGCTGTCGATGCACCTCACGGAGCCGCCCCCTTCGATCTCGCCGGCGGTGTTCGAGCAGATCGGAGCACCGGCGGCGCTCGCGAACGTGATCGATCGCGCCCTGGACAAGGACCGCACGCAGCGCTGGCAGACCATCGAGGACCTCGCGAATGCCGTGCGCGAGGTCTGCGGGGATCCGATTCCGTCGGGCACGCCGGCCGTGCGGGCGGCGAACGTGTCGTCGCCGTCGCAGACCACGCAGCGGCGCGCGCAAACGCCGACGAGCGTGGGTGCCGCGCCATCCACCGTGCTGCCGGAGGGCACGGGTCGCGTGAAGACCCAGTGGACCGGCTCGCTCAACGTTCCCGAGGGCCCGGTCGACGAAGCGCGCAAGCCTAGCTCGAAGCTGCCGCTGATCCTCGGCGCGGTCGCGCTGCTCGGTGCCGGCCTTGCCGTGACCCTGGTCATGATGGGCAAGAAGGCACCTGCACCGACCGAAGGGCCGGGCAGCGCGGTCGCGGTGCAGCCGGTGCAGCCGGTTCCGGTCCCCGTTCCAGTACCGCCGACCCGCGGCTCTGCGGCGGTTGCCGAACCGAAGCTGCCGGACATGGTGAAGCTCACGCTCGACACCACGCCGCATGGCGCGACGGTCATCGATCTCAGCACGAACCGCGCGTTCCCGGGCAAGACGCCGATCACGACGTCGCTGCCTGGACAGAAGGGTACGCGGCAATTCTCGGTCGCGCTCAAGGGCTACCAGACCGAGATCGTCGAGTTGCCACTCGACAAAGAGACCGTGTCGTTCACCGAACCGCTGACCAAAGGCACGGCGAGCACGCCCGTCGTTCACCACGTCGGCGATGCCACGATCAAGCTGCCACCCGTCACCGACACCGGGGCCGTGACGAAGCCGGACCCAGGCGCCGACCCCGTCACGAAACCGGATCCAGGCACGAAGCCCGATCCGGCGGTCAAGCCGGTGAAGCCCGAAGAGCCAAAGTGCGACGATCCGAACGTGCCGTGCTTGAAGACGCCGTTCCCCGCCGGTGGCGGCGCGGCTCCAGCGGGCAGCGGCTCGTAGTGGCGGCGATCGCCGAACCCGCGACGCGCCGTGCGCGCGTGAATACCTACCGCACGCAGGCAGGTACCGACGCGCCCGTCGAGCTCGCCTATGATCTGTTCGGCGAGCGAGGTCTGCCGCTCGTACTCGTGATGGGCATCGGCGCGCAGCGGATCTTCTGGTCGGATGCGTTCTGCAACCAATTCGTCGACGCGGGCTTTCAGGTCGTGCGGTTCGATCATCGCGACATCGGCGAATCGACGCGAATGGATCTGCCGACGCCAAAGCCACTTCCCCTCGTCGCGCGCACCGCACTCAAGCTCGCCGTCACCGCGCCGTACTCGCTCTCCGACATGGCGAACGATGTCGTCGGCCTGATGGATCATCTCGGCTGGAAGTCCGCACACTTCATCGGCGTCTCGATGGGTGGCATGGTCGTCCAGCACCTCGCCCTCGAGCACGCCGACCGCGTACGAAGCATCACCGCGATCATGACCACGCCCGGCGGTCGTCGCTACATCCCGAAGCCGCGAGCGTTCGGCGCGCTGTTCGCGAAATCGCCCAAGACCGCGGAGGCTGCGGGCGAGCACGCCGCGAAGCTGTTCGGCATCATCGGGTCGACCGCGTGGAAGACCGATGTCGAGCGCCTCAAGCGGGCCGGCGCGATCGCGTTCGAGCGCGGCATGAACCCGCGCGGGTTTCTTCGTCACTTCGCAGGCGTCTTGATGTCGGGCGACCGCAGGCCAAAGTTAGCTTCGGTGACCGCACCGGTGCTGGTGATTCATGGCACGAGCGATCCGATGTTCCCGCTCTCCGCGGGTCGCAAGATCGCGAGCACCGTCCAGCACGGCACGTGGTTGCCGATCGCCGGCATGGGCCACGATCTACCGACCCAGTTATGGCCGACGATCGTCGCGGCGGTCGCGAAGCACGCGAAGGCCGCCGAGAGTTAGTCGAGTGTGCGGGGCGGGACTCGAACCCGCACGTCCTTGCGGACAGGGGCTTTTAAGGCCCCGTTGGCTACCGATTTCAACACCCGCACTTACGATCGAGACCGACGACGTTGATTACTCCCTCGATGAGTCAGTTGCAAGCTATGGCAATTCGGGCAGAGGATCCTCAGATTCTCGAACCGATTGTCATCGTGATCGCCATTAATGTGATCGAGCTCGACGGGAGTTCGTCCATCGATGGAGACCTCGGCCCAGCTACAGAGCTCGCACTTCATCTGCTTCAGTCCGGCTTGGACAAGTCGCTTCTTCAAGCTTTGGCTCGACGTCCAGCGCCCTGGCACCAGGACCTGTTCGAGGGGCGTCATCGGACGAGGGTCGAAGCTTCGTCCACGGTTCCATCCTTTACCCGTGAAGTGGGCGGTCGAGATGTCGAGCTCTCTGATGTGGCGTTGAACCGCTTGATAGTTGCCGCCGGCCGGAACCAGCCCCAGGAGCACTAACACACCACGGAAGCTGCGCGAGACGCCGACCGCATCGCGCAGCTGCGGCTCACTCCATCGCGTTGCACGTGACGGCCGTACGAGCCGAAGGCCGAGGCGACTCATGTGCCGGCGTAGTCGTTGCGGGAGACCATCAAGCGGTTCGAATCCGAGGCTTGCGAGAACACCTACCTGACTCCGCGCGCTCGCGACGGCCACACGTAGTTCAGCTTCGGTCCAGGGATAGCCACTGCCAGGGATGGCGAAGTGAGTTGTATCGATGCGTAGTTTTGCGATGCGAGCCCTGATCTCGTAGTGCCCACTACCGCCGGACGAGAGTCCGAGATTGCGCATCGTACTCTTGATGCTCGTTCCAGCAGCCACGGCGACCCGCAGCTGCTCATCGGTCCACGATCTCTTGCGTGCCATCCGCAGACCCTAACGTGCGAGTCTGATGATCACTCTGTCCGGAATCCGGACGCTAGCGGATGTGCATGACGTGCACGAGTAACTCACCGGCGAGATAGTGCGTGCCCTTGGGTGGCCAGCGGTTCCCAGTGCGCAGGAACGTATTCACGACCGCACCAGAGGCTTCGCGATGCTGCGCGGGGTGGCGCGGATCGACGAGGCCACGCCGGATCGTGCCGCCGGCGCAGTAGATGAACTCGGTAACGCCGCGCGCATCACGACCGATCGCGATGCCGACCAGATCCGACGCGTCGTCGCTTTCGGTGCGCTCGAACACGAGGACATCACCTGGATCGATCGTTCCGGTGGGAGCTGCGAGCTGGTCGTGACTCGCCGCCCACGCGACGAGGCTGCTCGTGTTCGCGAGCGAGGCCGCGATCACGGCAGCCGCGTGGTCGCGTTGCGACTTCGCCGCCGTCGGAGCCGCGAGCTCCAGAGAGATCCGCGTGCCGAGCTCGGCTTCCCAGCCCAGCACCGCGGTCACGGAGTCATGCGGATCGCGCCGACCGACGAGCGCGCGCAGATCATGCGGCTCGCGCAACGGCGCGTGTGGTGCGTCGAGCGCGATGGCGTGCGAAGCCGGCAGCTTCGACCAGGCGACCCCGTTGGCCTCTGCGGTCGCGGTGACCTCGGCCGCGGCTTGCGCCGAGGCCACGCGGACAGCGCCAGGTCGCGGGTCCTCGGTCGGTGTGCGCGGCGATAGATGGATGCCGTTCTGGACGGTGATCGTGTCGTCGGCTGGCGGGCGGCGCCATTGCTCGTCCGGATCTCCGGGCTTGCCCGACCAGGCGGGCGGGACGTCCGCGCCCCCGAGCAGCGGGGAGCTGAACCGATAGGGCTGCGCTCGTCCCGCGCAGGCGGAAGCTCCGATCGCGACCGCGAGCGCGCAGAAGGCGCCAGGCAGGCGATGGCTCTCGGTCATCCGCGAATGATCCCAAGGGCGCGCGGGGACGGCCAATTTTTGGACGTCGGCGGCCTGACCGCGCGTGCTAGAAAGCCAGCGCGTGACCAAGAAGGACTTCTTCCGACGCCGGATCATGCCGATCGTATTCGGCGTGGTCATCGTCCTGATCTCGCGCCAGTCGTGTCAGAAGGCCGAGCGGACGCAGGCGACATTCGTGATCGATTACGGCACGGCGGAGCCGCTCGTCCAGGCGATCGATCTCGAGCTCTGGATGGGGCAGGAGCCGGTCGCGACCTTCCATCGCGCGGCCCTCGATAAGCACATCGGTAAGACGACCTTCACGGGCTCGTTTCCCTCGAAGGACGGCGAGCTGCGGATGGACCTCACGCTGTTCTCCGGCGCGCATCGCCAGCTCGTCCGGACCGTCCATACCGAAGAGAACGCGGTCGTGACCGTGAACCTCGCCTACGACCTGACCAAGCCGTGAAGCGCCTCGATGTTCTCGTGGCCGGCCTCGCGCTGGTGTTCGCCGCATGCGGCGATGGGCAGAAGGCCACCGTCTCGATCGATCCGGGCCCGTGGAGCTCCGCACTCACGGACCTCGTCGCCTTTACCTCTGCCGGGGGACTCACGTTGGGCACTGGAGGCGCCTTCGCGATCTCCATCGTCGACGATCCGGCGATGCCGAAAGAGGGCTACCTGGTCGAGGCGCAGGGTAAGTCGCACTGGCTCGTCCACGCGCACGACGTGCTCGGCGCGCAGTACGGCGCCGCCGATGCGCTCGAGAACCTCGGCTACCGCTTCCGCCATCCGTTCGATCCATACGTCCCGATCGTGCCGAAGGATGCAGGCGCGACCGGCACGCTGCACCAGCCGCAGATTCCGGTGCGCGGCTTCCAGCTCCACACGCTGCACCCGATCGAGTCGCACTTCGCGTTCTGGATTCCTTCGGCCGGCTCGACGGATGACGCGCACCGGATCATCAACTGGGTGATCGCGAACCGCGGCAACTACCTCCAGTGGTCCGGGCTCAACGACATCATCCGAGATCCGGCTCGCTACGCCGCATGGAAGCCGTTCGAGCGCGAGCTGATCGACTACGCGCACGCACGCGGCATTCGCGTCGGGATCGAGATCGAGATGTTCGGGCAGGCGAACCTCCAGCTCGCGTTCGATCTCTACGACGATCCGAACGCGACCTCGCCGGTCGGTCCCGCGGTCGCGGCGCGGTTGCCCTTCGTCGTCGACGGCATGCCATTCGATGTCTACGACCTCTCGTTCGGCGAGTTCCTCAGCGCCGAGCCGCAGTTCTTCGTCGACACGTTGAACGAGGTCAATCGCCAGCTCAACGTGGTCGCCCCGCAGGCCGAAGTACACGCGCTCGTCCACGACGGCTTCACCCAGC
>JANXOP010000270.1 GCA_025357755.1 Kofleriaceae bacterium | reverse complement strand
GCGGTGAACGTGACCGGTTGGCCGAACACCTTGACCGGCTCGCGCACGAGGCCGCCGACCGTCAGGAAGTTCGCATCGAGATCGATCAGCTTGTTGTCGGGACCGCCGCGCACGGTCTTGCCGTCGACGATGCCGCCCGTGTAGCCGCCGTAGTTCGCGGGCGCGCCGCCGGGGTAGAACGAGATCTCGTCGATCAGATCGGGGTGGATCACGCTCGGACCGGAGAGCAGGTGGAACAGGAGCGGCACGCGCGTGCCATCGATCAAGAAGCCGGTCGAGGCCGGACTCGAGCCGCGGATCACGGGGAACGGCAGCAGCGACACGACCGACGCGACGCCGGGGAGCGCCTGGACCACGCGAAACGGATCGCCGAACGTACCCGGTACTTGCTGGAGCTCGGCGCCACGCAGCGTGATGCGCGAGACTTCTTCGCGGCGCTGCTCGCCGGTCACCACGATCTCGTACGGATCGTAGCGATCGCGCTCGACGTAGTAGCTGACCGCCAGCTCCTGCTTCGCGGCGAGCGTCTCCTTCTGCGCGAAGGCGGTGTGCGCGGGGGCGAACACGTTGATCTTCGCCGCACCAGGCGGTAGCTCGAGCCGGAAGTGCCCCTTCGCATCGCCATCGGTCGTGTACTTCTGACCGTCGACCTCGGCGACGACGGTCGCGTTCGCGACAGGAATGCGCGTGCCGAGCTCGACCAGCTTGCCGCGCAGCACCGACGTTCGTGCGGGGCCCGTGTCCTTGGTGGGAGGGGGCGGCGGAGGTCGCGGCAAGAACGTGTGCGTGAACGTGATCTCGACCGGCACGGGCTTGTCCCCGAACGTGCCGGGCTGGAACGTGAATGCCTTGACCGCCGCGATCACCGCGTCGTCGAACGGCGGCTGGGGCTCGGTGACGAGATCGACCTTCGCGACCGCACCGGTGGCGTCGACGCGAAGCTTCACCGTCACGACCACGGGCGCCGTGATCTCCGGTGCGTTTGGCGGATCCGCGATCTCGGTCGATCCGATCGCTTTCGGCGGTTCGAACGTCGGCGGTGGCGCATCTGCCGGAGCATCGATCCCGGCGTCGGGCGTCTGTGCGCGCGCGATCGCGGGCAAGAGCAAGCAGAGGAGGACGAGCGACCTCAGCGCCACGTGATGCTCCAGGTCAGCTCGCCACCGATGTGCGGCCAGTACTGGCGGCGCTCGATCGGCTGCGCGGTGTCGTCGTTCAGGTTCGCCGCGCGATCGATGCACGCGGTCTCCTGGCCCATCATCTCGAAGGCGATCTCGGTCGCCGCGCGGGGTCCGAGCACGTAGCTGTATTCGACGCGCGCGAGCGCGGTGACGCCGACACCGCTGCAACTCGGAATCGGATGCGACGCATCTGGAAACGTGTAGGAATCCGAGAGCCCGCTCGCGAACGGAGCGGGATCGGCGCGCCCGGTGCGACCCTCGACGATACCGCCGAACCCGACGCCGATCGCGACCGACAGCTCCGGGGTGATGAACCACGTCGGATCGATCGTCCCCGAGAACCGGAGCCCGCTCAGCCCGCCGCCTTGCTTGACCCGCGAGTACTGGAACGAGGACATCAGCGCCCAGTCCGCATCGAGCCGCAGCCCGGCGCGAAATACACCACCGATGATGTGGCCGCTCGGCGCGCCGCCGAGCCCCTCGAACCGGCCGTAGTTGATGCCGAGCGCGAGACGAAAGCCGGCTTCCTTCCACGCCGCGCGATCACTCTCGGTCGCGAGCGACAGCTTCGGCGTACCTTCGTCATCGGGATTCGCGGCTGGCTTCGCTGCCGGATCGACGATGACCGCAGGTGAGTCCGCCGACGCGACGCCGGTCGCGAGCAGGCAGACGGCGACGCGCTTCAGCACGGCCACCAGGGTGGCGGGGCGAGGCTGTGGTCCCAGTCCGGCGAGCCGCAGGTCGGGCTCTCGCTGCAACCCTTCAACACGTAGTGGGTGAGGCCGACGCACGAATCTTCGGTGCGCCCGCTGATCACGAATTCGATGATGTCCGATTGCGCACCGAAGCTCGGCGAGTGAACGCACGCGCTCGTGCGGTTCGTGAGATCCGGTGCGTCGCCATCGGGCTCGCGGTAGCGAATGCTCGAATCGGTGGCGCGTTCTGTACAGCGCAGCTCGTTCAACCCGGTGGCAGGTCGCACGGCGAGCGAGAACTGCGTGCCGGCCGCGAGCGTGTTCGTACACGTCGTCGGGTCCTCGGTCGGCAACGTGCCGGCGAGCGTCGCGGCGACCGCATCGGCCGCGGAGAACCCGCCGGCGCCGAGCACCGAGAACCCCGATCCCGGATCCGCACAGCCGGCCCGCGGATAAAAGCCACTCTGGACGAAGGCGCCCTGACGAAACGCGACGCGCTGATCCGGCTGGGTCATCGAGATGAAGCTCGCGCCATACACGAGATCGCTGGTATCGACCGGCGTCGTGTCCGGCGGACGGTTCGCATCCATCGGCCGGTTCGGGCGGCCGAGCGTGAGCGTGCCGTTGTGATCCTTGTCGTCGTAGAGGATCATGCTGCCGTACGCCACGCGCGCGGTGAGATCGCCGACCATGAGGTCGGACGCGGGGATCGAGAACAGATCGAGTGGCGCGGGCGTGCCGAGCGTGATCGGCGTGCTCGCCGCGACCCGTGCCGGTACGAAGCCGAATGGATCGCGGCAGCCGGCAGCGATCAGCGCGTTGACGCTCTCGGCGGTGTCGGGCGGCGCGGGGTCCGGCGGCAAGATGCAGAGCGGCTCGATCAACCACTGCTGACCCCAGACCAGGGCAATCTGGAGGTCTGGCGCGCTCGTGTCGTCCGGCGACCGGACCGTCGAGAGATCACCATTCGCGGTGACATCGAAGGTCACGAGCACCGGCGCGGCGCCGCCGTAGCCTTGCAGGTCGCTACAGCCACAGAGCGCGACGAAGATCAGGGGCTTCAGGGTTGCCATGCGACTCCCAGCATGGCGGTCCAGCCCCATGCGAGGCTGCCGCCATAGCGATCGACCGAGGGCCCGGCGCTCGCGATACCGACCCACGCTCCGGAAATATGGAGCGCGATCATGCCGTCGAGATCCACCGCAGGAACGGTGCCCCACGCACGTCGATCGTGCAGCGTGAGCCCCGAGCCCATCGAGTTGTTCGCGATCCGGACCTCGTGCACGAACGTCGGCCCGACACCGAGCCGTAACGCGAGGCTACCGCGACCGACATCATGACGAACGGCGCCGACGAGACGCAGGCGATAGTCGTCTTGCGTCACCGTGTAGGTCATCGATCCTTCGGTGATCGACGACCACGACGCGCGCACCCCGTACGACCACGTACAGCCGCAGGCGCGGGTCACGCCGACACCGATCCCGGTCATGATCCCCGACGGCAGCGCCGAGGGTGTCGCGAGGAACAAGCCCGCATCGGCGGCGATCCGGCCCTTCGACGAGACGGCGAACGAATCGTCATCGATCATCCGATCGTCCGCGGTCGCGAGCGCCGGAGCGATCACGAGGCCGAATGCGAGCAAGCGAGACAACATCATGCGATCGGCTGCGCGGAGCCTAGCGATTTGCCCCACATGAGCGGAAGTGAAAACGGTTGGCACACGTGAATTGCGTCTGAGGATGAGAAAGGCATGAGACGTGGGGCAGGTTTTCCTGATCGAATCGTCGTCGGTAAATCTTAGGTAGACGAGTGGTGGGTCGTTGCGTGTAAAACGCTCGCGCTTACCCCCGGAGGATCGAACGTGTCCAAGCTCTCTGCCATCGCTTCATTCTGGCTCTGCTTCGTCCCGTTTGCGTGTGGACGAAGTGATTCCGCAACGCCTGTCGACGGAACGACAACTCACCTCGACGGACAGGGCTCTGGCTCGGGGTCCGGTTCGGGGGCGACCACCACCATCAAAGCAACGCGCATGGCGCCGCCCGCAACCGGCACGGCCGTCGCGTTCGCGAACGTGGTGGTCACGGCCCACGTCTCGAGCTCGAAGTACGGAAAAATCTGGGTCCAGGATCAAGGTGGCGGCACCTACAGTGGCATCGAATTGTTCTGCAACTACGCCGGTAACAATCCGACATGCGCGCTGACCAAGGCGCAGATCGATGCGCTCGTAGCGGGCACGGTCGTGAACGTGAAGGGCTCGTTCGATAGCTTCTTGTTGTCGACCGCCCCTGCCGGCGCACAACCGAACTTCGAGATCGATGCACCGGTCATCACCACCACGGGTGCGACGATGGCGCCGGTCGCCGTCGATGTTCCCGCTGCGACGATCGCGAAAGCGCAGCTCGCGGCCGCGGCCGCCGAGCCCTACAAGGGCGCCTACGTCCACGTGACCGGTGGCCCGTTCACGGTGCCGAGCATCACGGCCGCCGAGTTCGCGGCGAGCTGCACCGATAAGAGCGTCCCCGTCCAGACCGGGACGACGTACAACGGCTTCGAGGCCGCCGCTGGCGGTCAGACCCTCGCGGTCGCCTTCAACTTCTACAACACGGTCACGTACTGCGAGCCGTGCGCGGGCGTCGCGATGCCCTATGCGTGTGCGAACCCGGTGGCCACGACGCAGACGTTCACGACCTTGAGCGGCATCGTCGAGCCGAACTACTCGACGGCCAGCAGCATGGTCTATCTGCAGGTCTCGCCGACCGGCGATGGCGACCTGGTGCATCAATGAAGACCCTCGCTCTGGCGCTCGCGCTCGCCGCCGGCTGTGGTGCGAGCCCGCGCGACGGGAACGGCTCGGGCGTCGATGCGAGTGGCACGCACCACGATGGCACCGGCAGCAGTGGTAGCAACAACGCTAGTTACCCGATCTACGCCCATAGCGACACGGTGCTCTACACGATCGATCTCGGGACCAAGGCGCTCGTCACGATCGGCAACTTCAATTCGCCGGCGAGCGACGTGATCACCGATCTCGCGGTCGCCCCGAACGGTACGATCTACGTGATCTCGGAGACTGCGCTCTACACCGCGAGCGCCAGCGATGGCCACGTCACCAAGCTCGGCTCGCTCTCGGCGTGCGGCTCGCGCGGCGTCGCGCTCACGACCACCGCGAACGGCGATCTGTGGATGGGCGACTTCAAGGGCAAGCTCTGCAAGATCGACATTTCCGGCGCGGCGCCGGTGGTCGGTGCGCCGGTCACGATGAGTGGCGGCATGGCGCTCGCGGGTGACTTCGTCGGCATCGGCGATGGCACGATCTTCGGCACCGCGTACAAGCTCAGCGACGCGTCCACGCAGAACAACAACTCGCTCGTGAAGATCGACGTCACGACCGGCGCGGTCACGATGATCGGCCCGAGTGGGTTCCCGAAGCTGTTCGGTACATCGTTCCAGAACGATGTCGTGTTCGGCTTCACGCACGATGGCACCGGCCACGTCGTCACGATCGATCGGACCACGGGGGTCGGCACGCTCTATGCGACGTTCGTGGATCCGGCGACGAACATGGGTATCTCGTTCGCGGGTGCCGGCGTGAGCTCGCTCGTCGTCATCCAGTAGCCGCAGAGACGTGCTAGTTCAAGGGCAACGCGGCGATCGTCGTGGCTTGCAGGTCGGCGTACGACGTGAAGCCACGCGCATCGCCCGCCGCTACCGGTCCCGCTAGCTCGCTCTGATACTCCGGCAGCTCGACGTAGGTGCGGTCGCTCGCGAGCCCCGAGTCCGCATAGGCATTGATGTCACTCGCGCGATTGCCGATGCCGAGCGCGATCGGGAGCTCGAGCGCCTCCAAGGTCTTGGTCTTGTAGTCGACCGTATCGCCTCCGGGCAGCGTGAGGAACGAGGGCGACAGCCGCAACGGGCCGCGCGGGAAGCCCTTGGCGGCCAGCCACTGGCGAGTCTGGTCCGTGTACTGGTTGCCACGCGCGGTGACGTAGACGAGCTGATAGCCACGCGCCGCGGCCGCCGTGTATGCCGTGGCAGCCCCCGGCTGGGCAGCCGGGGAGCCGCCAAATGCGAGCGCCTCGATGAACGCATTCTCCGACGAGGTCAGCGTGCCATCGACGTCGCTCGCGATCAGCGGCGCGTCGTCGGGTGCGACGTACGCGAGAAAGCTCGTGCCCGTGCGATCGCCGACCACGGAGACATATAGGTCGCGCAGCGCGATCGGCAGGCGCTGCGCGGTCGAGAGCGCGAGCGCGAACTTTCCCTCACCATCGGTCCGCGCCGTGCCGAGCTTTGCCCACGCGCCTTCGCGGCAGGCGAACACGTCGACGTCCTCGTCCTCGAGCGCCTTGTCGGCGATCGTGTACGAGATCCAACCTTCGATCGTCTGGGTCGCTGCACTCGCCGGTGCGATCAGGTCGAAGCCGCGATGTCGAGGATCTCCCAACAGGCTGACGACCCTGCTCGAGAAGTGACGAAATTTCCCCGCTGCGCCCGCGGTGGGAAGGTTGGCGCAACGGACATCCGGCACCGCGTGCGAGGCCGTGTCGGCCTTGCCCCCGGTCGTCGACGTTTCGCTCGGGTCGATCGTGACCGGAGCTGCCGCCGAGGTGGTGCAGGCCGTGACTGCAATGGCGATCGCGATGCGCATGCGGTGGCGAGGTGCATCGCGTGCGCCACGCGTCCGCGATGGCTCGTGCGCTCACGGTCTCTCATCAAGTCGAGTTGCCGGTCACTGCCGTTGCCGCTCGGCGCTTCAGACAGCTCATCGCTTACTAACACGATGCGATCTACGCTGCCGGTTTGAACCAGCACCGGCGATGGGAACGGCGAGTCATTCTCGGCATCGGCTGGGTGCTCGTCCTCGCATACGCCTTTCCGGGCTACATGAGCGCCGACTCTGTCTCGCAGCTGGCGCAGGCTCGCGGCATCGAGATGCTCAGCGACGGCCATCCGCCATTCATGGCGATGACCTGGCGATGTCTCGAGTGGCTCTGCGCGGGGCCGTTCGCGATGCTGCTCTTGCAGACCGGCGCGTTGCTGTTCGGTCTCGATTCGATCCTCCAGCGCTATGTCTCGCGGCGCAGCGCGGCGATCATCGCGGTGCTGGTGCTGGTCCTTCCGCCGGTGCTCGCGCCGATGGGCGTGATCTGGAAGGACTCGCAGATGTGCGGGTTCGCGATGCTCGGCATCGCGATGCTGGCGGGCGGCCGGAGGGCACTCGGATGCGCCGTCCTGCTCGCGGCGACCGCGATGCGCTACAACGCGCCCGCCGCGATGTTTCCGCTCGTGGTGCTGCTGTTCCGCTGCACGACCGGCTGGCGGCGCTACGCGATCGCGCTGGGTGTGTGGGTTGCGGTGACCGTGGTCGCGTTCGAGATCAACATCGAGCTCACGCAGCAACAAGAGCACGAGTGGTATTCGTCTCTCGCGCTCCACGACATCGCCGGCACGCTTCGCTTCGCGCCGCGGTGTGCCGCACGCCAGATCGATCGCGAGCTCGGGGGATTGCCGCTGGTCGCGAAGGACGAGCCGCAGAAGCACTGCCGCTGGCAGTACCAGCCAACGACGCACTGGAACCTGTGGCATGGCGAGCGCCGGATCTTCGATCCTCCTCGTACGGAGGCCGAGCGCGATGCGATCGCGACCGCCTGGTGGGCCATCGTCACGCATCACCCGAAGGCCTACGCGAAACATCGCTGGGCGGTCTTCGACAAGCTCCTGTCCGAGCCCTCGATGCAGGTGTGGGGCGAGTTCGTGGAGAACGATTACCAGCGAACCCTGGTGATGAGTGCAGACCACCACTCCGGGTTGCAGCAGCGGTGGCTGGGCCTCGAGCGCTGGTTCTCGACCACGTTCCTGTTCCACCCGGGGTTCTATCTCGTCCTCGCGCTCGCGCTGCTTCCACTCTGCCGCGACCGACTCGCCTTCGCGATCCTCACGAGCGGCATCTGTCACGAGCTCGCGCTGTTGCCGCTAGCCCCGTCCAACGACTTTCGCTACTCGCACTGGATGATCGTGTGCACGATCGTCGGCGTGGTGATCGTCTTTGTCACCCGTCGAGCGCGAGCCACGGTCACTGCAGGAGCGGCATCAGGCTCGGCGTCGACGTTACCGTCGCGAGCCGCGGCAGATGAAACAGGTCCTCGACGGTCGCCAGGTAGCTCGAGTGCGTGAACGCGGTCGCGCTCGTCATGCCCGGATGCGCGAGGTTTTTTGCGAGCACGATCATCGGGATGATGTCCGGATCGTCGCCCGTGCGACCTTCGGCCTCATCCCACGTGATGAAGATGATGCCGCCCGCTCGATACGCCTCGCTCGCGAGCAGCTTCGGCACGTTCACCGACATCCACGTGTCGCTCGCGGTCAGCGCGCTCACCGGGTTCGCCGTCGGGTTGTGGCCATCGTCGACGAGATCCGGGGTGATCCACATGTAGCGATACGTGTTGCTCGCGAGGTCGGCCGCGAGCTCGCTGAAGTTCACGTTCGTGGTCGCGCACAGGTTGTTCGCTCCCATCTGCTGATCCTTGAAGTACAGGAACGGATCATGCTTCGGCGCGTAGTTGCCCGTCGCGGTGAGCTTGCACGGCGCCGTCATGCTCTCCTGATACGAGCGCCACTTGATACCCGCCGCCTCGAGCTGTGTGCCGAGGTTCGGTTGATCTGCGGGGAAGTACGGCGCTTGGGTGGGATCGATGTCGATGAAGCCGGGATACTGATCGGCGCCGCTGATCATGTGGAGGTAGTTCGGCAGCGACGGATGGTTCGTATCTTTGTACGCCGTCGCGAGCGCGCCCTCTGCCAGCAGCGAGTTGATGTACGGCGCGTTCGCGGACCCGATGATCTCCTTGTAGTCGTGGTTCTCGAGGACGATCGTGAACACCGTGAGGTTCGGCGTGACCGAGCTGCCGTCGGTCGGCACGTTCGATCCGGCGCCATCGAGGAGCGGCCTGCCGCCGTCGGGACCTTGGTTCGTCGACATCCCCGGAGACGAGCTGCACGCGGCGAGCCCGAACAGCAGCGCGCGCACTATTTTTTCTCCGGCGCGATGACGACGAGCTCGGAACCTTGGCCGTGCGAGAGATAGACCGCGCCGTCCGCGGCGACGACGCCGTTGCGCGCGCCCGGTGCGGTGTCGATCTTCGCGCGGAGCTTCAACGCACCCGTCGCATCCATGTCGACGATCGAGAGCGAGCCGGCCCTGCCGCCGCCCGCGTACACCGTGTGCGTGGTGGTGTCGATGTCGAGATCGTCGACGCCGTCGCCGACGCCGAGCTTGCCGACGATCGCCCCGGTCTTGTCGAACACGTGGACCTCGGCGCTACACGCGACGATCAGCCGCGCGTCGACGTCCGAGTAGCGCAGGCCGTGCGGGCCATCCTCACCGCAGCTCGGATGCCACGTGGCGACGGTCTTGTGGGTCTTGACGTCGATCGCGATCGTCTCGTCTTTGTCCTCGAGGTTCGTGAAGAACCAGCCGCGTGCGGCATCGACCGCGAAGCCTTCGGGCTCGCCGTCGTAGGGCAGGCGCGCCTTCTGCGCGAGGGTCGTGCCATCGAGGACGCGCAGCGATTTATCGCGCGGCGTGGTCACCCACACCTCGTTCGTCGCGGCGACGTACGCGACGCCATCTGGCATCGCATCGAGCGTGCCGCACGTGCCCTTCTTGAGCGCCTTCTCGTCGACCGCGCAGATCGAGCTGTCGCCGCGGCTGCCGATGTACACGGTGCCCGGTGCGCCGAGCGCGACCGCGCTCGGGCCGACGGTGCGCTTGCCGCGCTTGCCTTCCATCTCCTTGGTCGCGAAGCCCTCGATCTTCGAGACCGTGCCGGTCGCCGCATCGATCACGTCGACCTTGCCGGTGTTGCCAGCCGGTACCCACACGCTGTTCGTGCGCGCATCGAACGCGAGGTAGTCCATCATCACGCCGTCGGGCCCGGCACCGGGCAGCGCGATCGTCTTCTTCGAGAAGCCGGGGGTCCGGACCTCCGCAGCCGGAGGGGCAGGGCTGGGGGTCACGACCGTGGCGACCGGTGGCGGTGCTTCGGCGGAAGGGGCCTTGCCCTTGCTGCAGGCGGCGAGAAGGATGAGACCAATCGCGACGAACCTGGACATGGCCGGGTCGTAGGCTTTCGAGCATGAAAGAATGATGAGCGAATCCTCTCATGTTGCCTTCATGTTCAAAAGGCGAAGGTGACTGCCCGTGAGGCTCGTGCTGCGCCTGCTCACCTTCGAGGCATTTCGGGCCCTCGTCCGAAACAAGGCGCGCTCGCTGCTCGCGGTGTTGTCGATCATGATCGGCGTCACGACGGTGATCACGGTCGTGGCGATCGGCCACGCGGGGACGGCGCAGGCGCTGTCGGCCCTCGACGCACTCGGCGAGAACCTGGTCTGGATCGAGGCTGGCTCGCGCAACGCGGGGGGCGTGCGGACCGGCTCGCACGGCATGGAGACGCTCGTCGAGGGTGACGCCGAGGCGATCCGCAACGACGTGCCGTCGATCGCGCGCACGTCGGAGAACATCGATGGTCGCGTCCAGGTGATCGCCGATGGTGCGAACTGGCTGACCCAATTTCGCGGCATCTCGCCGGACTACTTTCGCGTGCGGCGCTGGGAGCTCGCGAGGGGCGAGCTGTTGAACGAGGACGATGTCACCCACGCCGCGACCAAGCTGGTGATCGGCGAGACCGTGAGCCAGCACTTGTTCGCGGGCGATCCGATCGGCCAGCGGATCCGGATCGGTACGTCACAGTACATCGTCGTGGGCGTGCTCGAACCGAAGGGCCAATCCGTCACCGGCCAGGATCAAGACGATACCGTGATGATGCCGTGGACGACCGCGCGCGCCCGCGTGGTCGGCAAGTATCAGACCTGGCTCGACGACATCGTATGCTCCGCGGCCGATCCGGATCAGGTCAAGGCGGCGGCCGAACAGGTGGCCGCGCTGCTCCGCGAGCGCCATCACATTGCTCCGGGTGCTGAAGATGACTTCAATATTCGCCATCCCGAGGATCTCGCGAAGGCGCGGATCAAGTCGGCCGAGACGCTCGAGCGCCTGCTGCTGGTGATCGCGCTCCTCGCGGTGATGGTCGGCGGCATCGGCATCATGAACGTGATGCTCGCATCGGTGGCTCAGCGAACTTCGGAGATCGGAATTCGCGTCGCGGTCGGCGCACGCCCGGGCGCGATCCGAATCCAGTTCCTCGCCGAGGCCGTGATGCTGACCGCGATCGGAGGCGGGCTCGGAGTGGCGCTCGGCTCCATCGCAACGCCCCAGATTGCGGATAGGCTCGGGTGGCAAGTCCAGATGTCGCCCGAGACCAGCCTGTTCGCCTTCTCCGCCGCGGTCGTCATCGGTGTGTTCTTCGGTTTCTATCCGGCGATGCGCGCTTCGCAGCTAGATCCGATCGAAGCTCTGCGCACCGAAAAATGATCACGCTCGCGATCTTCATCGCGATGCTCGTGCTCGTCGTCGCAAAGCCGCGGGGCTGGCACGAAGCCTGGTGGACGACCGGCGCAGCGGTGCTCGTGCTCGCGCTCGGGCTCGTCACGCCGCACGACGCGCTCGCGACGGTGCGCACCGGCCAGAGCGCGCTGCTGTTCCTGTTCGCGCTGCTCGCGCTCGCGTTGCTCGTCGGCAAGAGCGGCTTCTTCGAGTGGGCCGCGATCCGCTGCGCGCGGGCGAGTGGTGGCGACGGGCACGCGCTGTACCGCTGGGTGTTCGTGCTCGGCGCGCTGATCACCGCGCTGATGTCGCTCGATACGACCGCCGTGATGTTCACGCCGATCGTGATCGTGATCGCGAAACGCTTGGAGCTGCCGACCACGCCGTATGTCGTGATGTGCGCGTTCGTCGCGAACGTCGGCTCGCTGCTCTTGCCGATCAGCAACCTCACGAACCTCCTGTTCGCAGAGACGTTCCACCTCACGTTCGTCGGCTTCGCGCTGCGCATGGCGCTGCCTCAGCTGGTCGCGCTCGTCACGACGTTTCTCTTGCTGCGGTTCGCGTTTCGGCGGGAGCTCGCCGCGCCGTGCGATCTCGCGAAGCTCGAGGCCGCCGAGATTCCGAACGCGCGCTACTTCGAGCTCTGCGTCGCGGTCTTGCTCGCCGTGCTCCTCGGCTACTTCGTCGCGCCGGTGATCGGCATCGAGGCGTACTGGATCGCGTTCGCGGCGCTGCCGGTCCTCGCGATCGCGGGCGCGGTCACGGGAGTCGTCGCGCCGCGCGCGATCGGCGAGCTCGAGTGGGGCGTGTTCCCGTTCGTGATCGGCCTGTTCGTCGTGGTCCGGTCGGTCGAGAACCTCGGCGTGATCGATCACGCCGTCGCGTGGCTGACGGGCCATCCCGGCTCGCAGC
>JANXOP010000265.1 GCA_025357755.1 Kofleriaceae bacterium | reverse complement strand
ACCTCGAGCGGTTCTCGAACCAGGCCGAAGCGATCAAGGCGTTCGAGAAGGTCCTCGAGCTCGATGCGAACAACGCCCAGGCGATCGATCACCTGCTCGCGGTCTACGAGAAGCGCCGCGACTGGGAAAAGCTGATCAAGCTCAAAGAAGCCGAGGTCGAGCGCACGCCGGAAGGCGAGCGAGCAGAGAAGGTGATCGAGGTCGCGCGGATGGCGCAGACCAAGGTCAAGAAGCCCGAGATCTGCACGTACTGGTGGGAGAAGGTTGTCCAGTACGAGCCGACCCACGAAGAAGCCCTCTCCGAGCTCTACAAGCTCTACGAGCGCAACAAGGAGTGGGACAAGCTCGCGGACATCTGCCAGCGCCAGGCAGACGCAGCTCCCGATGCGAAGGTGCGTGCAGATGCACTGCAGCGCCTCGGTCTCCTCTACACCGAGAAGGTCGAGAACAGCGCGAAGGCGATCGACGCGTGGCAGAAGCTGCTCGCGATCGACGAGAACAACCGTCGCGCGCAAGACGCCCTCAAGAAGCTCTACGTCACCGAGAACCGCTGGAACGACCTCGAAGAGTTCTACCGCTCGCGCGGCAAGATCGACGAGTACATCCGCGTCCTCGAGCGTGAAGTCGAAGCCGGTGCCGAATCGCAGCGCTTGAACCTCGCGATGAAGATCGCGGTGCTCTATCGCGACGAGCTCGGCAAGCCCGACCGCGCGATGCGCGCGTTCGAGAAGGTGCTCCAGCTCGACGAGAACAACCTCGAGGCCGCTGAAGCGTTGATCCCGCTCTACGAAGCGGGTCGCGATCCGAAGGCGCTCGTGCGCGTGCTCGAGATCCAGCTGCGTGCAACGCCTGCGGACGATCAGATCACGCGCCAAGAGCGCATGATGAAGCTCGCCCAGTACAACGAAGAGAAGCTGCGCGACAAGGGCGCAGCTTTCGGTTGGTGGATCAAGGCGCTCTCGGAAGATCACGGCTCGGACGCGATCCACACCGAGGTCGAACGCCTCGCGAAGGAGACCGGCGGCTGGAACACGCTCGTCGACGCGTACACCGCGGCTCTGCCCAAGTTCGGCGACAAGCGCGATGCGCTTCGCATGATGGGCGTGATGGCGGGCGTCATCGAGAGCGAGCAGGGCGATGTCGATCGCGCGCTCGAGATGAACCGTCAGATCCTCGAGCTCGACGAGCGCAACGAGCAGGCGCTCGACGCTCTCGAGCGGCTCTACCTCGGTAAGGGCCGGTTCGAGGACCTCCTCAGGGTCTACGAGAAGAAGCTGGATCTCTCGAGCGATGGCGACGAGCGCATCGCGATCCAGGAGAAGATCGGTCAACTCTACGAAGACGAGGTCAAGGACGACAAGAAGGCCGTCTCTGCCTACTCGGCGATCCTCGACGCGGCTGGCGATCAGCCCGGCGCGCTCCGTAGCCTCGATCGGATCTACGTCCGCAACGCGATGTGGAAGGAGCTGGCGGACGTTCTCGGTCGCCAGATCACGATCGTCGGACCCGACGAAGACAAGGCCGGCCACGCCGAGCTGAAATATCGGCTCGGTCAGCTCAAGGAACAGCACCTGAACGATGCCGTGGGCGCGATCGACGCGTACCGCGATATCCTCGATATCGACGTCGGTCATCCGAAGGCGCGCGAAGCGCTCGAGATCCATCTGCGTGGTGACGACAAGCAGAAGC
Source organism: Kofleriaceae bacterium (assembly GCA_025357755.1). Classification (GTDB taxonomy): domain Bacteria; phylum Myxococcota_A; class Polyangia; order Haliangiales; family Haliangiaceae; genus JABFXX01. Next base: position 18,918 of record JANXOP010000265.1, on the reverse strand, counting down.
TCGTCGTCGCCGGGATCCTCGAGCCGGTCTACGAGCAGCTCCAGGAGTGGGCTCCGCTCGTCGGAATTCACGAGATCCAACTCGCGGACGCCCAAGATTCGCTGCTTCGCACCTCGCTGTTGCTACGCATCGGCGAGCTCCAGCGCGCGAAGCTCATGGACGCCGAGAAGGCGTTCGATGCCTACGCACGCGCGTTCAGGGGAGATCCGTCGACCGAAGCGGCCAAGGAGCAGCTCGAGGCTCTCGCCCCGCTGATCGGTTCGGCCGATCAGGCGAGCGGATCGGGCTGGGAACGGCTGGTCAAGCTGTTCGAGGAGGCGCTGAACCGCCCCGACCTCGATACCAAGCTCGCCCACGAGCTCGCGACGAAGGTCGCGCGCAACTACGAAGATCGGCTGAACAACAGCGCGAAGGCGATCGAGTTCTTCAAGAAGGCGCTCTCGCTCGAGAGCGACGATCTGAATGCGCTCGCCGCCCTCGAGACGATCTTTACACGTGACGAGAAGTACTCCGAGCTGCTCGAGATCTATCGCCGTCGCATCGATATCGCGAACGAGCCCGACGAGCGCTTGGACTTCCTCTATCGCACCGCCTCGATCCACGAGGAGATGCTGAACGCGCCGGATGAAGCGATCGCGATCTACAACGAGATCCTCGGCCAGGCCCCAGATGATCTGAAGGCCCTTCGCGCGCTCGACCGGCTCTACGTCCAGCGCGAGGCGTGGCGCGACCTCGGTGACAACATCAGTCGTCAGCTCACGCTCGTCGAGCAGCCGTACGAACAGGTCGCGCTGTTGGTTCGCCTCGCGCAATTGCGCGAGACCCACCTCAACGAGACCGCCGCAGCTGTCGAGACGTATCGGCAGGTGCTCGATCACGAGGATCAGAACCGCGATGCGGTCGCTGCCCTCGAGCGGTTGATCACGAACCCGGAGCACGAGCTCACGATCGCGAACATCCTCGAGCCGATCTACAAGGCAAAAGGCGAGTGGACCAAGCAGATCGGCGTCTACGAGATCATGGCGAAGCACGCCTTCGATCCCGCCCGCAAGATCGAGCTGCTCCACCAGATCTCCGAGCTTCACGAGATCGGTGGCGACAACGCCGATGCCGCGTTCGGTACGTTCTCCCGCGCGCTCCGTGAGGATCCGCGCAACGAGACGACCCACGCGCAGATCGATCGCCTGGCCCGTGGCCTCGAAAAATGGCCCGAGGTCGCGGCTCTCTACGATGAAGTAGCGAGCGGTTCGCAAGAAGACGATCTCAAGGTCGCCCTCTGGTTCCGCCGCGCGCAGATCCAAGAAGCCGAGCTGCGCGATGACAAGGGTGCCGTCGAGACCTACGAGCGCGTGCTCAAGACCTCGCCGACCACGGTCGAAGCTGCGACCGCGATCCAGACGATCCACGAGCGCACGGGCGATTGGCCCAAGCTCGTCGATATCCTGAAGCGCAAGAGCGAGCTGTTGCCGAACCTCGACGAGCGCAAGCAGCTGCTCTATCGCGCCGCACAGATCGAAGAAGAGGTCCTGAGCAATGCCGACGCCGCCATCGCGACGTTCCAGCAGGTGCTCTCGATCGACGATGTCGACCTGACCGCGATGGATGCCCTCGAGCGCATGTACGTGCGCCTCGCGCGGTGGGAGCCGCTCAAGGACGTCTACGCGAAGAAGGCCGAGCTCGCCGATCAGCCGGATGACAAGAAGCGGATGCTCTACGTCCTCGCGCAGGTCTACGATCGCGAGCTCGGAGACGTCGCGAAATCGATCGAGACCTACCAAGGCATCCTGGATCTCGATGCCGACGAGCTGCCCGCTATCCAATCGCTCGACCGGCTCTACGGTCAGGCCGAGCGCTGGTATGACTTGCTGGCGAACCTCGAGCGTCAGGTCGAGCTCGCCGATAACACCGGCGAGACGGTCGGCCTCAAGTACCGGATCGGTCACCTCTGGCAGATCCGCCTCGGTGATATGGCGCGCGCGATCGAGAGCTATCGCGAAGCGTTGGATATGGATCCTTCACACGCCGAGACGCTGCACGCGCTCGACGGTCTCGTGAAGGGCAAGATCGAGCCGGTCATGGCGGCTCGCGTACTCGAGCCGATCTACGAGGCCACGGGCGAATTCGCCAAGCTCGTCGACGTGCTCGAAGTGATGGTCGCGAACAATGAAGATCCGCTCGCCCGAGTGGACCTCCTGCATCGCATCGCCATCCTGCACGAGCAGCAGATCGGGAACGCGCACGCGGCCTTCGATGCGTATGCGCGCGCGCTGCGCGATGACTCGAGCAACAACCTCACCCTCGGTCACATCGAGCGGCTCGCCGAAATCACCGGGACCTGGGAGCCGCTCGCGCAGCTCTACGGCGCCGAAGCGGCGAAGTCGATGGATGTGCCGCGTCAGGTCGACCTCTACACGCGGCTCGCGCGCGTGTACGAGCAAGAGCTGAACGACGTGCCGAAGGCGATCGCGACCCTGAGGAAGCTCCTCGAGGTCGAGTTCGATAACAAGCCCGCCGTCCTCGCCCTCGATCGCCTGTACTCGGCGACCGCGGCGTGGCCGGATCTTGTCGACATCCTGCGTCGCGAGATCCAGCTCGCCGAGAACGATACGGAGATCGCGAATCTCCAGTACCGCTTGGGGCAGGTGCTAGAAGGCCAACTCGGCGATCGCAAGAGCGCCGTCGAGACCTATCGCGAGATCCTGACGAACCATCCGACGCACGAGCCAGCGCTCGGCGCGCTCGAAGGCATGTTCCACGGTGGCCATCTCCAGATGGAGATCGGGGCCGTGCTCGAGCCGCTGTACGAAGCATCGGCGGAGTTCGGCAAGCTCCACGGGATCCACGAAGTTCAGCTCCAGAAGCTGAGCGGCCCGGATCGCCAGAGCATGTTCCAGCGGCTCGCCGAGCTCGCAGAGCAGAAGCTCTACGATCAGAACAAGGCGCTCGATTGGTGGGCCTCGGCGATCGTCGAAGACCCACGTTGGGATCGCGCGCTCGAAGAGAGCGAGCGGCTCGCGGGTCAGACCGGTGCGTGGAACGACATGGTCGTCGCGTACACCTCGGCCCTCGAGAAGCTCCCGGCCGGTGGAGACAAGGACGTCAAGAAGCTGACGTTGCTGCGCTTGGCGCGGGTCTACGAGTTCGAGATGCACGACGCGGCGAACGCCGTGGCGACGCACCTCAAGGTGCTCGAGATCGATGCCAAGGATGCAGACGCGCTGGCCGCGCTCGATCGGCTGTACCTCAACGCCGGCATGTACGAGGATCTCGCCGAGATCCTCCGCCGCCGGATCGAAGTGGTGCAGGACACCGAAGAGCAGCTCGAGCTGTACTTCCGTCGCGGTGCGATCTTCGCAGACGCCCTCGGCGATCTCGAGCAATCGCTCAAGAGCTACTCGGCCGTGCTCGACCACGAGTCGCGCAACCGCCGTGCGCTCGAGGCGATCGAGAACATCCACTTCCGCCGCGAGGACTGGAAGAAGCTGTTCGAGACCTACGAGAAGCTGATCGATACCGCCGATACCGATACCGAGATGGCCGACATCTACGCCCGGATGGCGCGGATCTCGTCCGATGCACTCAACGAAGAAGACAAAGCGATCGAGCTGTTGTCTCGCGTGCTCGACATCCGGGGTGAAGAACCGCAAGCGCTCGCTGCACTCGCGGACCTCACCACGCGTCGCGAGAAGTGGGAAGAGCTCGTCGAGATCGTCGAACGTCAGATCCGCGTCGCGCCGACGGACCACGAGCAGATCGTGCTCTACAAGCACCTCGGCCGGATCTGGGAAGAGAAGCTCGGTCGCGAGCGCAACGCGCTCGATGCCTGGCTCGCTGCCGATCGGATCGATGGCAACGACCTCGAGACCCTACGTTCGCTCGCGCGGCTGTATCGCTCGACCCAGGCCTGGGACGAGCTCTCTCAGACGATTCGCCGGATCATCGACGTCGGTGGCATCACCGGCGCGGTCGACGAGAACGAGACCATCGAGCTCTACGCCCAGCTGGGTCAGCTCGAAGGGGACGTACTCGGCCGGGTCGACGAAGCCGTCGATGCATGGCGCAAGGTGATAGCGATCGACCCGTCGGACTTCCGCGCGCTCGCGGCCCTCGAAGGGTTGTTCACGCGTGAAGGCCGCTGGGAAGAGTCGATCGACGTGCTCGAGAAGCGCGCCTTGGTCCTCGACGACGAGGTCCAGCGCCGCGAGACCCTGCTCCAGGCAGCCGCGACCTGGGAAGAGAAGGTCGAAGACCTCACCCGCGCCGCTGCTGTCTACGAGCGCGTTCGTGCGAGCGACAACTCGAACCCGGTCGCGAGTGACCGGCTCGAGGCGATCTATCGCCAGCAATACAAGTGGACCGAGCTCGTCGAGATCCTGCTCGAGCGCTCGGAGATCGTGACCGACGTCGAGCAGCAGATCCAGATGCTCAACACGGTCGCCAAGATCTACGAGACCGAGATCGGAGATCAAGAGTCCGCGTTCTACGTGCTCCAGGCCGCGTTCAAGCGCGACTACTCGCACGACCAGACCGCGAACGAGCTCGAGCGCTTGGCGACGGCGACCAACCGTTGGCAGGAGCTGCTCGACGAGTACACGAACCGCGTCAACGAGCTCGAGCGAGAGGACCGCGGCGCTGCGGCGGACCTCTGGGTCAAGATCGGACGCTGGTACTCGGACCACCTGTCGCATCTCGAGTACGCCATCCACTCGGTCCAGCAGGCGCTGCGCATCGATCCGTCGCACACCGGCGCTCTGACCGGCATCGCGGATCTCCAGCGCAAGCGCGGGAGCTGGAGCGAGCTGATCGAGACCCTGCAGCGTCACGCTGGCGTCGAGCCGGCGCCCGCGAAGAAGACCGAGCTGTACATCAGCCTGGCCGAGCTTCTCGAGCGTCAGATGCAAGACACCGGCGGAGCGATCCACGCGTACCAGCAAGCGCTCGTCCACGACAAATCGTCGGCGACGGCGCTCGTCGCACTCGAGCGGCTCTATCGCCGCACCGAGCAGTGGCAACAGCTGATCGACGTGATGTCGCGCCGCGCCGAGCTGTCGACAGACGAGGCGGAGATCGTCCGCTTCCGCCTCGAGATCGGCTCGATCTGGGACCTGCGCCTCTACGACGCGGGTCAATCGATCGCCGCGTACCAGAAGGTGCTCGATCTCGATCCCTCGAACCTGGTCGCGCTGCGCGCTCTCGAAGCGCTGTACGAGAAGACCGAGCAGACCGAGAAGTACCTCGATGTCCTCGAGGCACAGCTGGATGCAACGCCCAGCGATCAAGAGCGCGTCTCGCTCTACGAGCGCATGGCGGCTGCGTGGGAAGAGCGGTTCGGCAAGCTCGACCGGGCGGCCGAAGCGCTCGAGAAGATCGTCGCGATCGATAGCCGCAACTACAGCGCCTATCGCGAGCTCGCTCGCCTGTACCAACAGGCCGGTAAGTACGAAGCGCTGGTCGAGACCTATCGCAATCACATTGCTGCGACCTCGGATGTCGCCACTCGCGTCGAGCTGTTCGTCGCGATGGGCCAGACCTACGAGACCCAGCTGCAGGAAGTCGATCGCGCGATCGAGTCCTACAACGACGTCCTCGGTATCGATCCGGACGAGCCGCGTGCGCTCGACGCCCTCGGCCGCCTCTACGAGAAGATCAACGAGTGGGACCGCGCGATCGACATCATGTCGCATCTCGTGACCCTCACGCCCGATGTCCGCAAGCAGGTCGACCTGTACTCGCGGATGGGCCGGATCCAGTACGCCCAGTCGAACGATGCCGAAGGCGCGGAAGCAAACCTGCTCCGTGGCCTCGCGCTCGACAACGGTCACGTTCCGACGATGGAACAGCTGACCAAGCAGTACTCGGATCGCGGCGACTGGCTCAAGGCCGCCCAGATGATGGTGCGTGCCGAGAGCTACACGCCAGTCGCGACCGAGAAGGTTCGCCTCCTGTTCGAAGCGGCGAATATCTACGCGTACAAGATCCGGCAAGACGACCAGGCCAAGCAGCTGTACGCCGCGGTCATCGCGCTCGATCCCGAGCACGTCGAAGCAGGCCGGCCGCTGGCTGACCTCTACTTCAACGACAAGCAATGGTCGGAGCTCTCTCCGGTCATCGACATGCTCGCGCGCAAGATCGTCCAGCTCCGCGTCGAGCCAAGGGAGCTCAACGAGACCTTCTATCGCGCCGCGAAGACCGCGGACGAGCTCGGTGACTTCAACAAGGCGCTTGGCTACTACAAGCAAGCGTTCGACATCGACTCGACGTACCTGCCGACCTTGGTGGGCCGTGCCGACCTGCTCTTCAAGATGCAGGATTGGGACAACGCCGGAAAGATCTACCAGACCATCCTGGTCCAGCATCGCGACGGCCAGGACGATGCGGACGTGGTCCGCATCTACAACCGCCTCGGTATGGTTCGCCAGGCTCTCGGCGAGCGCAAAAAAGCGCTCAACATGTTCGAGAAGGCGCTCGAGATCGATCCCTCGCATCGCGAGACCCTCGAGGCGGTCGTCGAGCTCCAGACCGCGCAAGCGGACTGGGAAGCTGTCGTCCACGCCAAGCGCGGCTTGATGGCGACCGCGAACGAGAAGGACAAGATCGTCCTCCTCGATCAGATCGGCACCATCTACCAGGAGAAGCTGCAGAACCCGCAGAAGGCGACGACGGCGTACGTCGAAGCCCTCGAGATTGCCCCCGAAGATCACCAGCTGCTGCAGAAGCTGCTCGAGCTCTACTCGGAGACCAAGCAGTGGAAGAAGGCCGTCGAGACGATCGAGCGCTTCGTCGCGCTCGAGAGCGATGGCCCGCGCAAGGGTGCCTACTACCACGCCGCGGCGACGCTCTGCCGCGACGAGCTGAAGTCACTCGACGAAGCGGTCGACTACTACAACCGCGCGCTCGATAGCTTCTTCGCGAATCCGGAGAAGCTCGACGACAAGGCGATTCCGCGCGCGTTGAAGTCGTTCGAAGCGATCGACAAGGTGCTGACGACCAAGCGCGACTGGAAAGCGCAGGAGCGTGCGTACCGCGACATGGTGAAGCGCCTCCCGGCGCCTAACACGCCGGTCGGTCAACAGCCGACCTTCCACAAGCTGCGCGTGGGCTTGTTCGACGGGCTCGGCGAGATCTATCGCTCGCGCCTCAAGCACTACCAATCTGCGACGCAGGCCTACGAGGTCGCGCAGCAGATGGATCCGAAGAACGAGCTCCGTCCCGACGGTACCGACCGTGCGGAGATCCTGGCAGAGCTCTATCTGGTCGCCGGCCCGGACTACACCGACAAGGCCGTCGAGCAGCACATGCGGATGCTTCGCAACGAGCCGTTCAAGTACGACTCGTACAAGGCGCTCCGCAAGATCTACATGGACACGCACCAGTACGATAAGACCTGGTGCGTCTGTAACACCCTCTCGTTCTTGAAGAAGGCCGACGCGGACGAGCTGCAGTTCTACGAGCAGTACAAGCCGCGTGGTCTCGTCAAGGCGAAGAACATGATGAGCAACGAGACGTGGGGCAAGCTCGTCCACCCGGACGAGAACCGCTACATCTCGGCGATCTTTGCTGCCTGCTGGCAGGGCGTGGCCGCCATGAAGGCGTTCCCGCACAAAGACTTCGGCATCAAGCGGAAGGACAAGCGCCAGCTCCAGGGCGATCCGTTGATGTTCTCGAAGCTGTTCTATTATGTCGCGCAGGTCCTGAATGTCCCGCTGCCCGAAGTGTTCCTCGTCGAGGACAACAAGGCCGCGGACATCCAGCTCGCGAACGCGATCGATAAGACCGAGCTCGTTCCTTCGTTCGTCGTGCGCCCGCACCTCTTGCAAGGCAAGAACGAGCGCGAGGTTGCCTTCTTGTCGGCTCGCCGCCTGACCTACATGCGGCCCGAGTACTACTTGAAGATGCTGCTGCCGACGAACACCGAGCTCAAGGTCGTAGTGCTCGCGGCGATCGTGATGCTGCAGCCGCGCTTCCCGGTGCCCCCGGACACCGTGGCGCTCGTCCAGCAGTACCTGCCCGAGATGCAGAAGCGGATGCCTCCGCACGCGCTCGAGCAGCTCGGCGCGGTGGTCCAGCGCTTCATCCAGGCGTCGCCAGAGATCAACCTGGCGAAGTGGGGCCATGCGGTCGACGCCGTGTCGCATCGCGCTGGCTTCGTGGTGTGCGGTGATCTCGAAGTCGCCGCGCGGATGGTGTCGGCGGAGCCCGTCTCCGTCGGTGGTCCGCAGGTCAAGGACAAGATCAAGGAGCTCGTCCTCTACTCGATCAGCGAAGAGTTCTTCGCAGTGCGCGCGCAGATGGGCCTGACGATCGCGGGCTGAATCGTTTGGAGCGAACCCGTGTTCGCTCGTCCGAAACTAAACCGCGCTGGGTGATCATACCCAGCGCGGTTTGTCGTTTCGGGACGCTACTGACTTCATCGAGAACGCCGGAGCCGCTGCGCGTAGCAGCCGACGAGTAGGGCGATCATCAACAGCGCGAACCAGCGGACCGGACCGAACATCAGCCCGATCATCACGTGCATCGCGATGCCGTAGGCGAGCGCGTACGGGCGCGTGCGCCTCCACGCGAACCAGAGGGGCGCACCGAGCTCGAACGCGAGCGCGCTCGCCTGCATCACGGCCCACGACCATGCAGGTGCGTGATTGGCGGCGAACAGGCTGATCGAGGTCTGATACGAATCGTGGAGGTGCGACCACAGGACGTACGGCGTGCTCAGCCAATCGCCCGTCGCCTTGCAGACTCCCGACGAAAAATAGAAGATCGGCACGAGGTACTGGAAGAAGCGGACGCAGCCGCCGCTGCACAGCTCGGGTTTGATCGTTCTTCGCCACGCATCGACGCTGTAGCGCGCGCCCGCGGGTGTGAAGGCGAGCGCGACCGCGAGCACGGTACCGAGCTTGGAGACCGTGAACGCTTCGAGGCGATCCGCGAGCGTGGTGTATCCGAGCAACAGGGCGAAGGCGCCCGCCGCGAAGGGCGTGAAGAGCCCGATCGACGTCGCGAGCCCGGTGAGGACGAGCGCGAGCGCGATCAGCCATGCGGTCGCCGGCTCGACGGGGGCGAGGCTGAGCGGTTGGCGCCAATCGCCGGCCGCGAGCTCGGGCGGATGAAAGCCCGCGCTCGAGAGCCAATCGTCTGCATGGATCAAGCGGGTCGCGAGAAACGCGAGGATCGCGAGCGGCACCAAGCAGCGGATCAGCGCGAGCCGCGCGATCGGTTGGGGCTCGACGACGGTGGCCCACCAGCGCGCCCCGAGCGACGACATTCGAGCGACTAGTGCGCGCATCGCTCGCGACGCTCCGGTCCCGCGGTGAAGTACAGCGGCTTGAGCTGGTTGGTCGGGATGATGTCGAGCGGGCGATACACGTACCGCTCGATGGTCGAGCCTGGCGCTGGGATCGGCCGCGTCCAGCGATCGAGCTTGATGCCCCCGATCGCGCCGACCAGCCCGTCCTCGGTGGTGGCGTGGTGCTCCTCGATCCAGGCCTCGAGTGCGCGCACGCCCGGACGGTTCTTTTGGTAGAAGTAGGCGAATCGCTGGAACCGCGACTCCTTGTCGTCGGCTTCGATCGGAAAATAGGCGCGCGGATCGAGCGGCCTCCAGCGGATGTCGGAGCACGACCATGCCGAGAGCCGGAAGTCGCTCGCGACCACGTTCGCGCGCGGGAACAAGCACGTCGATTCGGAGAAGAAGCCCGCGACCCGAAGCCCACGCCACTGCGGTGGATGCTTCACGAGCGCGATGTAGTAGACCGCGGCAAGGACGACCAGGGCGCGACGCAGCCAGCGCGGCCCGGGGCCTCGCGCGACGACCTCTGGAGCCTCGGCCGGAATCGCACCACACTGCACTCGCCCCGCACCTCATGCTCGTGAAGATCGCGATAAGGTAGGGGCCATGAAACACCTCTTGGTCGTGGTCTTGGTCGTGGTTGCAGCATGCGGTGCGAATGATCGGTCCCACTCGACGGTCACGTCGGTGCCGGTGCCGGCCTATCAAGCGGAGAACGCGAAGCTCGTCGCCTCGATCGACACGTCGACGATCTTCGGGACGCAGACCCAGGCCCAGGCTCTGTGCGGCTCGAGCTCGGACTGCGCCGGCTTTGGCACGTGCTCGAGCGGCACGTGCGGCCACTGCGGCTCGAGCTCGGACTGCAACGGTCACGGTACCTGCTCGAGCGGCACGTGCAACCATTGCGGCTCGAGCTCGGACTGCAAGTCAGGCACGTGCTCGAACGGAACCTGCGGCGGCTGTGGCTCGAGCTCGGATTGCAAAGGCAACGGCACGTGCTCGAACGGTTCGTGTGGTCACTGCGGCGCGAGCTCGGATTGCAACGTCGGCACGTGCTCGAACGGCACGTGTGGCCACTGCGGCGCGAGCTCGGACTGCAAGGGTGGAACATGCTCGGGCGGCACCTGCAGCAACGCGGGCGCCTAGTCCAAACCACGAACCGCACGTCGGTAACGTTGTGAGATGGCTGCGGTAAAGCCCAGCGCTGACCAGCCGCTACGCACAGGTAGCGTTACATCGGGCGCGTGTACTCTCGGTGCTAGTCGTCGGTTCGACGCTGCTCGCGTTGTTCACGAGCGATGCCTCGGATCGAGATCACGGCGAGCACCACGCTCAAGCTTTCGCCGGGCCGCTACGCCGAGCTGCGCGTGATCGACACCGGCTCGGGCATCGCGATCGAAGCGAGCGGCGGTCGAGAAGGGCTGCGGCTGTTCGAGTTGCACGCGAGCGAGATCGCGCTCGTCGTCCTCGATATGGGGATGCCTGATCTGAACGGTGCCGAGGTATTCCGCGCGCTGCGTGCGAAGAGCGCGGTCAAGATGCTGATCGTGACCGGGTACGCGATGGAAGAAGAGGTCCAGGACCTAGTCGCGAAAGGTGCGCGCGTGATGGAGAAGCCGTTCAAGGCGCAGCAGCTCGAGGTCGAGGTCGATCGCGCGCTGCGCCGGTCCAAACCACAGAAGTCAGTCGTCTAACACGAGCTGCGCGCGCGTGAGCCCGAACATCCGCTGCATCGCGGCATCGAACCAGCAGGTCGGCACGATCCGGACGAGTGCGATCAGCAGCGCGAACGAGCGAGGAGCGATGTAGCGCGCTCTCGGACGCCGAGAGACCACGGCGCGCTCGATCGCTTTGACGACCGGTGCCGTACCACCGGCGAGGCGATCGAAGCGGCGCTCGAGTTGTGCTGCTCGTTCGTAGACGCGGGCGTATCGGCTCGTCGCGCTCCGCTCGCGCGTGGCCTCGGTCATCGCGCGTGCGGCGAATTCGGTCCGGATCGTGCCGGGCTCGATCACCACGACGCGCACCCCGAACGGAGCGAGCTCCATGCGGAGCGCATCGGACAGTGCCTCGAGGGCGTACTTGCTCGCGTGATACGCGCCGAGGATCGGGGCAGGGATGCGACCGCTCACGCTCGACACGTTGACGACTCGGCCCTCACCGCGTTCGATCATCGCCGGCAAGACCGCGCGGGTCAGCGTCATCAAGCCGAAGACGTTGGTCTCGAACTGCGCGCGCAGCGCCGCATCGGGAAGCTCCGCGAGGGCGCCCGCGGTCGCGAAGCCGGCGCTATTGACCAAGACGTCGAGTCCCCGCCCTTCGGTGCGGCGCTCGATCTCTTCGACCATCGCAGCGATGCTGGCAGGGTCGTCGAGGTCCAGGTGCAGCGGCTCGACAGGCGCATCCCGCTGCAGCGCCACCAGCGCGTCGATTCGCCGCGCCGCGACAAACACGCGATGACCGCTGCTAGCGAGGCAGACGGCCGCGTCGCGACCGATGCCAGAGCTGGCGCCCGTGATCAGGATCGTCTTTTTCATCGTAAGCCTTTCACATACGGAAGCGTATGTGGGAATCGAATCTCACATACGGTATGGTATGTCAATCGAATGGCGACGACGACGCGCGAGGCCGCAAAGCAGGAGACCCGTAAGGCGCTGATCGCCGCAGGGATTCACGAGCTCGGGGCGCACGGGCTCGATGTCAGCCTCGATGCGATCTGCGCGCGAGCGCGCCGTACGCGGGGTGCGTTCTACGTCCATTTCGCGGATCGCGATGCGCTCATCGTCGCAGTCATGCAGCAGGTGCTCGGTGGCTTCGTGACCGTGCTGACCTCCTCGACGCTCGAGGTTCGAACCTCGATCCGGCTGTTTGCCGAGGCGGTGCGCCAGCGCGCCCCGGTCGTGGCGGGCTCCGCCGCGCTGCGCTTTCACCACATCCTCGAGGCCTGTCGGCGCTCCAAGCAGATCGGCGAGCTGTATCGCAACGTCGTCGCGTCAGCGGTCTCCTCGGTGACTGCCGCGATCGAGCGCGATCAGCACGCCGGCAAGATCCGCGGTGACCTCGATGCGCAAACCGTCGGCCAGTTGATCGTGGTGACCGTGCTCGGCATGCTCGCGGTGAACGATCTCGATCTACCGATCGAGACCGACCGGATCGAGCAGGCGTTGCTAGCGCTCGTCTAGAGCTTCCAGGTCGCCCAGAGCTCGGCGTAGAACCGCGTCGCGCCGGCGTTCTCCATCGTCAGCGTCTGATTGAAGTCGCCGTGCTGTTGCAGCATCGCATCCGCTTGCAGCCGGATCTGGCGGGTCGCTACCCAGTTGATGCCGAGGGTCTCGGCGGTGAGCGTCGCGCTGAACGCATCGGCCGGCGAGACCTTCATCGCTTCGAACCGGCCGAGGATCTCCCAGCCCCACTGGAGCGGTGCGCCCTCGACTGCACGACCGTAGCCACCATACGGGGCTACGCCGACGACCAGGTAGCCACCGGTCCATAGCTCGTGACCCGGGAGCCGGCTCTCGATGCCGGAGCCACCATCGAACGAGAGCTGCTGGCCATCGCGCCGAATAGCGGCTTCCATCAGTACGCGGAAGTGATTCTCCGAGATCGCGGCATCAGCGCCGAGGCGAATGCTGGTGCCACGGAACGGGCGCGGATCGAGATACACGCTGCCATTGGATTCGTAGACCGGATCGCCGTAGTCCGGCTGGTTCGGGCGAATGCGGAACGTCCAGCCAAGGCCGGCGGCGAACTCGTCGCTCGGTGCAGTGCCGACACGCGCGGCCTGGTTCCAGGTCGTCGCCGAGCGAGCGACCGCGGTCGGATCGACGCCGACTGGCACGTGCACCGCGATCTCCGGATCATCGCCACCGATGCCGAACGGCGCATCGCGAGTGATCGACACGGCCCAGAACTGTCCGTCCTGGTGACCGACGAGCTTCACGCCGACTTCGCGATCGCGCGTCATGCTCGCCAGCGAGCTGCGCGACAGGAACGGGAGATCGAACGGATTGGTATCGCGCTCGAGTCCGCCCGGCGCATGGAGGTAGCCGGCCTGGACCTCGATGTGCTCGTCGAGCGCCCAGCGGCCGTAGGCATCGGCGAGCCCGAGCTTGAGGTTGCGCGCTTGGAGCTCGAGGTGAAAGCCGGTGCCGTGCGAGACCTCGGCATCGAACGAGACGCGGGCGCGCTTGACCGTGAGGTCCATCGTGTCGGGCGACGGGATCGAATCGTGCCCGTAGATCGCGGCGCCTTGCACGGCGAGGCCGAGCCGCAGGCGTGCCCGCGATGCGATCCACTCGAGACCGAGACCGGGCTCGTGATGGGTGTGGCCGTGATGGCGATGCTCGTCGGGGTCTTCGTTCTGACCTTCGTCCTCGTCCTCGGCATCGCTCGCGTGCTCGGTGTCGTGCGCGCTGCGAGGCGGTTCGCCATCCGGGCCTTCGCGATCATCGTCGCCCAGGTCGCCTTCAGGCGGCTCGCCCTTGCCATCGGCGTCGTCGTCCGATTTCTCGGCGGCATCGGCCTTGGCCTTGGCCTCTTCGCTAGCATCGGTGCCGTCGTTGTCTTCGCCTTCGTCTTTGTCGTCGTCGCCGACGTTGTCCGCGACACGAGGATGGGCGTGCGCGACCGCACTCGGGACGAGAAAAGCTACTGCCACCAAGACGCGACGAAGCATGGTCCACCCTTTTATCTAACTAACGTACGAAGTGCTACGCAGCGCTCAAGCGTTGGTAGGGCCGGACCACTCACCCGGCTGGGGCGTGAGCGTGTTGCGGAGGCCGGTCACTCGATACACCTTGAGCTCCTCGGCCTTGCCCTTGACCTTGACGGGGGGCAGGGCGGTCGCTTCGACGCGTCCCGCGACCAACTTGAACGTGCTCTCCGAGACGATGATCTCACCGGACGCAGCCACGTTGACGAGCCGCGACGCCACGTTCATGGCGTCACCGATCGCGGTGTACTGGAGCGCGCGCGTCGAGCCGATCGACCCGGTGATCACGTTGCCGGTATTGATGCCGATGCCGATCCGGATCGGCGACTGGTTTTCGGCCGCGCGCGTGTGGTTGAACTCTTCGAGCGCCTGGAGCATCGCGACCGCGCACGACACCGCCTTGAACGGCGCATCATCGATCGCGATCGGCGCGCCGAACAGGCCGATGATCTCGTCGCCGACGAACTTGTCGAGGGTCCCGGTGTACTTGAAGAGGACATCGACCATCACCTCGAAGTACTCGTTCAAGGTATTGACGATCTCCTGCGCGGGGCGACCGTCCGACATCGTGGTGAAGCCACGAATGTCCGAGAACAGCATCGTGACCTCGCTGAGTCGGCCGCCCTTTTCGATCTTGAGCTCGCCGCGGATGACCTGCTCCACGACGCTCGCCGGGATCAACCGCGAGATCTGCGCGCGAGTCTGAGCCTCGTGCTCGATGCGCGTCGCGAGGCGCGCGTTCTGGATCGAGATCGCGGCCTGTGCCGCCATGCCGGTGCAGACCTGGAGGTCCTTCTCGGTGAACGCGTTCGACGTGAACAGCGAGTCGAGGTGCATGATGCCGAGCAAGTCGCCAGAGTGGAGCAGCGGCAGCGTCATCGTCGAGCGAATGCCCTGCATGATGATCGAGTGCGCGCCCGAGAACCGCGCGTCCATCGTCGCATCGGACGACAACACGGCAGCCTTGTTGTTCTCGACCTCGGACAGCACGGTCTTCGAGAGGACGATGTTCGGATCGCTCTTACCCGACCGCGTCTTCACGTACTGCGGCACGAGCGCGCCTGCCTTGTCGCGCAGCAAGATCACGCCGCGATCCGCGCCGACCAGCTCGAACGCCTTGTCGAGGATCTTCGGGAGCAGCTTGTCGAGATCGAGCTCGACACCGACCGCGCGTGCGAGCTCGTGACCGATGCGGAGCCGCTCGTAGTCACGCCGCAGGATCTTCTCGTCGGCGATCTGGCGCTCTGGCATGAAGTCGCCGGTATTCGCCTGGATCCGACCGCGAATATGGCTCTCGGTCAGGCCGGGCGCGATGGTCACGCGCTGCAGCGCATCGTCGACCTTCGGCTTGTCGACAAACACGATCCGGGTCGAGCCCATCGTGAACTCGTCGCCGTCGTTGAGTAGATGATCGCTGACGCGTTCGCCGCGCAGGAACGTGCCGTTCAGCGAGCGCAGGTCGCGCAGCAAGAACCGGCCATCGGCAGCGCGCTGGATCTGCGCATGCTCTTTCGAGATGATGCGATCCAACACCTGGATGGTGTTTTCGGGATGGCGCCCGATCGTATTGAAAGCAGCGAGCTCGAACTCCTGCCGCTCTTCACCCGAGATGACAATTAGCTTAGCCATCGCTACTCGACCCGATAGCCCAGATCGTAGACGGGGCGTCTCGGGGAGTAAAGCCGATGCGGCGACAACTCCCAGTAACAACAGGTCTTGTGCTTGGCACGGCTTTGTGGCATCAACTTGCGCCCATAGGCGAATGTGGCGGAATTGGTAGACGCGCTGGTCTCAGAAGCCAGTACTTAACCGTGTGCGAGTTCGAGTCTCGCCATTCGCACTAGAAGCCGGCTTTCCGTGAGGGAAGCCGGCTTTGCTGTTCCGGAGACTAGAACGCGTAGCCCGCTCCGACCTGCACGATCACGTGGCGGGTCTGGCTGTACGGCTCGGTGATGTTCACTGGATCTCCGTTGCTGTCGGTCACCGGGACGCCACCCGAGGTCAGCGTTCGGACGTTCGCGCCGAGGATGTTCGTCTGCACGATCGCGAGCGTCGCGAGCAGATGGACCGCATCGCTCACCGCGTAGTCACCGCGCAGCGACGCGCGCACGCCGATGTCCATGCTGAGATCCAACGATAGCGGATCGATACCGGACAGCTGGTCGACATCGAGTCGTCCGTAGCCGGTCGGGATCATGAGCGCTCCGTCCAGCGCGACCACGAAGTTCTTCATCGGTGCAGCGTCGAGCCGCGCACCGAAGACAGCGTAGGTCCAGCTGTAGGTCTCGTTGTAGCCGGCGTCGCCGAGCGGCGTGAGATCGCGATTCCAGATGTGGTGGTTGATCCCGACGAAGCCACCGAGCATCAGTGGACCGACATGACCACGACCGCCGACGACGAGCTCGGCGTCGAACATGTAGCCCTGGCTCGGACCACGGACAGGCACGCCGGCCTGGGTCTGGCCGACATATTCGAGAGCTCCGCTGGTCCACGCGAGACTCGCGCGGCCGAAGAGATGAGAGCGCGGCGAGCTCGTCTCGACGCCTACTTCGACGCGCGGTTGGACGCCGTCGTGACCGTCGAGTGCGGCAGCGGTGGTGACGCCCTCCGCGTAATGAAAATCGTCGAGACCCAGGGCGACGGTGGGCAGCACGTGCCACGCCGGTTGTTCGACGCGACCCTCCGCGAACGTGGACGGCGCCGCGAGCAAGCAGACCAACCCGATCCATCGCGGCATCCCAATCGATCTAGGCGCAGGAACCATTGTTCCGCAACGGCAACGCTAGGCTAAGGTCGGTCGGTGACCTGGATCATCCACGACCCGCTCACGCACTTCATCGCTCAGATCGCGGCGATCACCGTCACGACACGGCTGATCGGCCTGCTACTCGAGCGGGTCGGCCAGCCGTTCGTGATCGCCGAGATGATCGGCGGCATCTTGCTCGGTCCGTCTCTCCTGGGTTGGCTCGCTCCCGACGTCTCGCACGCCCTGTTCGCGCCCGATTCGCTCGGCGCGCTCAAGCTGGTCGGCCAGCTCGGGCTCGTGTTCTTCATGTTCCTGATCGGTCTCCAGCTCGAGCTCTCGCACCAGCCGAAGAATCGCTGGACCTCGATCGTGATCGCGCAGAGCGGGATGGTCGCTCCGTTCCTGTGTGGTTGCGCGCTCGCCTACTGGATGTATCCGCACTACGCGGCCGCCACGACGCCTCGTCTCGCGTTCATCTTGTTCATCGGTACCGCGATGAGTGTGACCGCGTTCCCGGTGCTCGCGCGCATCCTCAGAGAGCGCGATATGCTCGGCTCGCGACTCGGGATGATCGTGATCGCGTGTGCAGCGATCGATGACCTCAGCGCGTGGTGCTTGCTCGCCTTCGTCGTGGCAGTCGCGCGGAGCTCGAGCCTCGCGAGCGCGGCGCTCACCACGGGATGTGCCCTCGCGTTCATCGTGCTCGTGGTCGGCGTCGTGCGTCCGCTGCTCGCGCGTTGGGGCCAGCGGCAAAGCGGCGACTCGCTGACCCAGAACGCGATCGCGTTCGTGATCGTACTGGTACTCGTCTCGAGCTGGACGACCGAGCTGATCGGGATCCACGCGCTGTTCGGTGGCTTCTTGCTCGGTGTGATCTTTCCGCGCGCGAACGGTCTCGCGACGGCCCTGGCGCGGCGGTTCGAGGACGTGATCGTCATCGTGTTCCTGCCGCTGTTCTTCGCGTACAGCGGGCTGCGCACCCAGATCGGCCTCCTCGGCGGCGGCTCCGACTGGGCGATCTGCGCGTTGATCATCTTCGCCGCCTCCGCAGGCAAGCTCGGCGGCTGTTCGATCGCCGCGCGGCTGACCGGCTCGAGCTGGCGCGATGCCGGCGCGATCGGCGTGCTGATGAATACCCGCGGCTTGATGGAGCTCGTCGTGCTCAATATCGGCTACGACCTCGGCATCATCTCGCCGGTCGTATTCTCGATGATGGTGCTGATGGCCCTCGTCACGACCCTGGCCGCGGTGCCGTTGTTGCGGCTCGTCCAGCCGCGCTCGCACTAAACAAGATCGCGCGGCTTGCGATCCACGCTTTGACGACCGATCACCGGAGGGTCAACGTCGCGCGATCGTGGCTCGATCGTGGCGCGAACCAAGGCCGGTCAGGCCATCCGCCCTGGGTTCGAGCGCGCCGTGCGAGCGTACATCGACGGCCGCAAGATCACGGCGATGGCGGCCGAGGATGGGGTCACGTCGATGGCTCGTGTTCGCGGTCTCGGTTCGTCGTGTTTCGCGTGGCGTATTTGATCCGTTCGTCGGCGACGTGATGTGCATCGGGCGCAGGGCGACCGCGGCGCTCGATGTCCCACGGGGGCCAATGATGTTCGTCGATCGCATGTGCTGCGCGGCATCACTCGGACCGTCGCAGGACGTCTGCGTGCGAGCTCCCCCGCGATCATCATCGGCCGCAGTCCGACCACGGCGCTCGATGCGCCACGGGGGCCGTCGATGTTCGTCGATCGACCGCGCGGCGCGGCGCGGCATCACCCGGACCGTCGATCGACCGCAGCACGGCCTCGCAACAAGCGGCGGGTCATCTTCGGCGCTCACGAGAATTGACCCACTAGCGCTTCGCAGTGACGACGGTTGGCGCGCGCCAACGGCACCAGGTATTTCATCGCCGCGTGCGCCGGCACGACGCCGGCGCGTACGCTCGCCTGCGCGGCGGTCGCGAGCTCGTCGAGCAGCGCGAGTCGACGCGATACCCAGGAGTAGAACCCAGTCTCCGCGCAACTAGCCCGGCTCGTAGGATCCTCAACCTGCGCGATTCTGCTACGAAAATACGCTCGCGGTCTCCAGTGTTTTCGAAGGCTCGAGCTCGACGTCGAAGCCGAGAGGTTCGAGACCTCGCACGAGGTTGTCGGCGGTTCGAGTGCGGTCGATGTTGTCGAGGTA
>JANXOP010000262.1 GCA_025357755.1 Kofleriaceae bacterium | reverse complement strand
ATTCGTGGGGCGCCGGATTAGGAGCCGGTGCGTCGTTGCGCGGCGTCTCGAGAAATTGATGCTTGCTGTCTACGGGTGCGATCGCGGTGACTCACGCGTGGCCGCAACGCTTGCTGAGACAATACGATCCTTCAACATTTGTCGTGGCGATCAGCAACCGATCAACGGCTTCTCGCCACGAGGTCAATTTCGGAACCAACGTCTCAAATCGAGCAGCACCCAGGGTTGTGAGTTTGAAGAGAGGATTCCACAGGCGGTAGTCCGCGTTCGTCACGCCAGCATCGGAGAACACCGCGATGGCAAAGTTCTGCTGGTCCTTGTACTTCGTCGGATCGCTCGGCCACTCGCCGAAGTGCTTCCGGTAGTTCCCTGCGACGTTGATATGATCTCTGCCACGAACCGCGTGTTGAGCTTCGGTCCACATCGCAACGGATTCGGCCGCGTTGGAATCTTTTCGCCCATGCGCTCGATCTGATAAAGCTGACACGCGAGAAAGCCATCGCCCGCGGTTAGCCCCGCGCGACGCAACTCCTTGGAATTCGATCGGCTCGGCAGCGCCGTTTGAACTCCGGTGCTCGCCGTTGTACCAAGCGAAGAAGTCGACGCAGTAGGCGCGCGCGTCCTCGATGGAGCCGAAGCACTTGGGGAAATCCCGGCGGTACTTGCGCGTCTTGAAGGCAGATTCGGAGAAGGGGTTATCGTTGGAGACGTGGGGCCGCGAGTGGGTCTTGGTCACGCCGAGGTCGGCGAGAAGTTGCGCGACGAGCTTGGAACGCATCGAGCTGCCGCGGCCCGCGTGAATCGTGAGCTGACCGGGCTCGATGCCGTGCCGCTCGCAGGTGTCCGCGTTCACGTCGGCTAGCGCCAAACCTCAGTGCTCGAGGCCCGCGGCGTTCACCACGTGCGGATCCTTGTCGAGCTCCTTCTGGAGCGCGGCGCTGACCTCGTGGCTCGCATGGACCCAGTAGCCACCGAGGCACGAGCCGATCAGGCCGAGCACGAGGCCCGCGGTCGCGAGCCCCTTCGGCGCCTTGCGCATCCCTAGCCCACCGAAGATCAGCGCGAGCAGCGTGAGCGGTAACGCGTACATCCCGAGGAACGGGATGATCGCGACGATGAGACCGACGATGCCAAGGACCAGAGCTGCAACACCCATATAGACACTCCGAGTGACGTTGTTGAGACCATCGCCTTACTCAAGGTTCGTGCCGTCTCCGGAGCACGAGGGCTCGCGGAGTTACGGCCGCGGTCTCCGGTCACGGGGACCCAACCGCCGTCGCGTGCGGGTCCACACCGACCCGACCCGACCGGTGGGACCGCGGGTCGATCGGGTACTGACTCGAACAGGCCGCCCTGCACGGCGGTCCGGAACGAGGCCGATAACGACGTCGCGGCGGCGCCGCGAGGCTTGCTACGCTTGCTCCATGAGGCAGGTGACCGGCGCGCGGACGAGCGAGACCTTCGAGGGCACGTACGAGTGCAGGGCCTGCGGGTTCGAGGCACCCGTTCTCGTGTACGGGAGCGGGCGCGGAAGCGCCGCCGGGTGGAGCCATGACTCGGCCGAGGCGGCGCTGGCAGATGCATCCCAGGATGCCGGCGATGTTGCCGCGTGGACGCTCGCCTTCGTGCCATGTCCGAGATGCGGCAAGCGCGATCCGATCGCGCGCTCGTACGTGATCACCGCCGTCGTGCTCGCGATCCTGGGCGGCCTCGGTTTTGGCGCGCTGTTCGGCGTGCTCGTCTCTTGCGAGCGCCTGTTCGACGGTGGCGCGCTGGAGCTCGCCGTGCTGACCGCGGCGACGATCGCGGCGCTTGCCATCTTTCTCGCAAAAGCGCGGGCGTTCATCGGCATCCGCCAGCGCGTCGCGATCGACATGGCGCGCGCCACTGGCATCCCGCCGGCCACCGTGGTCCAGGCGTAACCGCAAGAGGCGCGGTCATCGACCAAGCTCGCCTTGAAGCAGTGGGGCAACCACCTTCCCCGGCGCGGCCTGCGTCGTCGCCCTCGTCGACCGCTTAGCCCATCACGGTCACCGCGTCGATGGAAGTTCCGGCCGTATCTCGAGGACAGCAAAGCGATCGCCGTGTGTTCGGCGATCACGTTCATCTACTCGCAGTACTGACCGCGCTGACCGCGCTGACAGCGCGACACCTCGCAGACCGCGTCCACGATCTCACTCGTGTTGTCGAGCTTGAGCCATGAGCGGCGCGCGCTGTCGATACTCGCACCCGAGAGCGGTCCGAAACAGGCCTCGCTGATCGCGAAGCTTTCGTATTCGAACGCGACCCACTCGAAGCGTCGGCGCGCGGACGCATGTGCAGTTCGCGCAACAACTTGATCTCGGAGGCAGGCATGCGCCGAAACGAGCGGTCGAGACAACGACGACGGCAGCCGCGACCGCACCAACGAGAGCGGACATCTTTCCGGCGACCCTGAGGCACCCCGATCGCGGCCGCGATTAT
>JANXOP010000249.1 GCA_025357755.1 Kofleriaceae bacterium | reverse complement strand
GTGGAACCACGAGGAGGCGCTGTCGTCGACCGCATGTGCTGCGCGGCATCACTCGGACCGTCACAGGACGTCTGCGTGCGAGCTCCCGCGCGATCATCATCAGACGCAGTCCGACCACGGCGCTCGATGTCCCACGGGGGCCGTCGATGTTCGTCGATCGCATGTGCTGCGCGGCCCGGCCACTCGGACCGTCGACCGACCGCAGTATGAACGCGCAGCAACCTGCGGCTCGTCGATGTTCGCGGTCTCGGTTCGTCGTGTTTCGCGCGCGGCACTTGATACGTTCATCGGACGCGACGTGCAGGACATTAGCGTGCGAGCTCCCCCGCGATCATCATCGGCCGCAGTCCGACCACGGCGCTCGATGTCCCCCAGGGGGTCGTTGACGTTCGATCGGAGGTGCTGCGCGGCATCACTCGGACCGTCGCTCGACCGCAGCACCGCCTCGCAGTGACCGGCGGCTCGTCGATGTTCGCGTTCTCGGTTCGTCGTGTTTCACGCGCGGCATCTGATACGTTCGTCGGCGACGCGACGCGCTAGACGTCTGCGTGCGAGCTCCCCCACGATCATCATCATCGGCCGCAGTCCGAACGCGGCGGACGATGTCCCACGGGGGCCGTTGATGTTCGTCGATCTCAGCTGCTGCGGGCACGTCCTCGTCTTGTAGATCGTTTCGTCGGCGACACGCCGTACCAGATCGAAAGAGCGCCATCGAAGCCGCGACGTGGGCGCGCCACGTGGGGCGTTCTCGTGAACGCGATCGAGTGCAATACTGTCCGGAACGCGGACATGTTGTACTCGGGAAGATCTCCGCTAGACGATTTCCTTCCCGGCCTCGTCGCCAGTGCTCGCGTTCGCGCCAGCGATCAATCCGAGAGATGCGAGAGATGCGAGAGATGCGAGAGATGCGAGAGATGCGAGAGATGCGAGAGATGCGAGAGATGCGAGAGATGCAAGAGATGCGCTCCGTGCAGCGCGACTTCAACCGCGCGTCGCAGGCGAGCAGCGCCTGACCAACCACCCTACAAGACGAATGACGAGCGCGATTCCGCTCTGTTTCGATGTTCACCACGTTTCAAGTAGAACCCAGTCTCCTCGCAACTAGCCCGGTTCGTATGATCCTGCGCGATCCTGTTCAGGTCATGCCGCACGCGGCGAGCGCGGCGGTGAACCGCGCGGGCAGCGGCGCGACGAGCTCGAGCGTGGTGCCATCGCCGAGCGGCAACTGCATCTTGTGCGCGTGCAGGAAGAACCCGGGATGGCCTTCGAGCGGCTTGCCCTTGTAGAGCGAGTCGCCGGTGAGCGGCGCGTTCGCGAACGCGAGGTGAGCGCGGACCTGGTGCATCCGGCCGGTCGTCGCGATGCAGCGGATCAGCGCGAACTCGCCGTTCGCCTTCTGCGGCTGGAACAGCGTGTGCGCCTCGAGCCCATCGGTGTGATCGATCGCGACGTGCGTGCCACGCTGCGCGAGCGGTGCATCCATCTCGCGCGAGACCGGCGCGCCGTCGGTGATCGCGAGGTACTCCTTCGAGATGCCGCCCTTGCCGAAGGCCTCGCGCAACGTGCGATACGCCTCGGGGGTGCGGGCCGCGACGAGCAGGCCCGACGTGCCGATGTCGAGGCGATGCACCAACCCGCCATCGCGCGGATCGGCGCCGATCGTGGCGCACTCGGGGAACTTCGCGGCGAGCGCATTCGCGACCGTGCCGAGCTCGCCGGCCTTGAGCGGTTGAGTCGGCATGCCGGACGGCTTGTTGATCACGACGAAGTCGGGCCGCTCGACGAGGATCTCGAGCGTGATGCTCAGATCGGGGAGGGGCCGCAGGGCTTCACCGGAGACCGGCTCGCGCGCGAGCTCGAGCTCGTCGCCGACTGCGCACATGTCGCCCTTCTTCGCCTTCTTGCCACGCAGCTTCACTTCACCCGCATCGAACAGCTCGCCGAGCTGCTTGCGACCTGCCTCGGGGTAGTGCTTCGCCAAGATCTTGTCCGCGCGCGCGGCTTCATCCGCCGTGAACTTCACATCGCCTCCAGAAGGATCGCTTGCATGTGGCTGTTCGGAGAGATCTCGCTCGCCTCGGCAGGCAGCTCGACGAGTGCGTTGGTGCCGACGAGCGAGCTGAGGATCGCGGAGCCCTGCTTCGGGTGCGGATGCGCGACGAGGTGCTCGCCGTGGCGCTCGACGCGTGCGCGAATGAAGTGGGTGCGGCCGACGCTCTTGCGATAGCCACGTACGAGGCTGACCGGTGCGCGCGGGCGCTGGGTCTTGGTCGCACCTTGCATCGTGAGCAGGGCGGGGCGCACGAATAGCTCGAACGCGACGAACGCGGAGACAGGATTGCCGGGCAAGCCGAACAGCGGCACGCGGCCGTTCATGCCGAACGAGAACGGCTTGCCGGGCTTCATCGCGACCTTCCACAGCTCGAGCTCGACGCCTGCCGAGGCGAGCGCCGCGCGGACGTGGTCGCGATCACCGACGGAGACACCGCCAGTCGTGATCACGCAATCGTGATCGAGCGCGCTCGCGATCAGCGCCGCCATCGTGATCGGATCATCCTTCGCGATGCCGACGTAGGTCGGGATGCCGCCGAGCTCGCGGATCATGGCGGGGAGCATGTGCGCCGAGGAATCGACGATCTGACTCGGTCCGAGCGGGGTCGAGACATCGACGAGCTCGTCGCCCGTCGCGATGATCGCGACGCGCGGTGCCCGCACGCACGGCACCTCGGAGACGCCGAGCGACGCGAGCAGGCCGAGCTCGCCCGGCCCGAGGCGCGAGCCCGCGGCGACCGCGATCTCGCCTTCCATGATGTCTTCGCCGACCTTGCGGGTGTTCTCCCCCTGCTTCTCCTCGGGGAGCTTGACGTGATCGCCTTCGACCTCGGCGTCTTCTTGGATGACGACGGTGTCGAGCTCGGCTGGCATCGGTGCACCGGTGAGGATGCGAACGACCGCGCGCGGCGGTACCGGCACGGTCATGATCTGCCCCGCACCGACGGTCGCGACGACCTGGAACGTGCCGGGGAGGTCTGCCCAGCGCACCGCATAGCCATCCATCGCAGAGTTATCGAAGCTCGGCACCGAGCGGGGCGCTGTCACATCGACCGCGGTGAAGCGACCGTGCGCATCGCGGAGCGGCACATTTTCGGTCGCGAGCTTCGCGATGCGCGAGGCAACGGCTGAAGCGGCGTCTTCGACGGAATGCATGAGCAACTTGGTATCACAGCTAGGCCGATCGGCTACGCTCTCGACCATGCGACGTCTGTTGCTGATCTGGGTGTGCGCGAGCTGCTGTCCGACGGAGCCCGCGAAAACGGCGACCACTGCGGTTGCGAAACCGACTGCGGAAGCAAAGAACATGGCGACGCCCGAGGAGCGCCATTTCAAGAACCTCGAGCAGATCACGTTCGGCGGTGACAACGCCGAGGCGTACTGGTCGTTCGGCGGCGATCGCCTGATCTTTCAGACCAATCACAAGCCGTACAAGTGCGATCAGATCGAGATGATGCCGGCGAACGGCGGGCAATCGAAGCTGATCTCGACGGGCAAGGGCCGTACGACCTGCTCGTACTTCTTGAAGGGTGACCGAGAGGTCATCTGGGCCTCGACCGAGGAGTCCTCCGCGGAGTGCCCGACGCCGCCCGACATGTCGAAGGGCTACAACTGGGGCCTCTTCGAGTACGACATCTACAAGGCGAACGCCGACGGTACCAACCGCCGCAAGCTCACGAACACGCCGGGCTACGACGCCGAGGCGACCGTGTGCGGGGTCGACGGCTCGATCATCTTCACCTCGATGCGCAGTGGCGATCTCGAGCTGTGGCGGATGGATGCCGATGGCGGCAACCTGCGCCAGCTCACGAACCTCCCGGGCTACGACGGCGGCGCCTTCTTCTCGCAGGATTGCTCGAAGATCGTGTGGCGCTCGTCGCGGCCGCAGGGCGCGGAGCTCGAGAAGTACAAGGAGTTGCTCGAGCACAACCTCGTGCAGCCGACGAAGATGGACATCTGGGTCGCGAACTCCGACGGCACCGAGGCCCACCAGGTCACGTACCTGCCGGGCGCTTCGTTCGCGCCGTATTTTTTCCCGAGCGGCAAGCGCGTGATCTTCGCCTCGAACTATCTGCAGCCGCGCGGTCCCGAGTTCGATCTGTTCGCGATCGATATCGATGGCACGCACCTCGAGCGGATCTCGACGGCCGCAGGCTTCGATGGTTTCCCGGTGTTCTCGCCCGATGGCAAGACGCTGTCGATGTCGTCGAACCGCCGCGACGTGATCAAGACGAACTCGGGCGACGTCTATCGCGTTACCGGTGGTCCCGCCGGCGAGCACGATACGAACGTGTTCGTCACGCCGTGGGATGACAACCCGCCCGGCACCACGACGTATCAACCCGAGACCACGCTCGCCGACGAGTACGGCGCGCTCGTCAAGTGGCTCGCCGACGACGCGCGCGAAGGCCGCGGTATCGGCACGAAGGGGCTCGCCGATGCGACCGACTACGTCGAGCAGCAGTTGACTGCCGCGGGCGTCGAGCCCGGCAACGACGGCAAGTGGCGCCAGCAGTTCGAGGTCACGACCGAGATCAAGCGCGGCGCGAAGACCTCGCTCGCGATCGATGGCACCGCGATCGCGGCGACCGAGTTCGCACCGATGCCCTTCTCCGGTCAGAAGCCAGTGACCGGCACGATCGTCGATGGTGGTTGGGGCATCGTCGATGCCGAGGCCAAGCGCGACGACTACAAGGGTAAGGATGTGAAGGGCAAGATCGTGCTCGTCCATCGCTTCGCGCCAGCGGTCGATACCAAGCTCGATCCGAAGGCCGATCCGCTCGTCGCGGCTGGGCTCGGCGATCTGCGCAAGAAGGCATTCAGCGCGAAGCAAAAGGGCGCGCTCGCCGTGATCGTCGTCGATGATGGCGATCTCAAGCAGGACGAAGCAGCGCTCCCGGAGCTCGTGCCCGGTGGCGTCGGTGAGGTCAATGGTGCGGCGAGC
Source organism: Kofleriaceae bacterium (assembly GCA_025357755.1). Classification (GTDB taxonomy): domain Bacteria; phylum Myxococcota_A; class Polyangia; order Haliangiales; family Haliangiaceae; genus JABFXX01. The sequence goes on along the minus strand of JANXOP010000249.1, from coordinate 20,400 downwards.
GATGCCGGGATCCCGATCCTCGTCGTCAAGCGCAGCGTCGCCGCGCAGCTCGCGAAGGGTTCGCACAAGGCCGCGATCGCGGTCGAGCTCCAGGCGATCAAGTCGCCGACCTCGAACGTGGTCGGTGTGATCCACGCCGGCGCTGCGAACAAGCAACCGGGCGTGATCGTCCTGGGCGCTCACCTCGATCACCTCGGGATGGGTGGCGGCTCGAACGCGCTCGATCCGAAGGTCCACGCCGTCCACAACGGCGCCGATGACAATGCCTCGGGCGTCGCGGCACTGCTGCAAGCCGCGAAGCTGCTCGCCGCGAAGAAGGGCGAGCTCCAGCGCGATGTCTACGTGATCGCGTTCTCCGGCGAAGAAGAAGGCGACCTCGGCTCGGACTTCTACGTGAAGCACCTCAAGGATCCGAAGAGCATCACCGCGATGATCAACATGGACATGGTCGGGCGCATGCGCGCGAATCACCTCGGCATCAATGGCGGCGATTCGGCCAAGGAGTGGAAAGAGCTCGCCGAGCCCGCGTGCGCCGCCGCGAAGGTCGATTGCACGATCGGCGGCTCTGGCTACGGCCCGTCCGATCACATGTCGTTCTACGTCGCGGGCATTCCGGTCGTGTTCATGTTCACCGGCAACCACCTCGACTATCACACCGCCACCGACGACGCCGACAAGATCAACGCGGCCGGCGGCTCGCGCGTCTCGATGATCGCCGCAGACCTGGCGACGCGCGTCGCGAATCGCGCGGGTGCGCTGACCTACGTCAAGGCGCCGCCGGAGCACACGTTCGGTGATGTCCGCCACGTCGGTGCATCGCTCGGCACCGTGCCCTCGTACTCGGAAGATCCGAACCAGCTCCCCGGCGTGACACTCTCCGATGTCGTGCCCGAGGGTGCCGCGGCGAAGGCCGGCCTCAAGGGTGGCGATCGGATCATCAAGGTCGGCGAGGTCGAGATTCGCGGCATCGAAGATCTCATGTTCGTGCTGCAGGGCGCGAAGCCCGGCACGGCGACGAAGATCACGTTCGTACGCTCGAACAAGCAAGAGACCGTCGACGCCACGTTCGGCGTCCCGCGCGGCAAGCGCTGACGCGGATCCCACGAGTACGAGCGTTGCGTTAGCCGAATCCAGGTGCGTCGCGATCGGTAGTCATCTCGCCCGGCTCGTCGGGGAAGAAGTCGCCGCGCGCACTGATCGCGGCGAGGTTCGTCGCGACCTTGTGAAGCGTCGCGGTCGTCGCGCTGTGACCGGCATCGGTGAGCATCGCGCTCGCGCGTTGGCGCAGTGCCGTCGTCGCTTCGCGATGCGCGGTGGTGGCGGAGAGGTCGCCTTTGCGCAGCGTGGTCGCGGCGGCGAGCATCGCGTCGAACACGTCGCGCGCGTGCCAGTAGAGCTGGTTCGTGACCCACGCGGAGACCGAAGGTCGCGGTTGCTGGCGGAGCTTCGCCCCGGCCTTCGTCTCGCCCGCCGCGCGTAGCTCGTTCGCGAGGCGCGTGCGCTCCTTCACGAACTCCGCGAGCGGTGCTTGGTACAGCGCTCTGCGCGCGTCCTCGAACGTCATGCAACCGATGCTACCCTCGCGCGATGTCGCGCGCGTGGATCCTGATCGTTCTGGCGGGCTGCTGGTCCGATGCGTCAGTCGCTGCCGCTACGCCGCCACCGCCGCCGGTGCAGTACGACGAGAGCCAGGATCGGGGCGACGCGCGCTCCGAAACGACGCAGGTCTTGCTCGATCACCAGGCCGTACTCGATGCGTGCGTGCCCGGCACCAAAATTCTGCTGAAGGTCACGGTCTCCGCGGTCGGCGGTACGACGCGCTCGATCCCGAGTGATTCATCGGCCGAGCTCCAGCGCTGCGTCGATCAAGCCCTCGAAGGCGTGGTGTTCGCGCGAAGCATGAGCACGTACACGGCGACCGTCCAGATCGGCTCACCATCTCCGTGAAGTGATTGCGGGAGTGGGTGTGAAGTCGGGTGAGGGATCGGCGTCGCCGTGCGTTTGTCAGAGCGGCCTGGTACTGAACATATGTACATGGGCTCGGATCTCGAACGCTTCCTCGCAACCGCTCGCGGCTCCGTCGGGTCCGCCGCAGCGTCGAAGATCGGGTATCTCGATCGCGGGGCCGATCGGCTGATCCAGCAAGCGTCGTCGGCGACGTGGGAGCTGAGCACGTTGCGCGGCCGGCTCGTCGAGCTGTCGGCGCGCGGTGCGACCGCCACGTTGACCGCCGCGATCGAGCTCGTCGCCGAAGCCCAGACTCAGGGCGAGCCGGTCGCGTGGATCGCACCCACGGCGGGCACGTTCTATCCACCGGATGTCGCAGATTCTGGCGTCGATCTCGCGGCGCTCGTCGTGGTGCGCGTGCGCGATGCGATCGCCGCCGCGCGCGTGGCCGAGCGTCTCTTACGCTCGAGTGCGTTCGGCTTGGTCGTGCTCGATCTGTGCTCGCCGTCGGGTGGCGCGGTCGAGCTCGCCACCGCGAATCAAGGTCGGCTCGTCACGCTCGCGCAGACCCACGATGCCGCGATCGTGTGCATCACCGACAAGACTCACGAGACCGCCTCGCTCGGATCGCTCGTCTCGCTGCGTGCCGAAGCACTGCGCTTGCGCGATCGCGACGACCTCTCGATCACCGTGCGCGCGCTCAAAGATAAGCGCCGCGGGCCGGGTTGGGAGCACACGGTTCGTCGTCGGGCGCCGGCTGGGTTCTAGCGGTGGGTCGACCATATGCTAAAATATGGGTACCCATATTGGAGCGGGTCGAGCATGAAGACGACGATCGATCTCAACGAAGCGCTATTCCGGGAGACGAAACGAGTGGCTTCGAAGCGCGGCACGACGATGCGCGCCATGATCGAGCAAGGGCTTCGCTGGGTGCTCGATCAAGAAGCGCCGAAGCCCTTTGTCTGGAAGCACATCCCCTTCAAAGGCGAAGGGCTGCAACCCGGCCAGCGTGAAGGTGACTGGGCGCAGGTTCGAGAGCTCCTCTATCCGCTGCCCGGAGCCGGAGAAGATGAAGAGTGATCGCGGTCGATACCAACATCCTCGTCTACGCGCATCGATCTGAATCGATCTGGAACGCACTCGCCGTCTCGGCGATCGGACGTCTCGCGCAGGCCTCCGAATGGGCGATCCCGTGGCCGTGCCTGGCCGAGTTCTACGGCATCGTGACCCACCCACGTCGGTACGACCCACCCACGCCGTCGGCGAAGGCGCTCGCTCAGATCGAATCGATGCTGGCATCTCCGTCACTCGAGCTTTTGAGCGAAACCTCGACCATGCTCGCATGGGAGACCTTCCGCGATCTGTTGGCCACGAGTCGTGTGGTCGGCCCGGCCGTTCACGACGCGCGGATTGCCTCGATCTGTCTGCAGCACGGCGTCGAAGAGCTCTGGACCGCCGATCGTGACTTCTCGCGCTTCCCCCGCCTGAAGCTGCGCAATCCCTTGATTCCAACGGGCGCCCGCGAGCCACGTGGTCGCTACAAGCTCACCGCGGCGGCGCTGAAGAAGCAGCCGCGCTGACTACTTCGTGATCCGCGTGATCGTGTAGCCGCGCGCTCTCAGCAACTCGATCACGCCGCGGGGTCCCTGCAGGTGGCCGGCACCGACCGCGACGAACACGCGGTCCTGCTCGAACAGCTTCTCGAGCTTCGGGATCCAGTCGGTGTTGCGCTGGTACAGCAACACCTCCTTGAAGCTCGCCACGTCGGCCTTGGTGTAGCCGTGAGAGAGCAACTGCTTTTCTTCGACGCCTTCGACGGGCGACTCTTCTTTTTCGTCGCCCTTGCAGTAGTGCTCCATGCCGTCGTGTGCGAGCTCGCGGAGCTTCGCGCGGTTCGGCGTCTCGTCGATGAATGCCTTCAGCAACCGGATGTCGAGCAACTTGGAGATCAGATCCATCTGAAAGCTCGAGAGCTCGAGACCCGCGCTCGGAATCTTGTCCGCGGTGGCACGCTCGGCGAGCTGCTTGTCGAGCGCGATGGTCAGGTCTTCGTACATCGCGATCAACAGCAGCGACGCCACGAGGCTCGGCTTGTGCTCGACCCGCTTGGCGAACACCGGACCGACGAGCTCTTCGTAGTGTGCCCATTGCTCGGGGCCGAGCTGTTCGCGAAGCGCCTCGTCCTTGAAGGTGGGCTTGGGGTGATCCTCGGGCGCGATCTCTTCGACGAGCAGGGAGGCGTGATCGAGCGTCGTTCTGACGACCTCGGGAAACTTCGTGAGCGAGATGCTGATGTGACGGGTACCGAGGATGTGCGAGGCCCGACCGTCTTTCGTGACCTCGAAGAAGTACGCCCCCGACACCACGGGGCAGGCGGCATTGACGAGCTCGATCTTGTCTTGCTGGGTCGGCAACGGGAGATCCGACTTGCCACCACCACACGCCGCCACCACGACCACCCAGAGGAGTTTCATCCGATAGCTCTAGCGCGTCGCGGCCGGCGACGCGAAGAACGGCGGCGCACTTTCCATCTTGGTCACATCATCTGAAGAGTAATAGGCCTTCTGGAGCTCGAGCATCTGTGGGCGCGTGAAGGTCTCGGCGACCGGCTTGTCGATCGCATCGGCGATCACGACGCCGACCTCTTCGACGGGCTGGGCGCCCGGCAGTTGCCGGCTGTCGTAGCCGCCATGGAGCGCGTTGTTGCCGAAATCGGTCGCGACGACGCCCGGCATCACGGTCGTGCAGTGAATGTCGGGATACGCGGCGCGCAGCTCCATGCGCAGCGTACCCATCAACAAGTTCACCGCCGCCTTCGACGCCGCGTAGATGCTGCGCGTCGCGGCCAGCGGGAACCGCGCGAGGCCCGACGAGATCGTGATGATCTGGCCGCGCTCGCGCTCCTTCATGTGTGGGAGCACGGCCTGAATGCCGTAGACCACCGACTTGATGTTGATCGAGACCATGCTGTCGATGTCTTCATCCGTGAGCTCGGACACCATGCGCGTGATGCCGCGGCCCGCGTTGTTGACGAGCACGTCGATCTGACCGAAGCGCTCGAGCGCACGATCGCGCAGGTGATCGAGGTCGGCACGCTTGGTGACATCGCAGACCACGGCCAGCGCGGTGGGGCCAAGCTCCTTCGCGAGGGCCGCGAGCTCCGCTTCACGTCGCGCCGCGATCACGACGCCCTTGGCACCGCGCTTGGTGACCTCGCGGGCGAGCGTCGCGCCGATGCCGACCGACGCCCCGGTGATGACGATGACCTTGTCCTTCATGTCCGAACGGTAGGGGATCTCTCCGGATTAACTCATTATATTGACACGGCTAAACGGATAGCTGAACACTCGTACAGTGCCAGCGATCGCGTGCCTTGATCTCCCGGCGTTACCGCTCCAGTTGGCCTGGCGAGACGAGCCAGATCTACGCGCGCATCCGGTCGTGGTGATCGATGAGGATCGGCCGCAAGGGATCGTGTTGTGGGCGTGCGAACGCGCGCGCGCCGCATCGGTGTTACCCGGTCAGCGCTACGCGCACGCGCTCGGCTTACTGCGCGGGTTGCGCGCGCGCGTGATTCCGCCCGCGCGGATCGAAGCGGCACTCACCGAGCTGCGCGAAGCGCTGCATGCACTCTCGCCGCGCGTCGAACCGAGTGACGAGCCCGGAACCTTCTGGTTGGATGGGGACGGGCTCGAGCGGATCGCCTTCGAACCTTCCAAGCGCGGTCGCGCGATCGCCGCGCTACCGATCGCCACCGATCGCCTGGCGTCCCACGCTGCTGCGGGCTCGGCCTGGGGTCTCGCGATCCAGCGCACGGTCGGTTCGCTCGGCTACACCGGCGCGGTCGTCGTCGGCTTCTCGCGGTTCGCGACGTACGCGATCGCGCGCGCCACTCGCACTGGCATCACGATCCTGCGCAACGATGCCGACGAACGCGCGGCCGCCGCGGCCGTGCCCCTCGCGCGCCTCGATCTCGATCCGAAGCTGCGCGATGCTCTCGCGCGCCTCGGCGTCACCAAGCTCGGCGAGATGGTGCGCTTGCCAGGCGGTGGCATCCTCGAGCGGTTCGGCAAGGAGGCGCATCGCATGTACCAGCTCGCAGCGGGCGAGCGCTGGGATCCGATCGTGCCGCTCGCGCCACCGGACGCGCCCGATGAACGGATCCTCCTCGACGACGATGTCGAGGATTCCGAGCAGCTCGTGTTCGTGCTGCGCCCCGCGATCGATCGCTTGCTCGATCGGCTCGCCTCGCGCGGGCGTGCGGTCACCGCGCTCCACCTCGAGCTCGTGATGCGGTTTGCGGTCGGCGAGACCGAGCTGCGCGCCGAATGCATCAAGCCTGCTCGGCCCACGCTCGATGGCCGCGCGCTGTTGCGGCTTGTCCACCTCCGGATCACGGGCACGCCACCCGCCGCACCGATCCACGCGGCGCGGGTCTGGGCCGACGATGTCGCGGCAACCCGCGAGCAGCTCGCGATGTTCGTGCAGCGCCCGCGTCGCGATCTGCGGCTCGCGAACGAAGCGATCGCGAGCGTGCGTGCCGAGCTCGGGGATGAAGCCGTGGTGCGCGCGGTGCTGCGCGAAGGCCACTTGCCCGAGGCCACGTTCGGCTGGGAGCCGCTCTCGGTCGTGGTGCCTGCGGCGCCGCACCCGAGGCTCGTGCGTCCGCTCGTACGGCGTATGCACACCAAGCCACAGCTGCTGCCGCCGCAAGCGCGCCAGGTCCGCGATGATGGGTGGTTACTCTCGGGGCTCGAGCACGGTGCGGTGGTGCGCATCCTCGGGCCGTACGTGATCTCTGGCGGCTGGTGGGCGCACGAGCAGCACCGCGAGTATCACTTCGCCGAGCTCCGTCGCGGCGACTGCTTGTGGGTCTACTTCGATCGCAATCGTCGGCGCTGGTTCAGCCAGGGCGCGGTCGAGTAGCGGCTAGCCGAGGCGCTGGTTTGCTGGCAACGCCTCGCGACACTCGCGAAACGACTTCATCAACCGGTAGAGCGCACGAATCTGCTCGACCCTCCGCGCGATCGCTTCCTCGGACATATCGATCTCAGGCTTCGTCTTCATCCGTACCTTCCAGCGTCGCGAGGTCAGCAAGATCACGCGGCCGGCCCGCGATCCGCTTCATCGTAGCAAGACCCTCCCTCGTGACGACCGAGATCATTCGTCCCCGCCAGGGCACCGTCATGCGTGTTTGGAACACGTCGATCAGCTCTTCCCCGGCAAGAAGAAGGTCGACCGTGAGCAGCGAACCATCTGGATCTAGCTTCGAGAGCCGGAGCACCTCGCGGCGGCGGCCGGTGCGCAGCCCGAACACCATCTGACGTGCTGGAATGTCGAAGCCAGCCTGCGTGATCGCGGCGCGCGCCGACCCGACATCCGTGGGGGAGATCAGTAGATCGATATCCACCGTGGCTCGCGGATATCCGAGAATGCCGAGCGCGAGACCACCACAGAGAGCGTACGAAACGGAAGCGCTCTCCATCGCTCCGATCACGACCTCCAGCTCCACGATCAGGTCGAGCGCCACCCGCCGATCATACGCGATGTGCTCAGTTCTTGCTCCACGTGCCGCCGCCGGGACCATCGGTCCAGTCGTAGCGGACGGTCGAATCCGAGGTCGAGATCGTGATGCACCCGCTCGTACAGATCGTGTAGTCGCCGACCGGTAGCGTGATCTGATAGACACCTTGATCGTCGCTCGTGCTCGTCGCGTAGGCGCCGCTCGAGATCGCGGCATACACCGAAACTTGCTGGTTCGCCGCACCTACACCGCCGGAGCTGAGCAGCCCGTAGACGCCCTGATCGATCGTGACCTTCCCGGCAATATCTTCATTCAGTCCGCAGCCAGCTGCGAGCGCGAGGACCAGCAGGTACTTCATTCTGGTCCCTTGTCGAGCAACACGCGTGCCCGCGCAAATGACGGACAACACTCGGCCAGGGTGTGAAAGCACCGGAACCTTCAGACAAAATTGTCAGAGTTTGGGCGAGAGTCACATCGTGGCGAACAACCCATACGGCACGACCGCGCTCGACGCTCCGGTGCCGCGCGCCGACTTCGAGCGTGCGCTCCGCCACCTCAACATGAGCGATCACGAGCTTCGCGATGCGGTGCTCCAGCTCGCGGCGCGCGTCGTCGCGTTGACCGACGAGCTCACGCGCAGGCTCGATGGTGTCGAGCCCGAGCCGGCACCGCCGCACACCCCAGCGCCACCGCCGAGCACCACGCTCGAGACCGCGGTCGCAGCGCAGCTCGGCGAGGCGCTGCGCAACGTCCGGATCGGCGATGCCTCGCAACCCACGCGCGTGTCGCTCGATCTCGGCGGCGACAAGTACACGACGCCACCCTCGGCTCCGCCGTGCGACGAGCTGATCCACTTGTGTCGCGCGCGGTGCTGCACGTTCTCGTTCGCGCTCTCGACCGCCGACCTCGACGAAGGCGTGATCCGCTGGGACTACGGCCAGCCGTACTTGATCCGGCAGCGCAAGAGCGATGGCTACTGCGTGCATTGCGATCCGGAGTCGCTGTCGTGCACCGTGCACGCGCAGCGCCCGCGCGTGTGTCGCTCGTACGATTGCAGCAGCGATGCGCGGATCTGGATCGACTACGACAAGCGCATCCCGCAACCGATCGATGCATTGGTAGAGCACGAGCGTGAAGTAGGTTTCGATCTCGTCGAGCGGGCTCGGTTGCGTGCGCGTGCCGCGGGGGTCGAGAAGAAAGCGATCGCCGACAGCTTTGCGGACCCTGGTCCGACGAGGGCCTCCTAGTGCCGCGGTTCACGCTCGGCGCCGAGGAGTGGCTGATCGAGCAAGATGGCGCGCGCTTGCTGCTCACCGCAGACGGCAAGGAGAGCGTGCGTAAGTTCGTTTCGGCCGATCATGCGGCGGTCCAGTACGGCAAGCTGATCGCGGCGAAGCAGGCCGAAGGCTGGGAGCTCGCCGCATCCGCCGCACCGAAGAAGGCAGTCGCCGTCAAGATCGAACCGATCGAGCTCGAGCTCGAGAAGGCGATCGTCGCCAATCCCTACGATCGCGACGCGTATGCGGTGTACGGCGATTGGTATCAGACGCAAAATCATCCCCGCGGAGAGCTGATCGCGCTCCAGCTCGCCGACGATGACGATCGCAAGATCGCCGAGGCGACCAAGCGCCACCTCGCGCGGCACAAGGCGCAGCTGCTCGGTCCGCTCGAGAAGTACGAAGGCCTCGGCAGCGAGTCGCCGCTGCAATGGAGCTTCGGCTTCATCCACGCGATCGATCTGAACCTCGAGGGCGACAGCGTCGATCTCGGCGAGCTCGTGCGCGATGTGGTCGCGCATCCATCGGGCCGGTTCCTCGCGGACGTCACGATCCGGGATGTCCGCAAGGACGCGATCGAGGCCGCGCTCGCGGCGCTTCGCCCCGAGACGCTGTGTGCGTTGAAGATCGTGACGACCGCGCGGCTCGATCGGATCGAGGTCGTCGCTGCGGCGCCGCTGCGGCGGCTCGTGCTGAAGTTGCACGACGGGCCGAGCAACGAGGCCCTCGAGACGCTCGCGCGGATCCGGCCGACGATCGAAGAGCTGCATCTCCGCCTGGAGGCCACGCGCGAGCAGTGGCCGGCGCTCGCGCCGCTCTTCGCGCGTGCGGACCTCGGGATCAAGAAGCTCGCGATCCGCGCGCCCGCGCTCGTCGACCGGATCCTCGCGGAGCTCGGCGAGCAGCCGATGGCGCGCGGGCTCGAGCGGCTCGACTTCGCGCTCACCGATCCGGAGACCGGCGTGCGCGATCTGATCGCGCAGCGAGCCAGCTATCCGAAGCTAACCGAGCTCGTGCTCGGCACGGACCGCGTGATCGCGCGGGCGGTCTCGGATCTCAAGAGGCTCGTGAAGAAGGTCATCGACGTCCGCCATGATTCCGACGACCGCATCCTGATGCTCGACGACGATCAGGACTACGACGACATCCAGGAGTAGCCAGCACGAGGTTAGCCCGAGGCGTCGTCGGTCACGCCGATGCCCTCGTCGCGAGCTCGGCGAAGCTTGTCGAGATCGGTCGGCGCCGGTTGCACCAACACGGTGCCAGACGTCGCATCGAGCGCGAGTAAGTCACCCGGGCGAGCCCAGCCGAACAGGCCGGGTACCTCGGTCACGATCGGCAGTGCGGCCGCGGCGAGGATCGCGAGGGCGGCGGGCGTCGCACCCGAGCTCGTGACGATCGCACCGGCACCGCGCGCGACCGCACCGATCGCGATCACCGCGCCGATCCGATCCGCGATCCAGATCGAGCCGGGGCGCACCGAGGCGCGAGTATCGGCCGTGATCCCGACGAGCACGCAGAGCTCTTCGATCTCGGCGCCGCGATCCTCTTCACCGGGCTCGGTGCCGAGCCGGTGCTGCGCACGCGCGTACTCCTTCGCGACGGAACGCAATCCGTTCGGGCCCATCGCGCCTTCGATCAACTTCTCGCGCAGGCGTTCGTCGATCAGGCCGAGCGCGACGCGGTCGAGCGCGGCCCCGACGCGCGGATCCTCGGCATGCTTCAAGCGTTTCACCGCGCGACCCATGTCGTCGCGAATGCGGCCGAGCGCGCGATCGATGTCGGTCGGTGAGGTCGCCTGCCAGGTGAGGGCGGTCGTGGTCGGCACGACGCCCGCGCGCCCGAGCACTACTCCACCGCCGTGACCTTTGCCGTGCAACCGCGCCGAGCGCAGCGCCGACATCCGGCGCCGTTCGATCGCGAGCGTGATCGGTGCGCCGAGTGCGGTCGCGAGCGTGACTTCCTTGACCGCGAAGGGCTCGGCCTCGCGCTGCAGCACGAGCACGCCGACCGCGCTACCGCCGCTGATCAGTGGCACGCCCACGAACACCGGGTAGCGATCTTCATCGAGCCCGGGCACCGCTTTGTACGAAGCCTCGGTCGCGGCGTTCGATGCCGAGATCGGACGCATGCATTCGGCCACCAGGCCGGTGATGCCTTCGCCGACCGCGAGCGTGGTGCCGAGTGCACTCGGCTCGAAGCCATAGTTGCCGCGCATCACGAGCGCTTCATCTTCCGCGACGTACACGCTCGCGATCGGGACGCCCGTGATCGCTGCGACCTGATCGCACATCGCGTTCAACATCGTCCCGAGCTCGCCATCGTGGCTCGCCAGCTCGATCAGGCGAAGGATGCCGTCGACCCCGGAGCCGATCTCACCCTTGTGGTGGACCTGGATGACGCGATCCGTAGGTGGCTTCTCGCGCACGGTTCACCGTGACACATCCGCGGATTGACAAAGCTTTACCAATAGCTGAACGTATGAACAGTATGTACGCGCCGTTGTGGTGCAAGTCGAACTTCTCGTTCCTCGAAGGCGCCAGCCACGCCGAAGAGCTGATCGAAGAAGCGCATCGTCTCGGCCTGCGATCGATCGCGATCACCGACCGCGATGGTGTGTACGGTCTGGTCCGCGCGCACAAGAAAGCCAAAGAGCTCGGCATCCAGCTGATCTGCGGCGTGCAATTCACGGTCGCGCCTCCCACCGCGCAGCTCGCGTTCTCTTCGGTCACCAAGCCGCGCGTTGGCTTGCACGGCGAGCTCGGCACGATCGGGCGCGGTCCGGGCTGGGGTGTCGATACCGATGATCTGCCCCCGGCGATTCCTACGACCGGCCGGCGCGGTCGCACGAAGCGCTCGCACCCGCGGCAAGCCGTGCTCGGCTATCGCGAGGGCGCGGCAGCCAATGTCGAGATCGCGGGCCAACCCAATCCTTCGCGCCTCGTGTTGCTCGCGATGGATCGCACCGGGTGGACGAACCTCACGCGGCTCACGACGCTCGGTCGGCGCCGCTGCGACAAGGGCGACTCGCTCGTCTCGTGGCCGGAGGTCTGCGAGCACGCGCAAGGCACGATCGCCTTGTGGTGTGACCTGCTCGGCGACGAGCTCGATCCGTCACCCGAGCTGATCGGGTCCCTCAAGACCGCGTTCGGCGATCGCCTCTACATTCCTCTGCCGCGTCATCGCCGCGCCGACGACGTGCCGCGCGAGGTCCGGATCCGCGCGCGCGCCCACGCGTTCAACCTCCCACTCGTCGCCGCGAACGAAGTGCTCTACCACTCGCGTTCGCGACGCCCGCTGCAAGACGTGCTCACGTGCATCCGCAACGAGGTCACGCTCGCCACGGCCGGGCGGATGATCCGCGGCAACGACGAATACGATCTGCGCCCACCGCACGCCTTCGCGCGGCTGTTCTCCGACGAGCCCGCGGCGCTCGCCCGCTCTCTCGCGATCGCGGAGCGCTGCACGTTCGGGCTCGAAGAGCTGCGCTATCGCTATCCCTCCGAGCGGCTCCCCGATGGTTCGACGAGTGCGGCCTACCTGCGTCGCCTCGTCGCCGATGGTGCCGCGTGGCGCTACGGTGGTGGGCCGCCACCGAACCCGCAGGAGTGGCGCGATGGCGTCGGCGCGGGCGACGTGCCAGCGGATGTCCGCACGCAGCTCGATGCCGAGCTCGCGGTGATCGAGGAGCTCGACTACCCCGGCTACTTCCTCACGATGTTCGAGATCGTCTCGTACTGCCGCCGTCGCGACATCATGTGTCAGGGCCGCGGCTCGGCCGCGAACTCCGCGGTCTGCTTCTGCCTCGGTGTGACCGCGGTCGATCCGGTGCGCATGGGCCTGTTGTTCGAGCGGTTCCTGTCGCGCGAACGCGCCGAACCTCCCGATATCGATCTCGATATCGAGCACGAGCGGCGCGAGGAGGTGATCCAGCACGTCTACAACGTATACGGCCGCGATCACTCCGCGATGGTCTGCAACATCATCCGCTACCGGCCGCGCTCGGCCGTGCGCGATGTCGGCAAGGTGCTCGGCATTCCGGAGACCGCGCTCGATCGCGCGTCGAAGCTGCTCTCGAAGTACGGCCTCGTCGAGCAAGAAGCGCTCGCGCGCTCCGGCCTCGCCGAAGGCGGCCACGCGAATGCCCTCGAACATCTCGCGCGCCTGTCCGACGAGATCCTCGAGTTTCCGCGCCACCTCTCGGTCCATCCCGGCGGCTTTCTCCTCGGTCACGAGCCGGTGCACGACATCGTCCCGATCGAGAACGCGGCGATGCCAGGCCGCACCGTGATCCAGTGGGACAAAGACGATCTCGATGATCTCGCGCTGTTCAAGGTCGATCTGCTCGGCCTCGGCGCGCTGCACCAGCTCCACCTCGGGCTCGATCTCTTGCGCGCGCATCGCAACCTCGATCTCACGATGGCGACCATCCCTGCCGAGGACGCCGCCACCTACGACATGATCTGCACCGCCGACACCGTCGGCACGTTCCAGATCGAATCACGCGCGCAGATGTCGATGTTGCCGCGGCTGAAGCCACGCACGTTCTACGATCTCGTCGTCGAGGTCTCGCTCGTGCGGCCGGGGCCGATCTCCGGTGGCATGGTCCATCCCTACCTGCGTCGGCGCAGCGGGCTCGAGCCTGTCGAATATCCGCACCCGTGCCTCGAGCCGGTGCTCGCGAAGACCCTCGGCGTGCCGCTGTTCCAGGAACAAGTCATGCGGCTCGCGGTCGTCGCTGCCGACTACACGCCCGGCGAGGCCGATCAACTCCGCCGCGACATGGCGGCGTGGCGGCGCTCCGGTCGGATCGAGAAGCATCGCGAGCGCCTGATCGGTGCGATGGAGCAAAAAGGCATCGCGCGGGAATTCGGCGAGCGCGTGTTCGAGCAGATCCGCGGTTTCGGCGAATATGGCTTTCCCGAATCGCATGCCGCGAGCTTCGCGCTGATCGCGTACGCGACGTGCTGGATGCGCAAGCACTACCTGCCAGAGTTCACGGCGTCTCTCTTGAACGCGCAACCGATGGGGTTCTACTCGGCCGCGACGATCATCGGCGACTCGCGCCGGCATGCCCTCGAGGTACGCCCGATCGACGTGCAAGAGAGCGCGTGGGATTGCACGCTCGAGGAGACCGAAGATGCCCACGGCTTTGCGGTCCGCATGGGGCTGCGCTGGGTCAAGGGCCTCCAGCTCGCCGAAGGCCAGCAGATCATCAGCGCGCGCGCGGCGCGCCGGTTCGAATCGATCGAAGACTTCGTGCGGCGCAGTCGCGTGCCTTCGCGGATCCACACCGCCCTCGCCGAGACCGGCGCGCTCGGCGCCTTGCTCGAGAGTGGGCACGGCCGGCGCGATGCGCTGTGGCAGACCGCGGGCTGGGTCCGCCGACAAGACGAGCCGCTCGATCTCGGCGGCGACGTGCACGGTGATGTCGGGTTCACGAAGCTGACTCCGCTCGACGAGATCTTCTGGGACTACGCGTCGAGCGATCACTCGACGCGCGGGCATCCCTTGCAACCGCTGCGCGGCGAGCTACGCGCGAAGGGCTGGCCCGATGCGAAGACGGTGTCACGCGGGCGCGATGGTCAGCGGCTCGAGTACGTCGGCATCGTGATCTGCCGGCAGCAGCCGGGTACGGCGAGCGGCGTGGTGTTCATGACGCTCGAGGACGAGACCGGGTTCGTGAACCTCGTGGTGTGGGCGCAGGTGTTCGCGGACTACGCGACGATCATCAAGACCACGTCGCTGCTCGGCATCACCGGCCGGTTGCAGGTCCAGGAGGGCATCGTCCACTTGATCTGCGAGGAGGTCTGGCATCCCGCGCTATCACGCCCGGTGATCGACGTGGAGAGCCGCGACTTTCATTGAGCTACACGTGGGAGGTACACTGGTCAGGTTGGCGACCGAGGAAGAACTGGTAGCGGCGATCGCCGACAGTCCCGACGATGCCACGCGCCTCGTGTATGCCGATTGGTTGCTCGCGCGCGGCGATCGTCGCGGCGAGCTGATCATGCTCGACTACAAGGAGCGTACGACCTCCGGCGGCCTCGCGAATCCGGATCAGGCCGGTCAGCTGCTGCGGTTGGCCGCGGAGCTTGGCTTCCCGTACCTTCCCGATCCGGATCGCGAGCTGCTCGCGTTCGAGCCGAACGGACGAGAGGGCCAGTGGAAGCTGCACTGGAACCAACAGGATTACTACATCCGCGTGCTCGGCAGCGTGACGCTGGCGGTCGGCGGGGGGCGGATCGAGAACCAAACGTTCAACGGCTACGGCTCGAAGTTGACCGACGAGCAGGTCAACGCATTCCTCACGATCATGCTGCGCGTGATCCAGAACGGCGTCGATTTTCGAGCCTTTCGCTGTCCGAGCCCGCAGCAGCTCGCGACCTTGCCGGCGCACCGGCTCGGTCCACATCCGCTGTATCCCTCGGCCGAGGTGATGGAGGATTTCGGGGCGGAATGGAAGCTGCGCGCGCGCGACCATCAGCGCTGGTACGCGATCTACGACCGGATGATGCAGGGCTTCTCCCGGACGTCATCCTTCAAGGCAGTTAGAGATCCTGCGTAGCTCGACGTCGCCCGGCTGCAACCGAACTGTCACTGCGAAATGGTCTCGTGCGCGCCATGAAGTGGATGCCGACCCTGCTGGTGCTCGCCGCCTGTTCGAGCCCCGCTGGAACGAGCGGCGCCGATGGTGGTGGGCTCGATGCGCCGAACCGCGACGCGCTCGCCGCCACGCTTCCACCCCCGGTCCAGCCAGGCGATTTTTCGCACGCGCTCGACAAGCCCTACATCCGTAGCTTTCAGACGTGGATCGACGACCCGGGCTTCGAGGTCAAGTGGGCCACGATGACGATGACGGAGATCGACTTCCTCGGTGGCGCTGACTCGGCGTTTCACGCCGACCTCGCCTCACGCTCGATGCCGCTGCCAGGCGGCGAGGTGCAGTGCCACGGCGACGCGAAGTTCGATAACTTTGGCTGGATCCTGGTTGCTGGCACGAGCGTGTTCTCGGACAACGACTTCGACGATGCGGGGCTGTGCCCCGCCGCTGCCGATGCACTTCACTATCTGCTCGCCACGGACATCTTGTTCGCCGACCCGATGCTCGATGACCTCGCGCTCCACTCCTATGTCGACGCGGTCTCGAGCGGCGTGGCGATCGCGGTCGATCCGACCACCGTGCCTGTCTGGGACGACATCCGCGTGGCCGGTGTCGCCAAGGCCACGAAGCACAGCGCCCTGATCCTCGGCGGCGAGGTTCAGGTGGCAACCACGGCGGAGGTCGATGCGGTCACGACGCTCGCAGCGGGCGACCCGCGCTTCCCGACGACCCTTCTCGATGTCGCCCGCGATGTGAACACTACCGGCGGTAGTGCCGGCTTGCGCAGGTTCTGGCTCCTCGTCGAGGATGCTCAACACCCCCGCACGATCATCGAGCTCAAGGAGCTCTCGAAGCCCGGCACCGAATTCGGACCGCACTCGGCGACCTTCGACGACGACGGTCGCTTCGACGTCTTGAAGCCGATCTGGTGGGGCGCTCCGGCTCCGGCGGATCACTTCTCGGTAAATCTTCTCGGTGGGCGGTTCCTCGCGCGCGATCGTTTCACGCGGGTTAACCCCAAGCCGACCAAGCTCACGGCGCCGCAGATCGAGAACATGATCCAGGGGGAGGCGAGCCTCATGGCGCTCGAGCATCGCGGTGCATGGCAGGGTGTCGCGCCCGATCAGCTCGAGACGTGGCTTCGTGACAGCGCGGCCACCATGGTCGCGCGCTGGCGCGCCGCCTACCTCGCCGACGGTGGCACCTGAAATTGTCGACGATGAGAGAGACCGGCGGTCACGCGCAGTCGCTGAAACTCTCGATCTCCGTTCGTCTGAACCCAGCGTAACAACGCGCTGCGACACGTCGACAATCCTTCGGAAACTTCGCGGTGACGAAGCCGTGAACCGTTCGGTGACAGTCGTGTCACCGTACGGTTGCAAGGCCGAAGTCGTCCCTTCACCCCAGTTGCGTAGGGTTCCTCGTGCACGTGACCGAGGAAGCGCTCTCCGGCAACGCCGTAATCGACCCCCAGCAGCCGATGGTGACGATCGTCGCCGCGGTCATCGCGCAGCCGACCCACGAGCTGGCGGCCGAGCTCCGCCGCGACTCACTCCGCGTCGATGTCGCGAACGCCGATGTCCTGCGCCAGGATCCTCTTCCGGCGGTCTACGTGTTCTGGTTCGATGCGGCACTCGGGGTCGTGCTCGCTGATCGGATCTGCGAGTGGGCCGCGACCGGCGAGATCCGCGCGGGCCTGATCGGCGTGATCGAGGACGGCGGTGGTTACGAGCGCGAGGCACTGCTCGCCGCCGGCTTCGATGACGTGGTCGCGGGCAAGCTCGGCGCCCGCGAGCTCTCCGCGCGCGTGCGGGCGGTCCATCGTCGGATGAACTGGAATGCGTCGCGCCACGGACGGCTGCGGTTCGCGGGCTTCACGCTCGATCTTCACAACCACGCACTGTGGATCGATGGCGCCACGATCTCTCTGACCTCGATCGAGCTCGCCGTGATGCGCGAGCTCGTCAAGGCGCGTGGCAAGCCGCTGTCGCGCGCCGCGCTGCTCGATGCAGCGTGGGGCGACGCGGATCTCGAGATCTCCGAGCGCGCCGTCGATAACGTGATCCTGCGCCTGCGCCGCAAGCTACCCAAGCCGGATGCGATCGAGACCGTGCGCTCGGTCGGCTTCCGGATCGCCGAGTAGTTACTGCTTCACTTCTTCTTGGGAGGGGCGCCCATCGTACGGGCCGATTCGAGCACCGCATCGATGTGGCCCTTGACCGCGACCTTGGGCCACGTCGCGACGACCTTGCCGTTGCCATCGATCAAGACGGTCGAGCGGATGATGCCCTTGGTCTTCTTGCCGTACATGTTCTTCTCGCCCCACGCGCCGTAGGCCTCGATCATCTTGCCGTCCGGATCGCTGAGCAGCGCGAAGTTGAGCTTGAACTTCTCGCTGAACTTCTTGTGCGACTCGATCGAGTCCTTGCTCACGCCGAGCACCGTGACGCCGAGCTTGGTGAACTTCGGCATCGCCGTGCGAAAGTCTTCGGCCTCGGTCGTGCAGCCCGGCGTGTTGTCGCGCGGGTAGAAGTAGACGACGACGAGCTTGCCGGCGAGATCCTTGAGGCTGACCGTGCCGCCTTCGGATGATTCGAGGCTGAATGCGGGGGCTTTCTTACCAACTTCGAGCATGGCAGCGTTGATACCCCGGTACTGCTATAATTTGGGCATGCGCCTCGCGTTACTTGCCGTGCTGCTGGGCGCCTGCGCGGTCTCGTCGCACGAGCCGGCCTGGCCGAAGGGCCACACGAGCGAGACCGATGGCGGCGAGAGCCTCGCACCGCACGTGGCTCGGGTCGTCGCGACCGCCGCGAAGACCGACGACGACAAGCCGGCGACGCCCGCGGTGACCACCGCACCTGCCGCCGCCGCCACCAACGCCACGCCCGCCGCGGTGACCGCGCCGGCAGCTGCGACCGAAGAAGTGATTCAGAGCGAAGAGATCATCATCGAGATCGACGACTAGACAGGATCGCGCGGCTTGCGATCGATGAGCTCGCCCGAGTGGCGTCGAGGACGCGTTTCTCCACGGGGGCTTCGATCGCAGGTCGGCGCGGCATCACTGGGACCGGCTCCTCGTGCTCGCATGAAGTTCGTCCGGAGCGCGACGCGGCGCTGTACCACCCACGGATACCGACGTGCAGGACTTCCGCAGCGCTTGGCGTCCCACGGGGGGCGCCGTTCACGCGGACCGACGAGCGGGCGATGTGCGCAGGGCATTGGCTTCGCAGCAACCGGTGGCTCGTCGATGCTCGCAGCGACGGTTCGTTCGAGGCGCCTTCTAGAGCGCTTCGTCGGCGACGCGCCGAACCAGCTCGAAAGAGCGCCATCGAGACAGCGACCGGCGACGTGGTCGCGCCCCACGTGGGGCGTTCTCCTCAGACATCCCCTCAAATCAGACCGAACACAGCGCGGAAAATTTCCTCCTCGGTCGAGGAGCGACATGGTGCGCTTCTTCTGCGTGTTAGTTTTCATCAGGCGATCGAGTCCACACGCCTCGCCGGCGCCCCGAGCAGCGTAAGCAACGCCTGCAATCGCAGCAAGAAGCAGCAAGCGGTCGCGCCGGTCGGTTGCGCCGATATGCGTCGCCGACAGGCCCATTCCAAATCGAAAGTTCTTCTGGTCGCGAAACGTCTCTTCGATCGTGAACCGTCGGCCATACAGCTTCACGATCGCGGCTGCCTTGAGCTCGCACAGCGTCGTCGCCAGGCACCAAGCCTCCTTCATCTTCTTGGCGTGCACGACGACGACAGCGGGAACTTCGGCACGTGTGCGGGGTGACTCGCGCCCCTTGCAGGATCAGTGCGCGACCGTTTTTGGGCACCCACGCGTTCGCCATTTTACGGGTGCCATCGGCGTCCTCGACCTGGATCGCGCCTCGAAAGCGAATCGCGAAATCCCATCCAAGGGTCTGCAGGAACCGATACAGCTTCTGATCGCCAAAGCCACGATCCGCCAGCAGCGTGAGCTTCACGTCGGGGGCGACGCAGTCGTGCAGTCGCTCGATCAGCCGGTACTCGTGGTCGTTCCGTTTGTTCTCGAGCGTGGTCTTACTCACTGTCATCCAGATCAACGGCGTCGCCCGCCCGTGGGTGGTGATCAAGTAGCCGGCCAGCGTCGCGTGGTCGTCACCGTCAAACTCTGTCCAGTCGAGCGCGACCACGATCGCTTTGCGCTCTGCGACGACGACATCGATGCCCGGGTTCCCTAGCAACCGATCGGTCTGCTTCACCCCGTGCTTCTTATCGTTGTTGGTGATGCGCGCGTATCCACGACCGATCGCATGGATCGACAGCACCGCCGCGTCGACGGTGCCCACGACGCCATTCGCCAACGACAGCACGCGCTTCGCATGAAGATCGCTACCGAAGATCTGGTTGACCGTCTTCGCAACTTCCAGCGGGTCTCGAACGAAATCCGTCATCGATCGGCGAGGCACATGCTGCCCAAACCGACGCGTGATGCCCGAAAATTCCGACTCAGCCACCCAAAATCCGGACCGCTTCCGCGTACCTACGCCGCCAAAATGAGGAGATCGATCAGGGCGTTCTCGCGAACGCGAGCGAGCATGAAGGTGTCCGGGCCACGGACAGTGTCCGACTCGGGAGGATCTCCGCTAGACGATTTTCTTCGCCGCACGCGCTTTGTCGTTGACGTGATCTATCCGGTCGCAACACGCGTCCCCGCGACCTCGATCTCTTCGCTCACGAGACGCGCTGGCTTCACGTCTCTCGCCGCCTTCGCCAGATCGGTCGAAGCGTTCGCTCGGATCGCCGAATCGTCGTCGAGAACGCACGCCTGCAAGCCGAAAAAACCAATGCTACGGTGACCTCCTCAACGCAACGAGGAGTGGGTGATGTTTCAAGTGGGTCAAGCGTCTGCGGAGTCGAAGAACGGGAACGGATTCATCGCGAACCTGGCGATGGGGCCGGAGGCCGTCGATCGAGAGTTGCGCCGGATCGCGAACGCGGAGCGCCGGCTCGAGCACGACAAGGCGCACCTGCTGACCCAGGCCGTGCGACTGCGGATCTGGAGCCACTTCGGTC
>JANXOP010000184.1 GCA_025357755.1 Kofleriaceae bacterium | reverse complement strand
CCCGGATAGCGCGCGCGCAACGTGCCGTCGGCCGCCGTCGTGACGAGCTCGCAGGCCGAGGTCCCGACCGCGCGCAGCAACTCGGTCTCGATCCCGGCATCGCGCAGCGCCGTGCGTGCGAGCTGACCGAGGAGATCCGCGCCATGTGTGCCGACCGCACGCGCGCGACACCCGAGGCAGAGTGCAGCGCGCAGCGCGACGGCGACACCGGGTGCGGGCGCGGTCGCCAGCGCGGCGAGCTCGGCGGCAGGTGCTGCAGATTGCGGCAGATTCGGAGCGAGCCCCGAGATCGCCACGCCCACCCGCCCCAGGCCGACGATGAGCGGAGCTTTTACAGCCACCAGCGTAGCCTACCGGATCCTGAAAGTTGTTGCGACAACAGGTGCTTGTAGTGTTAGGTCGGCGTCGTCGTGAGCGGTGCAAAACCCGGGCAACGCCTTCCGTCGGACGGTGGTCACATCACGGAACCGGTTGGGGAACCCGTGACCGAAACTGTCCTTGAACTTCCGACGCCTGCCTTAGCTGAACCGCGCACCCGCGTGTCCGCGACACTCACCGACGATGTCCAACTGATCGCCGCGTGCCGTCGAGGCGAAGCGCGCGCGATGGAGATGCTGTACCACCAGTTCAAGCGCCGGGTGTTCGGCATGGCTCACCGCATCGTCGGCCCGAACGACGCCGAGGAGGTCGCCCAGGAAGTGTTCGTTCGGGTCTTCCGCGGCCTCGCGAACTTCCGCGGTGACTCCGCACTGTCCACGTGGGTCTACCGTCTGACCGTCAACTGCTCGCTGTCACACCTCGCGAAGCGCGGTCGCCGCCAGGAAGTCGGTGACGAGACGCTCGCGGATGTCCCCGCGGCACCCGCCGTCTCGCGCGACCCTGGCCTCGCCGCGCGGATCGAACGCGCGTTGCAAGATCTGCCTCCCGGCTATCGCGCGATCCTCGTGCTCCACGACGTCGAAGGGCTCTCGCACGAGGAGTGTGCGGCGATCCTCGAGTGTCGTGTCGGCACCTGCAAATCGCAGCTCCACAAAGCGCGCGCGCGAATGCGCGAGTTGCTCGGCCCGATCGGGGGTACGCCGACGTGACGTGCCATGATGTTCATCCGCAGCTGACCGCATACCTCGACGGAGAGCTCGAGGGCGATCGCGGGAGCGCCGTGCGTGGCCACCTCCGCGGGTGCGAAGCGTGTCGGACCGCGGCGCATGACGAAGCGGCGCTGCGCGATGGCTTACGCGCGCTGCCCCAGCTCGATGCACCGTCGGAGATGTGGGCGGGCGTCCAGCGTCAGCTCGCGGCCGCCGAGGTCGCCGATGCTGACAAACCGCACTGGCGCCACGTGGTGTCGCGGTTCGCGCAGCAGTGGTTCTCGCCGCGGTTCGCCGTCGCGAGTGCCGCGCTCGCGGTCGTCGTATGCGTGTGGGCGTGGCGCCTCACGCACGAGCATGCAGCGGCAGACGCTACGCACGTCGCCGTGCCCGCGCCCGTCGCGGTACCCGAGCCGTCCGGGGAGGCACCGACGGCGCCCCGCCCGGAGAGCCCGGAGAGCCCGGAGCGCCCCGAGAGCCCTGGCGATGTCGCCGCCGCGATCGACGCGTTGCCGAAGCAAACCTCCGATGCCTACGCCGAGGCGTCCGGCGAGCTCGCGAAGCTCGCCGGCGAGGCGCGCGCGCAATGGTCCGCCGATCGCCAGCAGGAGTTCGATGCCACCCTCGGCGAGCTCGAGCACGAGGTCACGACCGCCAGCGAAGGTCGGCCGCGCCAGAAGGCGTATCGCACGCTGATCCGCTACCTCCAGCGCGTCACCACGCGTGACGAGGTCGCCTTCGCAGACACCCGAGGCACGCCGTGAAGCGAGGCCTGATCGCGGCGGCACTATTGTACGCCAGCGCGGCCTACGCCGATCCGAAACCTCAGCCAGCCGGCAAGCCCGAGGTCGTCGAGCGCGCGCGGCTCGAGATCAAGCCCGCGGGGCACGCGTTCACGCAGCTCTCGATCGAGAATCCGCTCGGCGATATTCGCGTCGAGGGTTACGACGGTACGTCGATCCAGATCGAGACTCACAAGCACGCGCCGGACGAAGACACGCTCGATCGCCTGCGCGTCGCACTCGTCCCGAATGCCGACGGCACGGTCCGGATCTCGACCTCGGTCGATGGCGGCAAAGAAGTGAAGTCGGTGGCGCGCGGCGCCGTCCATGTCGACCTCGTGATCCGCGCACCGCGCAAGGCTCGGGTCGACGCGGCGACCTCGACCGGCAAGCTCTCGATCGAGAACCTCGATGCGGGCGGCGAGCTCGACAGTACGTCGGGCTCGATCACCGCGACGAATGTTTCGGGCGAGCTTCTCACGCACAGCGTGTCGGGCGCGACCTCGTTGAACCAGGTGTTCGGCTCGGTCGATGCCGCGACGGTGTCGTCGGATGTCGACCTCGATTCGATCAATGGCGACAAGCTCGTCGCCTCGGCGAACAAGGGCAAGATCGCGGGCAAGCGCGTGCGATCGCGCGACATCGAGCTGACCACGACCGAAGGCCGGATCTCGCTCGAGTACGAATCCGCGATGCGCGGCCACCTCGTCGTGTCCAGCCTGCACGGCGACATCGACGTGCGGATGCATCGTCACGGTGCGGTCTCGATGCGCGCTCGCGGGACGAGGGTCGACCTCGGTCAGCCGACCACGCTCAATGGCGGGTGGGCGCAGGCCACGCTCGGTCGGGCGACCGATCCGGGCGAAGCGACGGCATCCGTCGAGCTCCAGTCGAAGTACGGCGTCGTCTCGCTCGCCGTCATTCAATAGTCGAGGTATACGGTCGC
Source organism: Kofleriaceae bacterium (assembly GCA_025357755.1). GTDB lineage: Bacteria > Myxococcota_A > Polyangia > Haliangiales > Haliangiaceae > JABFXX01. The sequence continues at coordinate 22,540 of JANXOP010000184.1, read as the reverse complement.
GTCGTGGAAGAGACGCCGCTGCGTGTGCAGGAATATGCCGATCAAGTGGTCGAGTACGTTCGACGCGCGCTCGGCGTGACGCTCGAATACAACAGCGACACGCTGCCGCTGCTCGATCACTATCTGCGGACCGTGGCCGAGAGCGCGCCGGCGACGATGAAGCTGATCATCGTGACCGCTGGCGCGTATTTCGGCGAGGTCGTGCGCCGCCATCTCGGCGGGCGCTGGGACCTGATCGGCTCGAAGGTCGACCTCGCAACGGATGGCGCGGACATCGACGAGACCAAGAACACCATCGGTCCCGAGGGCGAGTGGCGCGTGGTCTTGCCCACCGGCCTGAACTTCTCGCCGCTCGGGTTCGTCGCGGCCGCGATCGCCAAGAACGACGTCGCGGAGCTCGATAACGAGCTCGACGTGCCGGTCCGGATGAAAGAAATCGTCCAGGAGACCCTCGGTCGGATGGGCGAGGTGCCCCTCGACGACTACTACTCGCTGTGCAACCGGCTAGATACCGTCGAGCACATCCACGAGGTCCTCGTCGCCTACGCGGCCCAGATGCTCGGCAAGACCGCCCAGGACGACATCCCCGAAGATGGCGCCCAAGATGGCGCCGAAGATGAGGCGTCCGCGGGTGATGACGCCGGGCCGAACGGTGATGTTCCGAAGCCCGTCGCGGACGAGCCTTCCGGCGGCGTGAACTGAACTCCTTTCGTGTTATGCCTCCGCGCATGGCAAGGGGTCATGCGCGAGCTCCATCGCAGAACGCCTATCGCGGCTCGATCGGCCGCACGCAAACGGCGACTGTTCACGTGACAGCGCCGACGGGCGACCTCGTCGTCCAGACGGTCTACACGACCGTCGATGCGGTGAGCGACCCCGAGCTCGCCGAGCGCCTGCACTCCGACGATCCCGCGCACGCGCTCAACACGGTCGCGATGCCGATCGTCTATCACGATCCCGCGGCGGAGCTGATGGTGCTCGTCCTCGGCGAAGCGCAGCGTCATCGCGAGATCGACGAGCGTATCAAGGTGCTCGAGCGCCTTCGCGGCGACGACGCGGCGATTCCGGCCTACGCCAAGGAGTTCGCCGTGGTGTTCGGCAGCGGCGGGCTGCGAGCGTACCTCGAAGACCGCGCGCTCGCCGCGTTGACCGTCGCGCGCACGCAAGATGCGGCCAAGGACCTCGAGAAGAAGCGCAACGAGATCGAGAAGCGCGAAGAGGACCTGGCCCGCGCACGGGCGCAGATCGATCACTCGCGCGCTCAGCTCGAGCACGCCAAAGGTCAACTCGAACAGGGCAAGGTCCAGCTCGAGCAGGATCGCGCAACTCACGAGCTGGCCGCCGCACGTGCACAGAGCGAGCTGGAGCGGATGCGATCCGAGCAGCGCGCGCGCGTGATCAAGTCGGTCCAGGTTCCGGTGGTCTCCGCCGACGCGACCACGATCGGTCCCACGCCGACCGGCGAGTACGAGAACGTCACGTCGCCGATCGCGCTGCACGAAGCGCTCGACCTCGCGCCCGCGCCGACTGCGCCGAGCGCCGGGCTCTCCGCGAGCGCCGAAATCTCGAGCGAGTTCAACCGCGTGTTCGAGGAAGCGACCTCCGCGGCACTGTCGCAGCACGCACCGAAGGCGAAGACGCCTCCGCACGGCACGAACGGTCACGTGCCGCTCGCCGGTGGGAACAGCCATGCCGACGGCGCGAACGGTCACGTCGCGCCGATCGCGCCGATCGCGCCGATCGCGTCGATCGCGTCGATCGCGTCGATCGCGCCAATCGCGCCGATCGCGCCGATCGCGTCGCTCGGGGCGATCGAGTGGACCGAGGAGGAGACCACCGGGACGTCGATCGTGCCGCCGGGCTCTGATCCGCTCACCACCGACACGCAGGAGCTCGGGCAGCCGACGTTCGATAACTGGCTCGACTTCGCGACCACGGGCACCGAATCGGTGTTCGAGGTCAACGACGGCACGGTCCGGCTCGCGCTGCACGTCAACGATCACCAGGCGCGTGGCGTCGGCGGCGTGCTCGACCTCCGGCTGCTCCTGCATCGCGTGAACACGTATCCGGTGATCACGCTCGTGATCGGTCCGCCCGCTGCGCTGCGCGTGCCGAGCCCGACCCAGCTCGTCAGCGTCACGCTCGATATCGGCGCGGAGCTCGATCGCCAGGTCGTCGCTGCGCTCGCCAAGCGCTTCGTGATCGACGTCGTCGTGATCCTTCATGGAGCCCCGATTCGGTCGGTCCGGCTGACCGCGCCGCTCGCCGACAATGCCGCATACATCCTGCGCGCTGCCGACGATCATCTGCGCGGGATCTCGGCGGAGAACGTCGAGCCCTCGTTCCCGCGCGCGAAGGACCTCGTCGAAGCCACCGACTACGACCTGCTCGGTACGCAACACGCCGAGACCGGCGAGTTCCGCGACGAGAAGCTCGCGCAGCTCGCCACCGCCCAGCAGTTACGGCGCGCGATCGCGATCGCACGCAGGTTCGCGCGTCCGTCGCGCGAGGACTACCTGATCTGCTCGCGCGGCTTCCCGCTACAGCGCTGGCGCGAGCTGCGCCGCCACGTGCTCGAGAGCGCGGTCGCCTGGGGCATCTGGATGGGCCCCGAGCTCGCGCAGGTCGCGGTCTCCGAAGGCCTTGCCCGATCGCGTCGCGACCTGATCCTGAAGCTCGACAGCGGCTTCGACGAGCTGCGCCGCCATCCGACGGCGTTCGACATCGACGCCGACGCGGCCGACGACAACGCCAAGGCGATCGCGGAAGAAGCGCGCGCTCTCGGTGTCGAGCTGCGCAAGAAGCAGAACGGCGTGATCAAGAGCGAAGAGCTGCCGATGGTCTCCGGCTCGATCGACGGGACGCCGATCAACGGCCTGCCGCGCTCGACCACGACCGAGCAGCTCCTCGAGATGCTCGACGACAAGGCGCATCGGGTCGCCGCGGCGAGCGAGCTCTGCGATCGCGGCCCCTCGGTCGCCGCGATCGCGGCGCCGGCCGTCATCGCGGCCGTGAAGAAGATGTCGCGCGCCGAAGCGGTCCGGATCCTCGGCCGCTGCGTGAAGTTCGGACCCGCCGCCGCACAACCCCTGATCGAGGGCCTCGGCTCGAGCAAGGCGTTCCTGCGCCACGGCTGCGCGCTGGCGCTGGCGTTGCTCCGGACCGATGAAGGCACCTACGCCGTGATCGACTCGTTGATCACCGAGCCGACCGAGGTCTGGCGCGAGATCGCACGGGCGCTCGGTCAGGTCGGACCAGCCGCGCTGATGCCGCTGGCGAGCCACACCGGCCGCCTCGGCGACCGGATGACGCCTCAGATTCAGGAGCGCGTCGCCTGGGCGATGGCCCATGTCGGGGTTCGGGGTGGCCGGAGCGCGCTCGACCAGATGTCGGCAGGGCAGAGCGTGCTCGCTCCCATCGCCCGCCAGGCGCTCGACCTGCTCGAAACCGCCGCCCGCGACGAGGTTCGCGTCCGGCCGGGGGCCCAGGCGATCCGCGATGTAACGGTCAATCGGGCGTTCTCGAGGCGATTCTTCGAGGCGCTGGACGGCGCCCCAGACGACGCCAGGGCCGCACTTGCCGATTTGGACGTCTCCGGTCCCATGGAAATGCTCGACGACAGCGATCTCATCGTAGAAGACGACGAGGAAGCAGAGCTCGACGAGTCGGATCTGATCCAGAGCTAAGGTTTTCAGGTAGTATCGAAAGCTCGGATGCGCATCGGGATTTTCTCCGACGTCCACGCGAACATCGAAGCGATGACCGCGGTGTTGGACGCGTTCAAAAGTGAGCGCATCGACAAGTACGTCTGCATCGGCGACGTCGTCGGTTACGGCGCCTCGCCGAACGAGTGTTGCGACCTGGTTCGCAAGACCGCGGCGTTCACGATCCTCGGCAATCACGATGCCGCGGTCGCGGGCCGGATGGACTACTCGTACTACTACGATGCCGCTCGCCAGGCGCTCGATCTCCACTCGCGCCAGCTCCGCCAGGAAAATAAAGACTGGCTCGAGAGTCTGCCGTACGAGGTCCGGGACGGAGACCTGACGTTCTGTCACGGCTCGCCGATCAACCTCGAAGAGTTCGAGTACATCTTCTCGGTCGAACAGGCGTCCCGGTGCCTCGAGATCTGGGACGACCTCGGGCTCGTCACATTTATCGGTCACTCGCACCTCTGCAAATCGTTCGCACTGACCCGCGAAGAGGTCTTCGAGGTCGTCGCGAACAAGTTCGTGATCCGGCCCGAGCACCGCTACATCATCTCGGTCGGCTCCGTCGGCCAGCCACGCGACTACGACAACCGCGCGAGCTACACGATCTACGACAGCGAAGAGAAGACCTTCGAGTTCAAGCGTGTCGCGTACGACATCGATGCGTCAGCACAGAAGATCTTCGCGACCGAGCTCGAGCGAAACTTCGGCAATCGCCTGTTCCTCGGCGTTTGAGCCAACCGCGAACCTCGCGGGGGGCCGCCGCGCTCAGTCGCTTTTGAGGGCGGCGACGGCAAAGTGCAGCGGCGTCTCGCGCGCGTGATCGAGCGCGGCCTTGTCGATCACCCCATCGCGATACATCGCACGCAGGATCACATCGACGCGGATCGCGCTGTCGTTGTCGAGGCCACCCGCATGGCGAACCCGGCGGCTCATCGTGCGCGGCTCCGAGGTCAACGCGGCGAGGAAGGCGGCCTGATGGAGATCGAGCCCGTTCGCGCCGGTGCCGAACCAATGCTTCGCGGCGCCGCCGATACCGAAGATGTGTGGACCGAGCTCGATGATGTTGAGGTAGCGCTCGAGGATCGTCCGCTTGTCGAGGCGCGCCTCGAGCCGCCAGGTCAGGATCGCCTCCTGGAGCTTGCGATCGAGGCTGCGGCGCTGTGCGAGGAACGCATTCTTCACGAGTTGCTGGCTGATCGTGGAGCCGCCACGCGCGAGCTTGTGATCGCGTAGATCGATCTCGAGGCTCTTGCCGATCTGCACCGCATCGAAGCCGTGGTGATCGTAGAACCGTCCATCCTCGGCGGACACGAACGCGGCAGGGACGTAGCCGGGAAGGGTCCGGAGCTCTGCCCAGCCGGGCTGGCCCTTGCCGACCTTCGCGTGACTGCCGTCGGCAAACGTGGTGTCGGTCGCGGTCGCGAGCGTCGAGGCATCCGCGCTCGGCGGCTCGACCGTGACCTCGCACCGGTTGTCGAGATCGAGCTCGAGAGCGACGCCGTCGCCCGGGGGCGCCGAGAGATCGAGCCCGAGGTGCCCACGACCGCCGAAGGTGCCCGTGAGTTGCATCCCGTCGAGCGGACCGCGGAGCTCTGCCGGTAGCGAGGCGAGGAGGGCGCTGCACGGTGCGGTCTCGAGCGCGAGATCGAGCTGTGCAGCGGTGAGCGGACCGCGGCGCACCCAGCCGGTCGCCGTCCAATGGGCATCGCCGAACGAGAGCGCGAGATGATCCGCGGTGACGGTCTCGGGCGTGATCGCGACGGAGCCGCGTAGGCCCGCCGCGATCGCGAGTGGTGCGGTGCCGGCGAGGTGATGATCGAGCCGCGCGCCGTCGATCGATCCGTCGACCGCGAGCGCGACATCTCGACCCGTGCGCTGCACCGTCAGCGAGCCCGAGGCATGGGCGTCATCCAGGATCACGCCGTGTGGTGCGAGCGCCGCGAATGCGCGTAGCGGAATGCGATCGCCGTGCAGCGTGACCGCGAGCGCGCCACCCACGCTCGGTGGCGCGACTTCGACGGCGACGTGGCGCGGGATGCCGCCGTCGTCGAGCGCGGCGCGAACTTCGAGCGACCCACCAGGGGTAAGCCGACCGATCGAGACATCGCGCAACGCGATCGTGCGCCCGCCGGCGGTGACCTCGCCGGTGCCTGCGACCGCGAGCACGCGCCCGAACTTGACGTGCGGCAGCGACAGCTCGGCTGACGAACGCGCGAGTGAGAGCTCGCCTTCCACGTGCGTCCCGACCGCGCCGCGCAGGTGCAAGGGCCCGGTGATCACGCGCACGCCGCCCGCGTCGGGGACGAGCTCGACGCCATCCGCCGAAATCTCGCCGAGGCCGGGGACATGCGCGACGAGCGAGCCCGAGCTCACGACGATCCGGCGCACGCGCGGCCCCGTCGAGGTGCGGTGTCCCGCCGACGTCGCGAGCCGACGCACGAGCCGCGCGAGATCGCTATCGCCCGTACGATCGACCTCGAGCGCGACGCGCGGTGTCGCGACGCGAATCTCGTCGGCGCCGAACTGACCTGACAGCAACGAATCGAGCGAGACCGAGGCCTCGACCGCCTCGGCGCTGAACAGCTCGCCGAGGGCCAGGTTCGACAGCCTCAGCCGTGCCGTGAGATCGACGTCGACTCGACCGATCGTCGCGGGGACGCCCGCGGCTTGACCGAGATGATCGGCGAGCGCTTGCGTGCGCGCACCGATGATCAGCGACGCGCCGACCGGCACGCCGATCGCGAGGATCAGCGTCGCCACGACGAACCGCTGATCGCGCTTAGTGATGCGCCGCCTCGACCGCGTGATCGTCACGTCGCTCTTCGCGCCGCTCGTCGCCGATGTACGGGCGCTGGAGCACGCGGCGCTCGCCACGGCCGCGTCGCGATCCAAGGGTCGCGCTCGCGAGCATCAGCTCGCACAGCTCGCCGAACGAGATGCCCGCAGCATCCGCGATTTTCGGCAACAGGCTCGTCGGAGTCAGCCCCGGGACGGTGTTGACCTCGAGGATGAACTCGTTGCCCGAGTCACTCACCATCATATCGACCCGCGTCGCGCCGTTGCAGTCGAGCGCCATGTGCGCGCGAAGCGCTTGCGCGAGGACACCGCGATAGCGCTCCGGAGACAGGCGTGGCGGTACGAAATACTCGGTCGCACCCTTGGTGTACTTGTTCTGGTAGTCGTAGAAGCCCGTGTGTGGCGCGATCTCGCAGGCGCCGAGGGCGCGGTTGTCGAGGATCGCGACCGAGACCTCCTTGCCGGCGATGAACCGTTCGACGAGGATCTCGTCGTCGAAGCGCAGCGCTTTTTCGACCGCGCCCGCAAACTCCGCCTCGCCGTGGCAGATCGTCACGCCGACCGACGAGCCTTCGCGGATCGGCTTGACGACGCACGGGAAGCCGAAGTCGCCATGGATGCCCGGGAGATCCGCGGTGTCCGAGGCGACCAGCGAGTAATACGCAGGCGTCGGCAGGTTGTGGAGCCGGAACAGCTCCTTGGCCTTGCCCTTGTGCATCGCGAGCGCCGACGCCATCACGTCCGAGCCGGTGTACGGAATGCCAAGGAGCTCGAGCAGCCCCTGGATGCAGCCGTCCTCGCCCATCCGGCCATGGAGCGCGATGAACGCGACATCCAGCTGCTCCTGACGAAGTGCCACGTCGACATCGCGGTCGACATAGACGGGAACGGCATGGTGCCCACGCGCGCGAAGGGCGGCCAAAACGGCCTCACCGGTCCGCAGGGACACTTCACGCTCGCTCGACAGACCCCCGAGCAACACACCGATCTTGCGGGACTGCATCGTTTGACTCCTTGGGGATAGGAACGCTGCACAACCACAGCCTGTTCCCGTCCTAAACCGACCCTAAGGGCCATGGATCCGCAGGGCAAATTTCTGGTACCACCTGCGGCAGATGAGCAAGAAGAAGAGCGCCAGCGAGTCGGACAAGAAACCGGCGAAGAAGGCCGCTCCGGCTACGAAGAAGACCGCCGCTCCGGCGAAGAAGGCGGCCGCGAAGCCGGCCGCCAAGCCGGCGGCAAAGAAGCAGCCGCAGCCGGCCCGCGCCAAGAAAGACACGAAGATCGAAGTGATCGCCCCGGAGGCGACCGAGGTCCTCGGCGAGGGCGAATCGCTGAACCAGGTGGTCGATGCCGAGCTCGGCACGCAGCCGCCGGCCCTCGAGACCGCGCCGGAGCTGACCGACGAGGAGCGCGAGCTCTCGGCGATCTACGGCGAGGATGTCTCGGGCGCCCCGGCGCGCGCGCATGGGGAGTTCCAGGACGCGAAGACCCGCGATGAAGACCGGCCGATGGTCCCGGAGATCAACGCGCGCGAAGAGCGCAAGGCGCAGTGGCAAGACCGCCGCGACCGCCGCAAGCAGCGGCGCGACGATCGCCAGCAGACCCGCGATGGTCGCCCGCAAGGCGGCGGTGGCGGTGGTCAAGCGCAAGGTGGCCCTGGTGGTGGTGGTGGTGGTGGTGGTGGTGGTGGTGGTCGTCCGCACGAGCAGCAGCGCCTGTTCAACCAGGGTGGCCAGGGTGGCCAGAGCGGCCAGAGCGGCCAGAGCGGCCAGAGCGGCCAGGCTCAGTCGCACAGCACCCCGGGGAGCAACGGCGCGAACAACGGCGCCACGGGTGGCGCAAACGGTCATGGCAGCCAGCCGCGCGAGTCACGTCCGAACCTCCAGATGCCGATTCCTGCGACCGGCGAACACGACGTGCTCGCGCGCGTCGGCACGCCGCTCGGCGATGCTGCGGCGGCCGTGTTCGCGCAGCTCCGCAATGGTCAGCCGCTGCCGGTTCGCCAGCTCGCGCAGATGATGCGCAAGCGCAACCTCGTGACCCAGGATCCCGAGCAGCTGTGGCCGCAACTCAAGGCCGAGCTCCTCGGCGACGAGCGGAGCTATCGCACGCTCGGCCTGCGCCCGCGCATCGTGTATCGCGGTCGCGATCTGTTCGCGCCGGGTCCGGTCGCGATGAGCGTGACCGCGGACGTCGAAGCCTCGATGGCGAGCGCGCTCTCGAAGCTCGCTGGCGCGACCCATCGCGCCCTCGCGCAGCGGATCCAGCGCGCGAGTGCTGCTGGGTTCGAGCGGCTGATCCACGCGTACCTCGTGGCCGCGGGCTATCGCGAGATCGATTGGATCAAGCGCGTCGGCGGCATCAGCTATGCGAGCGCGCAGGCACCGGGCCTCGCGCGCACCGTCTTGATCAGCTCGCGTTCGGGTGATCAGCCGATCGATCGTCGTGGCATCGGTGAGCTCCGCGTCGGCGTCGAAGCCAAGGATCTCGTGGCCGGTATCCTGTTCGCGCCGCGCGAGCTCTCGGAAGATGCCGAGCAAGAGCTCGAGCGCGCGGGTCGCTCGATCTCGGTGATGTGTGGTGACCTGCTGGTCGCCGCGCTCATCGCGGCGGGTGTCGGTGTGGTCAGCGCGGCCGCTCCCGTGCACTACCTCGACGACCAGCTTCTCGACGAGCTGCTCGCCGGATAGACCCCGGCGATAGACCCCGGGGGTAGGCCGCGCGCCGCAGGCGCGTTATAAAGTGCCATGGCTCGGATCGTCGTCCTCTACAACACCGACTACGACGCGGAACAAGCGACCCTCACCGGGCTCGATGTCACGTCGGTCCGCGAGAGCGCGAAGGCGATCACCCGCGCGCTCGCCGAGGCCGGTCACACGGTCGAGCTCACGGGCGTACACGGCATCGAGGTCTACTCGGTGCTCGCGACCATTCGCGAGCAGAAGCACGACCTGTTGTTCAACCTCTGCGAGTCGATGGACAACAACTCGCTGAACGAGCCCACGTTCGCGGGCCTGCTCGATCTGTTCGGCATTCGCTACACCGGCGCAGACCTCCTCGCGCTCGCCTCGTGCCTGCACAAGCAACGCACGAAGGACATCCTGCTCGCGAACAACGTGCCCACGCCTCCATATCGCTACCTCGTCGACGACGGGTCGCTCGCCGACCCTGCGCTCGAGGCGCTCGACTATCCATGGTTCGTCAAGCTTGCCCACGAAGATGCTTCGCTCGGCATCACCGAAGCGAACCTCGTACACGACGTCGCCGAGCTCCGGACGCGCAGTCGCGAGCTGATGACCGAGTTCAAGCAGGCCGTGATCGCGGAGCGCTACGTCGCAGGCCGCGAGATCAACGTCACCGTGCTCGGCAATGGCTCGACCGCACGCACGCTGCCTCTCCACGAGATCGACTTCGCGGCGATGCCCTCGGATCGCCCGCACATCGTGAGCTATGCCGCGAAGTGGGAGGAGAGCCACGTCGATTACGTCGGCACCAAGCCCGTCCCACTGCGCGCGGCGACGCCCGAGCTTGTCGCCGCGGTCGAAGCTGTCGCACTCGCGGCGTATCGCGCGATCGAGCTACGCGACTACGGTCGCGTCGATCTACGCGTCGATGCCGAGGGCCGGCCGTGGGTGATCGACGTCAACCCGAATCCCGATATCTCACCGGATGCAGGTGCGTCGCGTGCAGCCGCGGCGGCCGGGCTGAGCTATCCGTTGTTCGTCGGCGAGATCGCCAGGATCGCGCTCGCTCGGTAGCTGGAGCACGTGCTCGGCGAACCGCTCGCTGACTAGTCATCCCTGTACGACGGCTCCGGACTAGTCGTCGTCGGGTGCGGGCTCGTCGCCCGCGAGCCGACGTAGCTTCTTCTGCAGTCCGAACCGAGAGAGCCCGAGCAGGCGCGCGGCGACCGTCTGGTTCTGCTTCGCGCGGGTCATCGCTGCGGTGATGTACGCGTGCTCGGTCGCGACCAGCGCGGGCTTGAGCCGCAGGTCGTCACCGAGCGCGGGCTTCTGGGGCTCGGGGCGACCGCTGGCCGCGGCGAGCTGCTCGGGCAGGTCTTCGAGATCGAGGATGTCGCCGCCCAGCGCGATCCCCCGGGCGAGCGCGTTCTCGAGCTCGCGGACATTGCCCGGCCAGCGATGCTGGGTGAGCGCACGCAAGGCCGCGCGCGTGAGTCGCGGAAGAGGCTTGCCCACGGTGAGGCGCTCGAGCAGGCGCTCGACGAGCAGCGGGATATCGCCGTCGCGTTCGCGCAGTGCCGGGACCGCGATCGTGATGACCTCGAGGCGGAACCTCAGATCCTCGCGGAACGTGCCGGCGGCGGCGAGCTCGGCGAGCGGGCGCTGGCTCGCGGCGATCACGCGGACATCGACGTGGCGCGTCTTGGCCTCACCGACGCGACGGATCACGCCGTCTTGCAGCACGCGCAGTAACTTCGCCTGCATTCCGACGCTGGTGTCGGCGATCTCGTCGAGCAGCAGCGTGCCCCCATCGGCGACCTCGAACATGCCTCGGCGATCGCGATCCGCGCCGGTGAAGGCGCCGCGCACGTGTCCGAAGAGCTCGCTCTCGAGCAGCGGCTCGGGCACGGCGCTACAGTTGATCGCGACGAACGCGCCGGCCTTACGCGGGCCATTGTCGTGGAGCGCGCGCGCGACGAGCTCCTTGCCGGTGCCGCTCTCGCCGACGATCACGACGGGCAGTGAGGTCGCCGCGGCGCGGTCGAGCATGTCGAGCATCTTGACCATCGCGGGGGACCGACCGACGATGCGCTCGTAGCGATGGCGCAGCCGATCGCGGTCGGGGAGCTCGGCCTTGACGCGCACGAGCTCGGCATCCCGCTCTTCGAGATCGGCGACGAGCCGACGGTTGAGCTCGTCGACCTCCGTGGTCGTGCGGCGCAGGCGTTCGGTCAGCCGTGCATTTTCGATCGCGATCGCCGCGATGTCGGCGAGCTCGCCGAGCACGGTCGCGGCGTCGTCGTCGAACGCCGCGTGGCGAAGGCGGTGATCGACATAGATGCAGCCAACCACGGTCGAGCGCTGCCGCAACGGCACCGCGAGCACCGATCGCAGGCGCAGCGCGGCGACCGAGGCTGCGACCGCGAACCGCTCGTCGACGCCGGCATCGACCGTGATCACGGCCTCGCCGCTCTGTGCGGCGCGCTCCGCGATCGAGCGGCTGACGGAACGATCCGCGGTCTCGAGATCCGCCATCGCGAAGTTGCGCGAGACCACCGGCGCGAGCTCGCCCCGCTCGTCGCGCAACAGCAGGAAGCCGCGCTCGGCCGACGTCAGCTCGATCGCGGTATCGATCACGTCGTCGAGGATCCGAGCGACCTCGGCCTCGCTGTTCAACCGCCGCGACAAGGTCAGCATCCGGCGCAGGAGCGCGGCGGTCGGGCCTCGCGCGGTCGACGGTTCGACGAGCGTCGGCTCGCCCGCTCCGAGCGCGACGAGATCCGGATCGCGCTCGAGCGCACGCTGGTATCCCGGTGCGGCGGCGGCCGCGATCGCGGTGTGCGCAGAGCGAGCACGCATGGTCTCTTGCGCGACGAGCGTGCGATCGCCTGCGCGCTGCGCGAGCTGTGCCGCGACTGCATGGCCGCGCAGCGCACGCTCGAGCCGATCCGCATCGCTCGCGCGACGCGCGACCTCGGCACATGCGTTCGCGAGCGCGCCGAACGCACCGGGGTGGGGGGCGCCCACGGCGAGAGCGAGCCGACCACACGCGATCGTCCAGCGATCGCGATCGTCGTCGCTGGCGCACAGCTCGGCGACCTCGGCGAGCGAGCGATCGGGCGGGTGGCCCGCCTCGGCCAGCGCGATGAACGCACTGACTTGCGCGTGCGCGTCGCCTCGTTCGCTGCCGATCGCGAGCGCGTCGCGATAGCTCGCCTCGGCGCCCGCCGCATCACCGAGCCGGCTGCGTGCATCGCCGAGCACGAGCAGCGCAAACGCGCGGAGGTGCGGTGCGCCGGCGGCTTGCTCGAGTGCGTGCTCGGCAGCGAGCCGCGCTTCTTCCGCTTGGCCCACCGCGAGCAGCGCATTCCCGCGATTGAGATCGGCCGCGATCTGTTCGGTCGTCGCGGCGAGGTCCGCGAAGACGCGGCTGGCCGCGGCGAGTCGGGGGAGCGCCTCGCTCGCGCGGCCGCGCTCGGCCAGGACGGTGCCGAGGTTGAGCTCGGCGACGGCGGCGGCGTGGATCTCGCCGACCTCGCGCAGGCGACGGGCGGCTTCGCGATAGCGCTCGCTCGCCATGCCGAGCTGACCGCGCTGCTGGGAGACCATGCCACGCAACGAGAGCGCGCGCCCGATCGCGGCGGTGTCGTCGGCGGCGCTCGCCGTCGCTTCGAGCGCCGAGAACGCGCGGTCGGCGTCGTCGAGCTCGCCGAGATAGAAGGCCGCCAGCCCGGCGGCCTCGGCGCGCAGGCCGGCGAGCGGACCGGCGGCGAGCGCGACGCGCCGGGCCTCGACATAGCGCGAGCGCGTGACGAGCAAGCGCGCGTAGGCGCCCGCGATCTCGGCGTGCTGAGGATGCGCCGCGTGGAGCTCTGCGAGCGCGACCTCCGCCGCTTCGAGCTCGCCCGCGCGCTGGTTCGTCCGTGCGATCAGCAAGCGCGCGGCGATCGGATCGGCGCCGGCCTGCTCGCCGCGCTTTGCGAGGTCGAGGGCATCGCGGTACGAGCCGAGGCTCGCTGCCGCCCGTGCCGCGATCAGGTAGGCAGGCGCGACTCCAGGTACGCCAGCCGCGATCACGCGCATCGCGACCGCGCGCGCCCGATCGCCGCGCCCTCGGGCCAGCAACTGCTCGGCGACTTCGCACGCCCGTCGTGCGAGCGCGGCGTCGAGCTCGACGTGCCCGAGCAGCGCCGCCGTGGTGTCGAGCCCCAGATCGTTTGCAGCGAGCACGCGCCGTGCGAGCTCGCGCAGCTCGCTGCCCGCGACGAGCTCGACCGCTTCGACGGTCGCTTGATCGATCGCGAGCTCGGTCGCGAGCTCGCGGCCGGTGCGACGCACGAGCCCGGCGCGCTCGAGCTCGGCTGCCTCGGCGAAGCCGACCTCGCCCGCGAGCGAGGAGATCACGGTCGCGAGCGGCGCTCGGCCGCCCACCACCGCCAGCGCGAACGCGAGCTGGCGAGCACGCGGGCTGAGCGCGGCGAGCTGGCCGCTGCGGACCTCGGCGAGCGCGGTCGTCGATCGTGACGTCCACTCGATCGCGAACGGATCGGCCTCGCGCGCGAGCGATCGGATCAACTCGATCGCGGTGAGCGCCGCGCCCGCCGAGACCGCGAGCAACGCGTCGGTCCACGCGCTCGGTGGCGCGCGTCCGAGCATCTGGGTCGCCACCGTCGCGAGCTCGGCTCGATCGAGCGCGGGCACCGCACGGACGTCGAGGCCTTCGCGCGGTGCTAGCGGGGTCGCGACGATCGCGATCACGCCGAGCGGCCCAGGTGTGCGGCCGAGCGCGGCGATCAAGGCATCCCTGCGCGGATCCTCGGCGAGCTCGAACGCGATCACGAGCGCGCGCGCGCGCACCGCCCGCGCCACCCGATCGATCCATCCTTCGAGGGAGGCGCCCGCCTCGACGGGCGCGACGCCGAGCGCGCCGGCGATCGCGTCGAGTGAACCCGCGAGGTGGGGCACGGTCTCGCGCCGTTCGGCCGCTCGCGCGAGCTGCCAGCGCCGGATCGCTCCATCGACGAGGACGCGCGCGCCCGAACCGGCGCCCCCGACGACGATCTGGACCTTCGACGTGCCGAGGCCTGCGACCAAGTCCCCGATCCACGCGGCCGCACCGGGCCACGAGGCCGCGAGTGGCGGGGCCGCGATCGCGGGCCGTGCGCGGCGGGCGATCGCGGGCGAGATGATCGGCGCGAGTTGATCGAGCTCGTCGAGGACTGCAAGCGCCGACACCGGCCGGCGTTCCGCATCCCGTGCGTACAAGCGGTCGATCAGATCCGCGAGCGGTGCTGGCACGAACGCGGGCAACGCTGGATGGGGCGTGGTGAGGATCGCGTGCGCGAGCACGCCGAGCGTGGCACCTGCGAACGGCGGCCGACCGAGCACGAGCCGCGCGACGGTCGCGCCAAGCCCGTAAAGGTCGCTGCGAGCATCGACATGACCCGCGAGCGCCTCGGGCGCCATGAATGCCGGCGTGCCACGCGCGCTAGCGGCCTCGCCCCCGATCTCGGCGAGACCGAGATCCACGAGCACCGCGCGATCGGCGGCGAGCAAGATGTTGAGCGGCGAGATATCTCCGTGGACCAGCCCGCTCGCGTGGATCACCGCGAGCGCGCCGGCGATGTCCGCGAGCAGCGACCACAGCGCGACCGGATCGGTAAACCGCCCGGCGTCACTCGTGCCTCCCGCGATCCACTCGGTCACGAAGTACGGCGCACCGGCCGCGACATCCGCGATCACTTCGGTGGTCCGGCCGACCTCGAACACTCGGGGCAGGGACGGGTGCTCGAGTCGCGCGAGTTGCTCGAACTCGGCGAGCAGCATCGCCTCGGCACCGGGGTGAGCGATCGCGACCTTGAGCGCCCGAGGTTCGCCAGACTGCGAATCCACGATCTTGAGCACCCGTCCGAACGAGCCCTTCGCGATCAGCTCGCCGCCAAATCGGGTCACCTATGGACATGTCAACTTGATTGGCAGCGCCTGTCAACCTGATTGGCAGGAGGGAAACCCCGCGAGGAAGAATCGTGTATGTTAGTGTCGCCACAGTGGCTGACGACGAGCGGACACGACGCCGTCTCGGCGACGCGACGAGGTCTCGGATCGACGACCTCGCCTCGGGATGGTCGATCGACGCACCATCCCCCCCTCCGCCTCAGGTCGAGGCCAAAGCGACGCCCGCACCGGATCCCGCTCCCGAGCGTGTGGACTCGCCAGTCGACACGGTGGACGACGACCATCCACCCGCGGGCATGCAGGTGCCGCCTCCGGTCCGCAAGCGGCCCCGAACCTTGCCGCCGCCACCGCCCGGATCCGAGGCGCGCAAGGCGCTCGAGGAAGCGATCGTCGAAGCCAGCGAAGCCAGACCCGCGGGCGCGCCGACGCGGCCGGATCGCGAGCGCCTCCTCGCGACGATTCCAGCGAGCGCCAGCCAGGCGCTGGCGAGCAAGAAGTCGCCGACGCGGCCGCCGCCGATTCCGGCGCGCGCACTGACCGGTGCGCAACCCGAGCTCTCGAACCCGGATCGCACGCCGCCGGTGATCATCGAAGCCGCGCTGATCGAGGAGCATCCGTCGATCGCCGCGGAGCTCGCGAGCGCGGATCCGCGCGCGCTCTCGAAGGCCACCCAGCACATGACCGGCCCCGTGCCGATCGGCGAGTTCGATAGCGGGCCGCACTCGCTGGGCGACGAGAAGCTACGGATCGCGCAGCTCGCTCAGGCGACCGAGCTCCATCACACGGCGGATGCGTTGCTCGGCATTCCGGCGCAGCCGGCGACCGTGATCAAGGAAGTCCCGATCAGCGTGCTCCTCGACGAGACCGCGGCGCGGATCCGGATCGAGACGACCGGTAAGTCGGGCACTCACGATCCACAGACCGCGAAGTTCGAGCGCGGCGATCCGACCCATGAAGCGAACGCGCGTGACGACGCCACCGAGATCCAGGCGCCGACCGATCGTCGCCACCACACCGGTGGCACGTTGCGCGCCGCGGCGATGTTGCGCCGCAAGCGCGGCATCTGGGGCGACGTTAGGTACGTGTTCACGGCGGCGTTCGGCTTGCGCGCGGCGAAGAAAGAGACCGACGACCTCGAGGGCCGCCAGAAGCTACGCCAGACCTCGCGTCGGCGGCACCTCGTCACGCTCGGGCGCACCGCGGTCACCGCCGATGCGCTCGACCATCCAGCCCTCGGCAAGACTCGCGAGGCGCTCCAGAGCGTCGAGGACGAACGCTCGAAGCACGCCGGTGCTGTCGCGGCCGCGGATGCCGAGCTCGAGCGTGTACGTCGCGATCGAGCCGAGAAGGCCAAGGTGTTCGCGGCCGAGAACATCAAGACCGCGCAAGAGATCGCAGAGCTCGCGAAGAAGCTCGAGCCCTTGGAGAAGGAAGCGACGGGCGTGCGTAAGCGCGGTGGCGAGCTCCGCGAGCAGCTCCGCCAGATCGCGAAGAAGATCGCCGAGACCGAGCAGCTGCTCACGTCGATCAAGAGCGAGAAGCTCGACCGCAACGGCATCCAGGCCGACATCGCGTCGCTCAAGGCGGACCAGAAAGCAATCCAGCGGGACGAGCCCGCGATCGCGGCCGAGATGGATGCGCTGCAGCCGCGGATCGCTTCGATCATCGCGGCCCGCACCGACGCCGAGACCAAGCAGACCGATCGGCAAACGTCCGAAGCCGAAGATCAGCGGCGGACCACCGAGCTCTTCGAAGCGATCGGCGCCAAGCGCAAGGTCGTCGAACGCGCGATGGCCGAAGCCGAGACCGCACGCGACACCGTGCTGTTCGATCTCGGCGAGCGGCTCTATGTCGATCGTCCCGCGATCCTGAGCGCGCAGCTCGCGCCGATCGAGCAGATCGATCTGGAGTACGGCGAGAGCGATCGCCGGCTGATGGAGCTCAAGGAGATCCAGTCCAACGTCGATCGTTGGAAGCTGGTTCGCGGTACCGCGATGATCCTGGTGATCGTCGCGGTCGTCGGGGCGTTCACCGCGTGGCTGCTCTACATGCTCCTGTAGAGTCAGGGCAGCAAGCGGTCGAGCTTGCTGATCGCCGCGAGGATCATCACGACCCGGGCGATGCCCAGGAGCGTGCCGATGGCACCTACGGTGACCGCGGCCGCGGCCGCCAGCCGCGCACTCCCCGGGAGGTCGCGCCGGCCAAATCGGTGTAAACCGCACCCCACGGCCGCGATTCCTAGCCCGATCGCCACGAAAAGACCGGGCGAGGGGAGCCCCACAGCCACCATTGCCGCACATGCGAACCCGAGAGCGAGCCGGCCCACACACCGAGGCTATGCGGGGTACGCGTAGGAGGCGACTTTTATGCTACCCATCGCCCCCATGGACGTCCGTGCCGGCTTCTGCGCGATCGTCGGTCTGCCCAATGTGGGCAAATCGACGCTGCTCAACCGGTTATTGGGCCGACGCCTGGTTGCCGTCTCCTCGAAACCGCAGACCACCCGAGATCGGATCATCGGCGTTCACACGTTCGAGATGACCGATGGCGGCAAGGCGCAGATCGCGTACGTCGACACGCCAGGCGTGCAAGACGGGCACGGCCCCTTGCGGCGCTACATGCAACGCGCGGCCGTGATGTCGGCCGCCGATGCCGACGTGGTGCTCATGCTGGTCGATGCGACCTACAAGGCAGGGCGGATGCCCGATCGCCTCGCGGCCGACGACACCCGCGCGCTCGCCGATGCGAGCAAAGATCACCCGATCATCATCGCGCTCAACAAGATCGATCGCGTCGAGAAGCCGGAGCTCTTCCCCGTGATGGAGGCGTGGGGCGCGCACTTGCCGGGCGCCGACATCGTCCCGATCTCCGCGGAGACCGGCGAGGGCACCGCCGAGCTCGAGCAGCTCATCGCCAAGGCGCTGCCGATCGCACCGCTGCTATTTCCCGAGGACGCGTACACGGATCGCACGCCGCAGTTCATCGCGCAGGAGATCATCCGCGAGCAGCTCTATCACCAGCTCGGCAAGGAGCTGCCGTACGCCTCGGCCGTCCTCGTCGAGGAGTGGACCGAGCGCAAGGGCGAGCTCGTGATCGGCGCGGTGATCATCGTCGAGCGCGATTCGCAAAAGCCGATCGTGGTGGGTAAGAGTGGAAATCGCATTCGCGAGCTCGGCATTGCCGGCCGCGCGGCACTCGCCGAAACCTTCGGCAAGCCCGTTCACCTCACGCTGTTCGTGAAGGTGCAAGAAGAGTGGAGCCGAACCGAGCAAGAGCTCGCGAAGCTCGGATACGTGCCGAACGTTGGAGACCGCAAGTGACTACCCCCTTGATCGCGATTGTCGGCCGGCCGAATGTCGGCAAATCGACGCTGTTCAATCGTCTCGTTGGCGGTCGCCCCGCGCTCGTCCACGACACGCCCCACCTCACGCGTGACCGCCGCTACGGCGATGCCGAGTACTTCGGCGCGCCGTTGCGCGTCGTGGATACCGGCGGCCTCGATCCCGATGCCGCGACCGAGGTGATCGGCGCGGGCATCCATCGCCAGGCGATGCAGGCGATCGACGAAGCGAACGCGATCGTGCTCGTGGTCGACGGACGCGCTGGCGTGTCCGCGATCGATCAGGAGCTCGCCGTCCAGCTGCGCGCGACGGGCAAGCCGGTCTTCCTCGCGATCAACAAGATCGATCACCCGACCGTCGATCACCTGATCCACGATTTCCACGAGCTCGGGCTGTCATCGATCTATCCGGTCTCGGCGTCGCATGGCCGCGGCATCGACGCGATGCTCGAGGCGATCACCGAAGCGACCGGCTCGGTCCGCCCGCCGGAGGAAGAAGCCCCGTACGTCTACTCCGACGCGCCGGTTCCGGCGCCGGACGAGGCGTTCGAAGAGGAGGAGGAAGATGACCGCAACGCCGCACCCGAGAAGCTGCGGGTCGCGTTCGTCGGTCGGCCGAACGCGGGCAAGTCCTCGCTCACCAACCGGTTGCTCGGCGAGGAGCGGTCGCTCGTGCACCACGAGGCCGGCACCACGACCGACCCGGTCGATGCCGAGTTCTCGATTGGCGGTAAGAATTACATCCTCGTCGATACCGCCGGCATCCGACGCAAGGCACGCATCGATGAAGACGTCGAGCGCATCGCGGTCTCGATGGCGATCGGCCAGATCGAGCGCGCCGATGTCGTCGTGCTCGTGATCGACGCGGACCTCGGTCCGTCCGAGCAAGATGCGCGGCTCGCCGGCCGGATCGAAGAAGCCGGTCGCGCGCTCGTGATCGCACTCAACAAGTCCGATCTCGTCACTGGCGATGCGAAGAAGGCCAAGCTCCGCGATCTGTCGGAGGAGACGTTCCACTTCCTCACGTGGGCACCGACGGCGATGATCTCCGCGCAGCGCGGTGACGGTGTCGATCGCCTGCTCGACGTGGTCGAGCGCGCCGCGGCCGAGCACCGCAAGCGCATTCCGACCGCGCAGCTCAACCGGTTCTTCGCCGAGGTCATCCAGGAGATGCCGCCGCCGCTCCACAAGGGCAAGGCGATCCGGATCAACTACATCACGCAGGCAAAGTCCAAGCCGCCGACGTTCGTGCTGTGGGCGAACGCCGAGGGCCTGTCCGCGAGCTATAAGCGGTTCATCTCGAACCGCCTGCGCGAGACCTACGGGTTCCGCGGCACGCCGCTACGGATCTTCGTCAAAGAAAAGGTCGATCGTCACGACTAGAAGAAGCCCCACCGGGTGCTCGCTCGGAGGCTCACGGTGGTCAGCGAGATGTCGCCTGCAAACGAGGCGAACTTGACCTCGATACCGTACGAGCGATCGCGGCTGACGAGGTAGTCGAGCCCACCCCCGATCACGACGACAAATTCGTCGCTCGCGCCGTGCTGGTTGATCGGACCTCCGCCCGACAGCACGCCGCCGACCCCGGCGAGGGCGTACGGGACCCATTTGAGGATGTCGAAGCGGTAGACGAAGCCGACATCGGCGAGCGCCGCATAGGACAGCGTGCTCTGCATCTTCGAGGGGTCGTTGCCGCCGTGATAGAGCGCTCCGGCGATCTCTCCGCGGAGCGAAAAATCGGTGCCGAGCGTGCGCTCGTAGCTGAGCGTCAAGCCGCCGCCACCGTCTGGCGTGACATCCGGCGGGGCCTGCGAGCCCGCCTTCTTGCCGGGGGTCGAGAAGGTATCGAAATCGAGGCTCAGCGAGAGCGCACGTTCGCCTTCCGCATACGCCGGCGTCGCCAGCGCGATCACGGGCAACAGGGCGAGGCCACGTGAGGTCAAAGCCACCAAACCCCTGAATTGTGCTACATCGCGGTTCGCCGTGGCCCCCAAGGACGACAAAAATACCGACGCTCCGGCGTCTAACGCGACTCCGACCTTCGATCCGAAGCCGGTGAACGTCGGGGGCGAATCGCTCATCGACCGGATCTACCCGCATCGCAAGACGGTAGGGATGTTCTTCCTGCTCGGCTTCGCCGTCTGGGGCGTGATCGCGATCGTCATCCACTTCCGAGATTCGAAGCGCGAGAAGCAGACCGACAAGGTCGCGGCCGTGCTCGATGTCGGGGCCCGCAAGGTCAGCGACGGCACGCCCGTCGATCCGGAAGATCCGATCGCGAAGAAGCGCCCGGATTTCAAGGACGCCAAGGAGCGCGCGACCGCGATCCTCGATGCGCTGACGAAGTCCGGTGACGAGGCCGCGGGCCCGGTGTATCGCGCGTCGCTGCTCGTCCAGGTCGGCAAGCTCGACGAGGCGATCAGCGAATACAAAAAAGGTGTCACCGGTAAGGGTCTCGATGGCGTGCTCGCTCGCGAAGGCCTCGGCCTCGCGCAAGAGATGAAGGCCGAAGCGCTGACCGATCCGGTCGCCAAGCAGAAGGGCCTCGAAGAGGCACTCGCCACGTTCGCGTCGATGCAACCCGACGAAGCCGGCCCGCGCCGCGCGTACGCGCTCTATCACCAGGGCCGGGTGCTCGACGTGATGCAGAAGACCGCGGATGCCAAGGCGATGTTCGAGAAGGCCAAAGCAGCGGGCAAGGACTCGACCGAGCTCGCCCCGATGATCGACGAGCGAATCGCCAAGCTCGGAACCTGAGTTTTCGAAAGCCACATGAAGCTGACCGCCCCTTCGCTCTTCGCGTCTCTTGCAGCCGGCCTGGCAGGCGTGACTGCTGGCTGCGGTCAACCGATCGACATCAAGCACGCCGATGCGATGTCCGCCGAGCGTACCGAACCTCTCGCCGAGGCTCGGCTGTCGCTGAAGTGGAAGTTCGTGACCTCGGATCGCTCCGTCGAGATCACGCCGCAAGAGTTCGCCGCTCCCGCCGTGGTCCAGGACACGCTGTATGTCGGCTCCGCTCACGGCGAGTTCTACGCCTTGCGCGCCGCGACCGGTCAGGTCCGTTGGCACAAGATCCTCGGCTCGGTCGCCTCGGCACCACTGGTGCTGGGACCGTTGCTCTACGTCGGCACCAACGACGGCTTCCTGGTCGCGCTCGACTCGAATACGGGCGAGGAAAAGTGGCGCTATCAGGGGCGCGGCCCGATCGAGCAGACACCGGTCGCGACCGGTGATCTCGTGGTGTTCTCGAACGAAGCCGATCAAGTGATCGCCCTCGACTCGCGCACCGGCAAGTTCAAGTGGCAGTACAAGACCGAGACTCCAGAGGAGTACACGCTGCGTGGTCACGCTGGCGTGCGCGTCGATGGGGACTTGCTCTACACCGGGTTCTCGAACGGCAACCTCGTCGCGCTCCGCAAGGACTCGGGCACGCTCGCGTGGTCGACCTCGCTCAAGGCGGATGCCGAGCGGTTCATGGACGTCGACGCGACGCCGATCGTCCTGGGCCAGGTGCTGTACGCGTCGTCGTCGTCGGGCGGTGTCTATGCGCTCGACAAGACCACGGGCCTCGTGCGCTGGCGGCTGCCGTTCTACGACATCAAGACGCCGAGCTCGAGTGGGAACGTGGGTGGCCTCGCGACCGATGGCAAGGCGGTGTTCGTCTCCGTCGCCGATCTCGGCACGTACGCGATCGATCTGCAGGGCAACATCCTGTGGCGCGTCGGCGCTCGCGGTGGTGGCGAACCCGGTGCACCGGTCGTCGTCGACGACATGCTCGTGTACTCGCTCGCCGAGGATGGCTTGTTCCTCGCGGAGCGCCGCACCGGCAAGACGCTCGAGTATTTCGATCCGGGGGATGGCATCTCTGCGCAGCCGACGATCACGGGCGATGGCCGGCTGTTCGTCGTCTCGAATCGCGGGATCCTGTACTCGTTCGATCTGGACTGAGTCAGCCCGTCCGAGTCAGAGCGGATCGCAGAACGGCAGGGCCGGGCGTGCGATCAGGTAGCCCTGAAGATAGTCACAGCCGAGCTCGACGAGCACGC
>JANXOP010000182.1 GCA_025357755.1 Kofleriaceae bacterium | reverse complement strand
CTCGCCGCGATCACGAACGCGTGATCCGAACCCTCGATGTGCGCGACGAGCGATGCGCGATCGAAGCCGAGGGCCGCGGCCGTGAGGTGGAGCACCTGGACGAGCGCCTCGGCGTCGTCGCCGTGCGTGGTGAGTACGTCGTTGATCCGCGCGAGCACGCCCGCGACATCGCGGCGCGTGGCCTTGACGAGGTTGCGACAGCGCGCCGCGAGCAACGCCGAGGTCACTGGCTTGCGCATCACGTCGGTCGCGCCTGCGGCGAGCGCATTCGCGATCCAGGTCTGGGGCATCGCGGGAACGACCGCGAGGATCGCGACCTCGGCGAGGGCCGGCACGCTGCGCGCCTCGGTCACGAGCTCGGTGACATTGTCGCCGGTGATCACGATCAGGGGAGGCAGGCCATCAGAACCCGCGAGGCGCACCGCGGAACGCGCCGCCATCCCGGCCGAGACCAGGTAGGCGACGAGCTGATCACGTTCGGCGTCGGTACCGCCGAGGATCGCGACCGGAACGTGCGAGGCCTCCAAACTGCTTGCAGCGTACCAAGATTACGAGGTTTTCGCGTCGTAAGCGGCCAGCGCTGCGGCGTACACCAGCTTCACCGGGACGCCATGTTGCTTCGCCGCCGCCGCACAGATCTCGTATTCGGGAGCCGCGTTGCGAATTGCTTCCCCATCGCGAGAGACCTTGATGGCGAGCTCGCCGTAGCGGGTCTCGACCATGACCGTGTCGCGGACCAGGATCGTGCGCTGGAGCTGCGAGAACCGCACGCCGATCGTCGAGGTCTCGCGCAGGATCGCGGCGATCACGGGCTCGCGCTGGGCGGTCGTGGCGAGCGCTGCGAGCACGAGCGCCGGCCGGCCCTTCTTCATCGTGATCGGCGTCCACCACACATCCAGCGCACCCTCGGCGAGCACCGCCTCGGCGGCCGCCGCACACAGCTCGCCGGACATGTCGTCGATGTTCGCTTCGATCTGCCAGATGCTCTCGGCCGCCTTGACCAGCGGCTCCGAAACGACGACGCGAAGCACGTTCGGACGATCCGCGAGATCGAGATCACCGGCGCCCCAGCCGACCGCGATCGCACGACCGGTCGGTGCGGCGGTCCAGCTCGTCACGGTCGCCGCGAGGATCGCCGCACCGGTCGGCGTGCACAGCTCGCGCGGCAAGCCGCCATCGGCCATCACGCCGCCCGCGTCGCGCAAGACTTCGAGCGCGGCGGGCGCCGGGACCGGCAGCACGCCGTGCGCGCTCCTGAGCGTGCCATGGCCCATCGCGACGCTCGCGCAACTCACGGAGGCCGGCGCCAACCAGTCGAGAGCCGCGGCGGTACCGACGACGTCGACGATCGAATCGATCGCACCGACTTCGTGGAACTCGACCTGCTCGACGGTGGTGCCGTGGAGCTTGGCTTCAGCCTTGGCGAGGCGGTCGAAGATGTCGAGTGCACGCGCCCGCGTACCCGTGGTGAGCTTCGCCTCGAGGAGGTTCTTCCGGATCGCGCCGTAGTGGTAGTGGCCGTGGTCTGCCTGCAGGCGAAACGGGGTTGGCGCGAGCTTGATGGTGGCAGCGTCGCTAGCGTCGGGGGCCTCTATCAGCTGGGCGCGCGTATCGACCTTGAGATCGATCGCCGCGATACCGCGCTTGAGCACGCGCGCGATCTGAAGGCGCCCACGACCTGCACCGATCGCGTCGAGCGCATCGCCGATCACGTCGATCGGAACGCCGAGATCGATCAGCGCGCCGAGCGTCATGTCGCCCGCCGCACCGCTCGCACAGTCGAGGTGGAGGTGCTTGCCCTGCAGCGTCATCCGAGTCCTCGCACCGCCAGGCGCGCGATCTTGACCGCGGCGACCGCGGCTCCGACGCCGTTGTCGATGTTGACCACCGTGACCCCTGGCGCGCAGCCCGCGAGCAAGGCGCCCAGCGCGACGAGCCCGTCGACCGAGACACCGTAGCCGACGCTGGTCGGCACCGCGATCAGCGGCCGATCGGTCAGCCCACCGAGCACCGACGGCAGCGCCGCCTCCATGCCGGCGACCGCGATCACGACCTCGCATGCGCGAATCTCGTCGAGGCGCGCGAGCAAGCGATGCAAGCCGGCGACGCCGACATCGCTGATCCGCGTGACCGGCGCGCCGAGCCACTCGGCGACGAGCGCCGCTTCTTCGGCGACCGGCAAGTCGCTCGTGCCCGCGCACACGACCGCGATGCGCGCCGCGGCAGGCCGCACTCCGGGCGTACCGGCCGAGACGATCCGCGCGAGCTCGTGGATCGTGGCCCCCGGCAGGAGCTGCTTGACGCGCGCGGCCTTGTCGGCATCGACGCGCGTCGCGATCGCGGCGCCGCGGTTCGCCAGCTCGCCGAGCGTGCCGGCGAGTTGCTCCGCGGTCTTACTCGCGCCATAGACGATCTCGGGTATGCCCGTGCGGAGCTCGCGGTGATGGTCGATCATCGACGCGCCGACCGCGTGGACGACCTCCGCGTAGGGCAGCTCGCCGATCTGGCGGGCGGCGTCGCTGGAGGACACGGTCCCCGCTCGGACCTCGTCGAGTAGCGTGAGGAGCTGCGTGCGATCCACGCTGTCTTCTACCCTACTTCTTGCGCTTCGTGATGCGCACAGCTTCGATCGCACGATCGGTCGCCGCGACGACCTCGACGATCAGCGGGCCGATCGTGAGTGATTCGCCCTTGTCGGGGATGTGGCGGAACTTCTCGATCAGGAGGCCGGCGACGGTCTCGTAGCTGTCGCTCTCCGGCAGGTTGAACCCGAGCTCCGCATTGAGCCGCGCGATCGAGGTGCGCGCTTCGACGCGCCACACTCCCGGGCGCTCGGTCTTGATCGGCGAGGGTTCCTTGTCGTGCTCGTCTTCGATCTCGCCGACGATGATCTCGAGCAAGTCTTCGATCGTCACGATCCCGACCGCACCGCCGTACTCGTCGACGACGATCGCGAGGTGGGTCTGCTCGGTCTGGAGCTGGACGAGCAGGTCCGAGGCCTTCATGGTCTCGGGCACGTACAGGGGCGGATGCGCGAGGTCCGACAAGAAGCCGGTCAGGGGGCCGCCATCGGCGCGGGTCACGACCTTGCCGGTCGCGGCCTGGAGGATATCGAACACGTGGACGATGCCGACGACGTCGTCGATCCGCGAGCGATAGATCGGCATGCGCGAGTGCTGCTTGTCGGCGACCTCGGCCGCGGCCTCTTTGATCGGCGCGTCCTCCGGCATCGCGGTCACTTCGGACAGCGGCACCATCAGCGCGCCGACCTTGTACTCCGAGAGCTCGAAGACGTTCGCGATCATCTCGCGCTCGTCGGCGCTGATCTCGGGCTTGTCGGATTGCGGCTCGGACTCGATCAACAGCGCGAGCTCGTCGCGCGTGACGAACGCCTTCTCGCGGTCGGTGCGGGTGACCCGGGTGAGCAGCGCCGCGTAGCCACCGACGATCGTGACGACCGGGCGCAGCACGAGCGACGCGAGCCGCAGCGGGTTCGCCATCACGTCGACGACCCGATCTGCCTGCGCTTGCACGATTGCTTTGGGGACGAGTTGGCCGATCAAGAGGAGCGGTGGCACCGCGATCAGCGGCGCCCAGAGCGCCGAGAGCCCGCGCATCGAGAGCGCCTCGCCGAGCACGATCACGGCGACGAGGGTCGCGAGGTTCGCACCGACCAGCGTGGTCGCGAGCGTGATCTGCGGCACCGCGAGCATGCGCTCGACGAGCGCGGCCGAGCTCCGACCCGCGGCCGCACGCGCGTGCAGCGCATGACGATCGCACGCTCCGAGGGCGACCTCGGCACTGACGAAGAACGCCTGCGCGAACACGCATCCCACCATCACGAACACCAGCGTCGACATCGGGATCATACCTTGCGATGCTCCCGGAGCCGCGCGAGCTCGTCGATGTCGACGGCCGGCGGCGTGACCTCGTCGGTCGGATAGATCGGACGGACCAGGACACCGCTGATGGGTGGCGAGACCACGCCGGAGACATCACTCGAGGCACGCGCGCGGACGATCCCCGTCCCCGGCTCGCTATCGGGGCGCACCCCGGGGTTACTGTCCTCGCGGAGATCCACGCGCGGCACCGGGCCGCTCTCGGACTCGAGCTTCGGCACCGGGCCGCTGTCCATATCCTGCTTCGCGACCGGGCCCGTCTCGATCGCGGCCTTCACGCGCGCGACCTTGATGCCCGGCATCGAGGCCTGGAGGTCGGCGCGCTCGTCGCGGATCACGCCGAAGATCTGCGCGAGCAGATCGTCCATCGTGACGAGGCCGAGCACCTTTCCGTACTCGCTCACGACGACGGCCATGTGGACCTTCTTCTGCTTGAAGGTCAGGAACAACCGCTTGACCGGGGTCGTGCGCGGCACGAACAACGGCTCGTGCAGCAGCTCGTTGAGCGGCTTCTGTGCGAGCTGGCCGGCCGCCGCGCGGACGAGATCCTTCGCGTTGAGGATGCCGCGCACGTTGTCGAGCGACTTTTGATAGATGGGCACGCGCGAGAACCCGCGCGCCGCGAGCTCCTTGACGAGGCGATGCATCGGCAGGTCGTAGGACAGGCCGAAGATGCGATCGCGCGGCGTCATGACCTGGCCCACGTTCTTGTCCGAGAACTCGAACACGCGATGGATCAGCCGGCGCTCGCGCGCATCGACTTCACCGCGCGCGGAGCCCGCATCGACGAGGGACTTGAACTCTTGTTCGGAGAGGTCGCGCGCGGGACGCGTGCGCGCACTCGCGCCGAGCGGGCGCAGCAGCACCTCGGAGAGCACGTTCACGAGCACGCGCACCGGCGTGACGATCGCGGTCAACAACAGGAGCGGCCCGGAGGACGCACGCGCCCAGGCAAGCGGGGCCTTCGCGGCGAGGGTCTTCGCGGTGACCTCGGCGATCAACACGAAGACCGGCAGCGTGATCGCGAGTGCGACGAGCGCGCACAACCACGGCGACTCGATGTTGCTGTAGCGCTCGACCAAGCCGAGCGTGATCACGGCGAGCATCGCGGCGCACGCTTCGTTGCCGATCAGCACGGTGGCGATCAGCCGACGCGGACGCTCGAGCAGCGCGACGATCCGGCGATCGCGGCGCGCTTCACTGCGCGTGAGCTGCTCGCGGTCGACGCGCCGGAGCGAGAACAACGCGACCTCGGTCCCCGAGCAGAAGCCCGCGATCAACACGCACAGAATGGCGAGCGGGACAGCGATCGATAGTTCGGTCAAACACCCTCCAGCTGCTGAGGGAGCTGTTCGGTGATGTCTTCTGCGCTCGTGTGGATCGGAAAACTGGCCACGAACACCGAGCCCTGGCCCGGCGACGTGTCGACCCAGATCCGGCCACCGTGGGCCTCGACGTACGCCTTCGCGAGCGTGAGCCCGAGGCCGGTGCCGCCGAACGCACGTGTCGACGAGGAATCGACCTGGAAGAACGGCTCGAAGATCTTACCGACTTGTTCGCGCGAGATGCCGATCCCCGAATCGGTGACGACGAGCTGGATCGCCGCGCCCGAACCGCTGTCGGATTCGTGCGGCGTGAGCGGACCCGGACGGAGCGCGATCGCGACGAAGCCGTGATCGGCGGTGAACTTCACCGCGTTCGAGACCAGGCTCGAGACGATCTGGCGTATCTTCTTCTTGTCGCCGAGCACCGTCGCTTGACCGCAACGATCCTCGACCTGGATCGCGATGCCGCGCTTCGCGGCCTGCGGCACGTACGTCGCGACCTCGGCCTCGACGACCTCGGCGAGCGATAGCGCGCTGCGCTCGAGCGCGAGCGGTGTCGATTCGAGCGAGCCGACATCGAGCACCGAGGTGATCAAGCCGAGCAGCTGATCTGCCTTGGACAGGATCGTCACGAGATAGTCGTTTTGCTCGCTCGTCACCGGGCCCGCGAGGCCTTCGGCCATCATCTCGGCGTAGCCGATCACCGAGGTCAAGGGCGTCCTGAGCTCGTGCGACATCGTCGCGAGGAAGTTCGACTTCAACCTGTCGAGCTCTTCGAGCCGAGCGAGCGCGCGCTGCAAGCGCTGGTTGTGCTCGGTCAGCTCCGCGAAGGTGATCCGCATCGCTTCTTCGTGCGTCGCCGCCGCGAGGTCGCGCGCGTTCGCGTGATGGATCAAGAGACCGAGCTGGGTCGCGCACAGCTCGAGTGCGGCCGCCGCGTTCGGCCCCGCGCTCGCGAGCGCCCCGACCCGCTCGCCCTCGTGATCGAGCGGCTGGCGTGGACCGGGCAGATCCGTGCCGGCGAGGAGCCGTCCGGACCGGTCATAGATCGCGAGCTCGCTGCCGAATGCCTTGCGCAGTGCATCGACCAATTCATCGAGCTCTGCGGGTGGAATCAGGCGCGCCAGCTCGATCGGGACATCGAGCATGCCGCTCACCGCCTTAGTCTACCGCATCGGGGACGCCGACGTGCTCGGCGAGAGACCCGCGAAACACCTTAGAATCGATGCCTAATTTGCTCGCCAGCCCCAAATCCTTATCCAAGGTCTCCCAGGCGGCGGTCACGAGCTCGAAGAAGGTCGGGATCACCCCGAGGCCGGCCCGGGCCCGAGCCTCGATCAGCCTGCGGTTCGGGTCGCCAAAATGATCGATCGTCGCGAGCGGCATCGCATCCGGCAGGTCGCGCTTATTGTACTGGACGACGATCGGAATCGCCTCGAGCGAGTGGGCATGGAGGTTCTGTTGCAGCCCGATCCACGCCTCGCGATTCGGCCCGACGGCGGTCGGCGCGGAGTCCGCCACGAACACCACGCCATCGGCGCCCGCGAGGACGACCTTGCGCGTCGCCTCGTGCACGTGTTGACCGGGCACGGTGTAGACCTTGATCCGGAACGAGAAGTTCGAGGTCCGAAAAAAGATCGGCAGTAGATCAAAAAACAGCGTGCGATCGTCGCGCGTATCCAGCGTCATCAACCGGCCGCGGTTGAGCTTGTCGACCTTGGCGTGGAGCGCGCGCAGGTTCGAGGTCTTGCCGGAGAGCGGTGGGCCGAAGTAGACAAGCTTGAGCGTCATCTGACGCTCCGCGAAGTCGACCTGCGCCACGAAGGCAGCCTAGCTCACGTCGAGGGTACGTGCAGCTTGCCGTACAGGAAGACACCGCAGACCGCGCACACGATCAAGAGCAGCACGAGCACCGCGATCCGGCCACCTGGCTTCGTGGTGTCGGGGCGTTTACTCGCGGTCGCGAGCAACGCGAACGTCGCGGCCTTGCGAATCCGGTCGAGCTGGAGCTCGGCGATCGGATCGCCCGCGCGCTCGCGATAGCGACCGGCAACCCACGCGTAACAGTTGTAGGTCGCGACCAGCCCGAGCAGGGACTCGTGCCGCTTCGGCTCGTCCCAGTGCGCGACCACCTGATCCCAGGCGAAGATCACGGCTTCGGGCACGGCTTCGGGCGCTGGCGCCTGCATGAGCCTCGAGTTTGTCACAGCACCGGTCGGAACGGCACTGGCGTCGCGATCAGCAAGTAGACCAGCAACATCCCGATCGCGAGCCACCGGCGGGTGCGATCGAGCGGAATGTCACCCACGGCCGGGTGATACTCGCCCGCTCGACCGCGAAGGATCGCGAGCATCAGCGTCCACACGAGCCAGGGGATGATGCCGGCCTTCGCGTAATCGAGCGCGGCAAAGTTGCTGTAGCCGTGATGCTTCGCGGCGATGAACATCGCGCCACCGACCATCGCGGCGACGATCGGCAGCGCGGAGTGGAGCCGCGCAGACCACTTCTCGTGGCTCTGGCCGAGCGCGGCGCGCGCGATGTGACCGCCATCGAGCTGGCCGATCGGCATCAGGTTGATCATCGTGATCAAGAGCCCGACCCACGCGGCCATCGCCATCGGATGGAGCTGGACATCGACGCTACTGTTCGGCAGCCACTGGCCATGGACCGCGTACTTCAAGAGGGCGTAGAGGATCGAGTTGCCCTCGATCGAGCCATCCGCCGGCGAGGGCCCGACCGGCGAGAGCCACAACCCGACCACGAGCAGCGGGATCGCCACGACGAGTCCGGCGATCGGGCCCGCGGCACCGACATCGAACAGCGCGCGACGGTCGCTGATCGGCTTGTCCATCCGGATCACCGCACCGAGCGTGCCGAGCGAGACGAAGGGCGGCAGCGGAATGAAGTACGGCAGCGACACCTCGACACCATGGCGCCGCGCCACGAAGTAGTGGCCGAATTCGTGGCAGGTCAGGATCGCCATCAGCGTCGCGCCGAACGCGAGCCCACCGCTGATCGAGGTCGTGATGCAAGCCGCCACGAATAACCCGACGTGGATCAGGACGTCGCGCCGGGAAATCTGCACGCGACCAGTCTATGGCAGGATCGCCCTCGACGCATGGCGACGATCAAGACCATCGAACTGTTCTTCCAAGAAGGCGCCTCGGACAAGGTCTACAACGCCGAGATCCTCGAGGACGGCGGCAAGTTCACCGTCTCGGTCGCCTGGGGCCGGCGGGGCGCGAAGCTCAACACCGGCAGCAAGGCCGTGAAGGTCTCGCGCGTCGACGCCGACAAGATGTTCGACAAGCTCGTCCGCGAGAAGCGCGGCAAGGGCTACGAAGAGCGCACCACCGAGCACCAACCCGCCGCGGTCGCTCCTCCCGAAGGCACCGGCTCCGGTTCACGCGTGACCGGCAAGCGCGCGAAGGTAGGCCACGCGGCGCAGCTCCTCACCGCCATCGACGACGAATCCGAGCTCGACACCTTCCTCACCGACGACTCGATGCTCGCGCAGCAGAAGCTCGATGGCATCCGCGTGCTCGTCCACATCACCGAAGAAGGCCTCGTCGCGACGCAGCGCGATGGCAAGATCACCCAGCTCGCCGGTAACGCGCTCGGTGGGCTCGCCTATCTGCCGCACGGCACGATCATCGACGGCGAAGTCCTGGGCAACGCGTACTGGTTGTTCGACGTGCTCCAGCTCGCCGGCGACGACGTCCGCGACCGCGGCTATCGCGAGCGCTGGGACATCCTCGAGAACGAGCTCGAGCCCGCCCTCTCCGGCGAAGCGCGCGTGCTCCAGATCGCGACCGGCAAGAAGCAGAAACGCGCGCTCCACGACAAGCTCCGCAAGGCGAACGCCGAGGGCCTCGTCTTCAAGGACCGCGAAGCGCCCTACACCAGTGGCCGCAACACCACCCAGCGCAAGTTCAAGTTCATCAAGTCGGCCGACGTGATGATCGTCGAGAACGCCGGCAACGCCTATCGCATGTGCGTGTGGGACGGCCGAACCCTCTTCGATTGCGGCAACGTGTTCGCCGGCACCACCAATGCGAGCCGCAAGGATCTCGACGCGCGCCTCGCGCGCGGCGAGAAGCCCGTCGCCGAGGTCAAGTACCTCTACGCGACGAAGGACCACCAGCTCTTCCAGCCCGTCTTCGTCAGCGTCCGCGAGGACAAGCTGGGCAAGGCCTGTCTCCGCGATCAGCTCGTCAGGACCGATCGCACTGTCCTCTAAGGGGACGGTAACCCACTAGTCACTTTACGCAGCGCAAGCCA
Source organism: Kofleriaceae bacterium (assembly GCA_025357755.1). Lineage (GTDB taxonomy): Bacteria > Myxococcota_A > Polyangia > Haliangiales > Haliangiaceae > JABFXX01. The sequence continues at coordinate 16,345 of JANXOP010000182.1, read as the reverse complement.
CCGAAATCACAGGGGCGCAGAGGGACGGTAACTCGTTCGACGGATTTTTAGCGCAACGGCATCGAGCGCTCTGACCGATCGACAGTGCCATCGAGCAAAAGGCGGATGTGAGTTACCGTCCCTCCGGCACTTAGCGATTACAGCTAGCTACGCTTCGCAAAGTGACTAATGGGTTACCGTCCCCATTCGGAAGCGTCGTCCCCATTCGGAAGCGTCCATTCGGGAGCTTGTTCAGGGAGCGACGATGAGCTCGTCGCCTTGAACTTCAAGTGTGGTGTAGGACCGGTAGAGCTCGCCATCGACATCCATCTTCGCGGGACCACAGGCACCGTCGTCGAGCGAGCCGCGCGCGATCGAAGCTCGCATTGCAGCACGGGTCGCTGACTTGGAGCGAGCGGCAGCGATCAGGGTCGCAGCGTCGAAGGCTTCGGCGGCGGCCGAGGTTGGCGAGCGTTGCGTGCGTTTCTGGAAGTCGGTGGTGAACGAAGCGGCGATGTCGGTACCGAGGTCCCCGGGAAAGCTGTCGACGAGCAGCGCACCTTGCACGGCCGTACCACCACGGAGCGGCAACGATGGGTGATGCCATCCTGCTCCCCCGACGAGCTGGACGACGGTGGGAACGTGACCGCCGTGCTTCTTGCCGAGCATGCGGAGGTCGGGGAACTCGGACGTGCGGAGCTCGACGTTGTAGTACGGCAAGAAAGCCGCGAGACGATCGCGGCTCGGTCGTAGCGGTCGGGGATGTAGAGCAACGAGTAGGTGATATCGGGTGAGAAGGTCTCCCAGCCGAGCTTGGTGGTCTTCGCGCGACGAAGATGCTCGGCGAGCTCGGGGTTGCGAGCGGGGACGAGATCGAGGAACTGCTTGACGTCGGGCTCGACGTCACCGCCGGTCGGATCGTAGCTGCCCTGCTTGACGACCTGGAGCCCGAGCTGGACGGCCGCGGTCGTGAAGGCTTCGGAGGCTTCGGCGCCGATGTCGTCGCGCGGTGCGAACACGGCGACGGTCCCGAAGTTGTTGGTCTTGGCGAGCTGGGCGACGGCGCGGCCCTCGTCGGCGGGAGAACCGACGAGTCGAAATACACCCGCTGCGGGATCGGCCCCATCCTCGGGACCGAGCAGCGCGATCGGGATGGCGTGCAAGGCGGCCGCGCGCGAGGCGGCCGTGATCTCGCGTGCGCCGACGGGACCGAGGATCGCGATCGCGCCCTGCTTCGCGGCTGCGTCGACGGCGGCGATCGCACCGGCGGGGTCGCCCTTGGTGTCGAGGAAGAGCCACCTGGTGCCCTGCGCCGGCGCGAGCTCGATCGCGGCGCGGAGCTCGGCGCCGACCGCACCGTACTTGCCCGTGAGGGGCAAGAGGACCGCGACGCGCTCGGGATGGACCGCGGTGTCCGCGAGCTCGCCAGCGAGCTCTGCGATCGGCGCTTTCAGGATCGCGGCATCGGCGGCCGTGCTCGCGTGGGCGAGGTCGTCACGTGCGGTCGCGTCGTCGCCGCGATGATGCGCGAGGCGTGCAGCACGCATCGCGACGGCGGCGGCCGGCGCCGCATTCTCGAGGCGCTCGACGACGGCGCGCGCGGTCGCCTCGTCGAGCTCGTCGATGGTCGCGGGCGAGAGCTTCGCGAGATCGACCGCCCTCGCGTCCGGACGACCACCCGATGGTGGCGGCGTCACTTCATTGGGATTTCTCGCATGGGTCTGCGAGCCTTCATGCTCGATCCACGTGGGCGCCGGCTTGGGACCGCACGCCCCAAACCCGACGAGCACGCAGAGCAACGCGCGCTTCGTCGCGGTCATTCGTCGAGCAGCGAGCGCACGCGATCGAGGAGGCGCTTCTTCGGCACGACGACGCCGGTCTCCTCGCCACTCGCGCGCGCGAGCTCCTCGATCAGCTCGCGCTGCTTCGCGGTGAGCTCGGTCGGCACCTCGACCTGGACGTGCACCATGTGATCACCACGCGGCGCGTTCTTGCCCGAGGCTTGCGGGATGCCATGGCTGCGGATCCGGAACACGCGACCGGGTTGCGTGCCCTCGGGGATGCGCATCTTGACCTCGCCGTCGATCGTCGGCAGGTCGAGCACGGCGCCGAGCGCCGCCTGGGTGAACGTGATCGTGTGGTCGCTGTGAACATCGAGCCCGTCGCGCCGAAACTTCGGGTGCTCGGCGACGCGCATGATGATGTTGAGGTCGCCGGGTTGTGCGCCCGTCTTGCCCAGCTCGCCCTCGCCTCGGATGATCTTGGTCGCGCCCTCTTTGGTGCCGGTTGGCACGACGATCTTGAGCTCGCGCGTCTTGCCGCCTGGCAGCTGTGGCGGAAGCGTGATGGTCTTCTCGGTGCCGAACGCCGCTTCCTCGAAGGTGACCTCGAGCGTGTAGCGCGCATCGCTGCCCTTCTGCTTGCCGCGACGTCGGCGAAGGATCTCGTTGAACATGTCTTGCGCGGCATCGACCACCGCGCCGATGCCTGACGATGCGGCATCGTCGCCGCCGTGGCCCCAGCGATCGTAGCGATTGCGCGAATCGCGGTCGGAGAGCACCGCGTACGCTTCGTTGATCTCGCGAAAGGCTTCGCCGCCATCCGCGGGATTGACGTCCGGGTGATGCTTGCGCGCGAGCTCGCGAAACGCGCGCTTGATCTCGGGTTCCGACGAGTCCTTGGCGACGCCGAGCACTACGTAGTAGTCGCGCTTACGGCGGGCCATGGTGCTTTATGCGCCGCCTTCGGCGTCTCCGCCACCCACATCTGCGGCAGCGTAAATCGCCTCACCGATGCGTTGCGCGGCGACCTCGAGGCGCGCGACCGCGTCCTCGACGAGCGGCAGGTCATCAGTCTCGAGCGAGGCCCGGCATTCGGCGAGCTCGTTGACGAGAAACTCGTGCTCGTCGGGCGGAATCATCGGGCCGAACTCGGCCATCGCTTTATCGGACGAGTAGAACAGCCCTTCGGCCTTGTTGCGGGCTTCGACGAGCAAGCGGCGCACGGCGTCGTCGTTCTGGAGCTCGCTCGATTCGGCGACGAGGCGATCGATGTCGTCTTCGGTGAGGCCGGTCGTCGGCTGGACCGTGATGTTCTGGACGCGATTGGTACCGTGATCGCGCGCGGTCACGTTCAACACGCCATCGGCATCGATATCGAAGGCGACCTCGATCTTCGGCACGCCGCGCGGCGCCGGGGGAATTCCGGTGAGCTCGAAGTGGGCGAGCGACTTGTTGTCCTCGGCCATCTCGCGCTCGCCCTGCAGCACGTGGACATTCACGAATGGCTGATTGTCGATCGTCGTCGAAAACACCTCGGTCGCGTGCGCCGGGAGCGCGGTGTTGCGACCGATCAGGCGCGTGAAGACGCCACCCATGGTCTCGATACCGAGCGATAGCGGCGTGACGTCGAGCAACAACACTTCCTGGATGTCACCGGTGAGCACGGCGCCCTGGATCGCCGCGCCGACGGCGACGACCTCGTCGGGGTTGACCCGGCGGCTCGCCTCCTTGCCGAACATCTCCGCGACGACCTCGTGCACGCGCGGCATGCGGGTCTGACCGCCGACGAGGATCACGACATCGATCTCCTTCGCGGTCATGCCAGCATCGTCGAGCGCGCGTCGACACGGCTCGAGCGTCGCCTGCACGAGCGGCTCGACGAGGGCCTCGAGCTGGCTGCGCTCCATGGCCATCATCAGGTGGCGTGGTTGGCCATCGGCACCCGCTGCGAGGAACGGAAGGTTGACCTCGGTCACCGCCGCGCTCGACAGCTCGATCTTCGCGCGTTCGGCGGCATCCTTGAGGCGCTGGAGCGCGAGGCGATCGCCGCGCAGATCCATGCCGTCGTTCTGCTGCGAGAACGCCAAGAGCATTGCTTCGACGATCGCGTTGTCGAAATCCTCGCCGCCTAGGAACGTGTCACCTGCGGTCGAGCGGACCCGGAACACGCCGTTGTCGAGCTCGAGGATCGAGATATCGAACGTGCCACCGCCGAGATCGTAGACCGCGACCCGCGCCGCGCTCTGGGTCTCGACGCCGTACGCGAGCGCCGCGGCGGTCGGCTCGTTGACGATCCGGAGCACGTTGAGGCCCGCGATCCGGCCGGCGTCTTTGGTCGCCTGGCGCTGCGCATCGTCGAAGTATGCGGGCACCGTGATCACCGCTTCGGTGACCTCTTCGCCGAGCCAGTCCTGCGCGGTCTGGCGCATCTTCGCGAGCACGATCGCCGAGATCTCGGGCGGCGAATAATCGCGGCCGCGCACGCGAACGTAGGCATCACCGTTCGGCGCGGCGACGACTTCATACGGGCACGTCAGCAAGTGGCGCTGGACCTCGGCGTCCTCGAACTTGCGCCCCATCAGGCGCTTGACCGCGTAGATCGTATTCTCGGCGTTCGTCATCGCCTGGCGGCGTGCGGATTGACCGACGAGGCGTTCTCCCGATGCGGCAAAGCCGACGACCGACGGAGTCGTCCGCGTGCCTTCGGCATTCGCGATCACGACAGCCTCGCCGTCCATGATCGAGACGCAGGAGTTCGTCGTTCCGAGATCGATCCCGACAACGCGGGTCACAGCGATGACCTCGTCACAGGCCTGCACTCCTCGGGAGCTGCTCGATCATTCAGCAGCGGCCTTGGGCTTCGCGACGACCACGAGCGCGGGCCGAAGCAAGCGCTCGCCCGACTTGTAGCCCCGCTGCAGCACGGTCACGACCGAGCCCGGAGGCGAGTCGCTCTCCTGTTGCGAAATCGCTTCGTGCAGGTTCGGATCGAACGGCTGGTTGAGCGCCTCGACGGGCGTGACCTCGAGCCGCTCGAACGCGGTCATCAGCTGACGCAGCACGAGCTGGACACCTTCGACGATCGGGCTGTTCTCCATCCCGGCCCCGGCGTGCTCGACGGCGCGCTCGAGGTTGTCGACGACCGGCAGGATCTCCTTGAGGATCTTGGTCTTGGTCTCGAACTTGGCATCTTCCGCTTCGCGCTTCTGGCGCTTGCGGGTGTTCTCGAGATCCGCGGCCGAGCGCAGATACCGATCCCAGTTCTCCTTCTTCTCTTTCTCGGCGGCCGCGAGCTTGGCCTCGAGTGCGGCGATCGGACTCTCGTCCGGCGCCTCGGTCTGGGCGGCAGGCGCGTCCGGCGGCTCGACTTCCACGGGGATACCCCCGCTGTGATCGGCGGCCTGAGTGTCGGGATGGTCACCGCCGGAGGGGGTTCCGTCTGGCTTGGCGGGGTCGCTCGTCATCGTGCAGGACATTAACCACGAAACGCGGTCTTTTCTAGGCTTTGGCCAGGTCTGCGAGCAGCTGGGAGACGGTATCCGCGGTGAAGTCCACCACCGACATCACCTTGCCGTAGTTCATCCTCATCGGACCGATCACCGCGAGCGCGCCGATCGGCTGCTCCTCGGGGCCATACGACGAGGCGACGATCGAGCTGTTCGAGAGCGCCTGCATCGCGGTCTCGGTGCCGAGAAACACTTGGAGCCCGTCGGCGGTCCGGGTCCGGTCGAGGAGCCGCACGAGGGTCTGCTTGTCCTCGAGCGTCCGCAGGAGATCACGGATCTGCTCGGGCTGAACATCGTCGAGCAGGTTGGACTGACCCGCAATCACCACTTCGGCCGAGCGCTCGGGCGTCTTGACGAACACGGCATGGCCGAGCCGCAACGCGGGCGCGACCAGCTCGTCATACTTGTTCTGCTCCTCGCCGAGCTCGTGAATCACCCGCTCGCGGACCTCGTCGATCGTCATCCCTGCGAGCAACTGGTTGAGGTAGTTGTGGATGCGATCGAGGCGGCTGGGATCGACATCGTCCATCACGAGCCGGTTCTCGATCCGCCCATCGGTCGTGACGAGGACCGCGATCAACTTGCCGTCGCGCAGCGGCAAGAACTCGATGCGCTCGAGCCGCGCTTCGTCGGGATTGGGCGCGAGGATCACGGCCGCGTGGTGCGTGAGATCCGAGAGCAAGCGCGACGCGCGTTGCATCACTTCGTCGGGCGACGGCGCGGTCACCCGTTCGCGGATCTCCTCGCGCTCGCGCGGCGTGAGGCCGCGGACCTTCAAGAGGCTATCGATGAAGAACCGCAGCCCTGTCGCCGTGGGCACGCGGCCCGCGGATGTGTGGCGCTGCTCGAGCAGGCCGAGCTCTTCGAGATCCGCCATCACGTTACGCACCGTCGCAGGTGACAACCCGAGATCGTGGCGCCGCGTGATCGTGCGCGACCCGACCGCGTCGCCGACCGAGAGATACTCGGTGACGACGGCGTGCAGGATCTTCTGCGCGCGTCTGGACAGGTCGCTGACCATGTTCCGTCGAGCTTACATCGCCTCGGCGATACGCGCTGCGATCCGATCGGCCATCAGGAAGCCGCGCAGCGTCGGTGAGATCCGCAGGCCAGCTCTGTGGGCGAGCCCCTGCTCGATCAGCCAGGCCACGACCGCGCCTGGCAGGTCCTGCTCGGCGACCCCGTCACGGGTCCGCATCCCCAACCAGGCTCGATCGATGGCCATTTCAGCCGCGGAGGAGGTCACGACGTCGGCGGGCTGGCCGGGTGCAGCGATGTAGGCAGCCGCGCGCCGCGGATTCGTGGCCCGCTCGCCGGAGCCATCCAGGGCGAGCGCGAGGGACGCGGCGCCGACCCCGAGGCCGAGGAAGGGCTGGCCGCGCCAGTACAGCGAGTTGTGTACCGCGCGCTTGCCGGCACGCGCGTACGAGCTGATCTCGTAGTGCTCGAAGCCCTTCGCGGCGAGTGCCGCGTGCGTGGTCTCGTAGAGCTCGGCGAGCGTGTCTTCATCGCGCGGCACGAGCCGACCATCGCGCACCCGTTGACCGAACGCGGTGCGCTCCTCGATCGTGAGCTCGTAGACCGAAAGATGATCGACCGAGGTCGCCGCGATCGCCTCGATCCACGAGGTGTCGTAGCGCCCCCCGGTCGGCGTCCCGAGGATGAAGTCGCACGAGGTCGCGAACCCACCGGTCGCCAGCGCGCGTGCGAGCGCCGCCGGGCCGTCGCCGAAACGGTGATCGCGACCGAGCACGACGAGCTCGTCCGCGGCGAGCGACTGGACCCCGATCGACAAGCGATTGATCCCGGCTGCCTGCCAGGCTGCGAGCTGCGCGGGCTGGCAGTCGGTCGGGTTGGTCTCGAGCGTGACCTCGAGCGTGCCGGCCGCCGCGTAGCGCGTGCGCACCGCGGCGATCACGGCCGCGAGACAGTCCGCTCGCCACAAGGAGGGCGTTCCGCCCCCGAAATAGATCGAGACCAGCTCGCCAGGGAAGCGATCGGCGCGCGCGGCGAGCTCGGTAAGGATCGCCGTGAGATACGCGTCGTGATCGGGCGCACCCGTCTCGACCGCGAAGTCACAGTACGGACAGACCTTGCGGCACCACGGGAAATGGACGTAGACCCCTACTTGGATGACCGCAATCTACCTCGACAATGCCGCTTCGACCCGGGTCTCCGACGAAGTGCTCGCCCTCGTGACCGAGGTGATGCGCACCGCGTGGGGCAACCCGAGCTCGCAACACCCGCAGGGAGCCGCCGCGCGCGGACACCTCGACACGGCACGCCAGCGGTTGCTCGCAGCGCTGGGTGACAAGGGCGGCACCGGAGACATCATCTGGACGAGCGGCTGCTCGGAAGCGAACGCCCTCGCCGTCCTCGGTGCCGCGCGCACGCACCCAGGTGCGATCGTGATCTCGACGCTCGAGCACGCCGCGATCTCGACGCTCGCCGATCGGCTCGCGCAGGAAGGGCGCACGGTCGTGCGTGTCGCACCCGGCCGCGATGGCGTCCTCGATCCCGAGGAGGTCGCGCGCGCCGCCGAGGGCGCCGGCGTGGTCTCGGTGATCGCGGTCCAGAACGACCTCGGCGTCGTCCAGCCGATCGCCGCGATCATCGCCGCGGTTCGCGCACGCGCACCCCATGCGTACCTTCACATCGACGCCGCGCAAGCGCTCGGCAAGATCACGCTCGATGTCGCGAGTGGAGCCGATTCGATCTCGCTCGCCGGCCACAAGCTGCACGCGCCGAAGGGCGTCGGCGCGCTGTGGTTGAGGAAGACCGCGACGATCGAACCGTTGTGGGTCGGTGGCGGTCAGCAACACGGGATGCGCGGTGGGACGCAGGATGCGCCGTCCGCTGCGGCGCTCGGGCTCGCGGCCGAACGGGCGGTGAGTGCCCTGCCCGCGCAACGTGCGCGCTGGCTCGAGCTCGCGGCACAGCTGCTCGCGACGCTCGAGGCTCGCAACGTGCTCGTGCGCCAGCTCGTACCCGATCATCGTCGCGCGCCACACATCCTCGCGCTCGCGATCCCGAACACCCCGGCGACGGCGCTGCGCAACGTGCTCGCATCGCGCGGCGTGTACGTCTCGACCGGATCCGCGTGCTCCGACGGAGCGGCGAAGGCATCTCCCGCCCTGACCGCGATCGGGCTGCCCGAAGCAGATGGCATGGTCCGGCTCTCGTTCGGGCACGACACCACGCTCGACGAGGTCACGCGTGCGGCGACGATCCTCGCCGACACGATCCTGTCGCTCGCGAAAGCGCCCGCCTAGCGGCCTACGAGGCTTACTGCGCGAACGCGAGCGTGATGCGGACGAGCCCGCCCGGCGATTCGCGGAACTTCCAGCGCTTGATCTGACCGATCAAGCAGGTGCCGAGCGAATCGGTGCCGTGATCGCTGAGCGTGACATCGGTGACCGTGCCGTCCTTGCCGATGTTCAGCGTCACCGAGAGCTTCTTGAGGTCGGCGATCTCGATGCCCTCGGCACCACGCTGCGCGCGCATGTAGCAACGCTGCGTGCCGGTCGCATTTTTGTTCGCCATCGCTTCGATCTCTTCGCCCTTGAGCTTGTCACCCTTGGCTTCGCCACCCGTCGAATCGTCGCCGCTACCCACCTTGGGCAGCACGGGTCGATTGACCGGATTGCGCGGCAGGTTCGGCTTCGGAATCAACGAGGCCGAGCCCTGATCGTTGGTCGTATGAAACACGAGCTCGTCGGGACGCGAGGTATCGATCTGCCGCTTGGTCCCGAGGCCGCCGACGGTGTCGTCGGCGTTCTTTTCGACCATGATGATGACCAGAGCCGCGACGCCGATCAGCAGCACCGCAGCGATGCCGATCAGCATGATCAAGCCGCGGCGATGGACCTGCGCGACGATCGGGGCGGCCACCGGCTCGATCGGCGCATCCGGCGCGGCCGCCTGCGCGGCGTCGACCATCGCGAGCGTTGCCGAATCGATCTTCGGCGTCGAGCCCGTCGCTCGCAGCGCGATGGGATTCGCAACGGGCGTACGCGCCTTGCGTGGCTGGTTCGCCATCTTCGCGAGGTCCGCGAGCTTGACGACGCGGGAGACCTCGCCGATCTCCATCGAGTCGTCGTCGAAATCGGGAGGTGCGCCGTTCGAAAAGTCCTCGGCTGGTTCGGCGGCCTTTTCGGCGGCGCGCTTGTCGAGTGCAGCATCGAACGCGCGCCTCGCAGCGCTCGGCTCGACCGTCGCGGCCTCGTACGCCGGCGAATCCACCGTGGTCAGCGATTCTCCATGGGGCGACGCGGCCTTCTCGCTGGTCTCGAAGGCTGCGGACAGTGCCCTCGCACCCGCGCTTTGCTGCCCGCCGAGTCCTTGCACCGTACTCGACCGATTCGGCCCAGTACCATTCTTGTTAACGGGCGAGGAGCCTTCGGGCGACCGGCCTTCCGGCGACGAGATCGCGGGGATCTTGGGGACGGGCTTGGAGCCGGTGCCGTTTGCCTTGGCGAGCACACCGAGGGCGGGCGTCGCGGCACTCGAGGGCGTGACGCCGGCGTCCTTCTCGATCGACGCCATCGTCGCGGCGAACAGCGGCTTGGGCTCTTCCTCCTCTTGCAACGCTGCGGCGGGCGTCGGTCGTGCGGCCGGGCCCGATCGCCCGGGTGCGCGCGGCATCGGCGGTGCGACCGGTGGGGTCGCGCGCTTCCGCAGCCCGCGGAAGTGGCTGACTTTATCGACCGGCAACCAGTCGTCGAAGCCTTCGCTCCAGCAGTGGACGTCGGCATCGATCGCCTTGCTCGTGATCCAGCGCTGCGCCTCGGCGAGCGAGTACGGCCCCGATTGGTCACCGTCGATCGAGACGTACCATTCCTCCTCGAGCGCCGGCGGCGGCTTCGCGAGCTGAGACGCAAACGCCGAGGCGAGTGCCCCACCACGACCGGCAGGCGTTGCTGCGGCGGCCATCGGAGCGGCGGTGGTCGGGCGGCCGCGGTCAGCGGGGGCGCTCTCTTCGACTGACATCCCCTCGCGGACGGTGATCACGTTTGCGCAGTTCTTACAGCGGATCTTGAGGATCTTGCCGCGGACGCGGTCGTCCCCGATCGAGTAGCGCGTCTTGCATCGATCGCAGAGAAATTTCACCGGACCCGACCCTCATTGTGCCCAAAAAACCGTGGAGCCGCAAAGGGGTAGGACTCCAACGAACGGACTAACGTGAGTTGCCGTTGTCGTTTGATCCGTTCACGCCGGCCGAGCCCGATGCGTCCGACGGCACGCCGGCATCGGTGAGCTCGTGTTCCGGGTCAGGCGTCGCAGACTTAGCGCGTTTGCGCGGCACCTGAACCGGCGACAGGACCAGGAGATCACGGAGTTGATTGCCGGTCCGGTGCACGAGGAGACCTCCAACCTCGTACATGTCGCCGTGGTTGGACACCTCGAGCACGAGATCGAGATCGCGAAGGGACGAGCCGATCCACCGGGCGTTCGTGGCGGTCAGCTGGTAGACCGGCGCGTCCGGCATGCGCAGGAGGTGACCACCCTCGAACCGGAACGTGACGAGCGACCAGGTCCGCGCCTGCGGATCTTCGGTCCGCGTGATCGCCACGAGCTCGTCCTTGCCATCGCTGGCGCGGACCGGACCGACGAACACCGCGTTCGCGAGCTTCGCGCGATCGATCAGCTTCTTGTCATCCGCGGTGCGAACTTGCAGCTCGTCGTTGTCGAACGCGACGAGCTCCGGCTCGCCGGTGAGGCACGCACCGAACCGCCGGTCGGTCTCGCTCGGGCGGACGCAGCCTTCGAGCTTCGGCGCGGGCTCGCCCGCCGTGATCACCAGGCCGACAACCTTGTTGTTGTCGATCACCGCGCGCAGCTCGCGCAGCTGCGACGGCACTACGATGCGCGGATCGCGAAGCCGGTCGAGCTCGCTCGCGAGCGGGCCGAGCGCGGTGACCAGCTCGTCCCGCGTCGAACCGACCTGAATGCCGGATTCGGTTCGCGCGATCTTGGGACCGACGACCGCGACGAACGAGGCGCGACCGAGCGGCTCGCCGCCGACCTGGATCGCATCGTCTTCGGCGTGGAGCACGCTCAGGTGGGTGACGTTCGGGATATCGACCTGCGCACTGCGTCCCCCGGAGAGCACCTGCGATCCGAGTTGTTCGAGGGTGAGCCCGAGCTTGAACGGCCCCACCCCATCAGCCCGGATCGCATGCGGCGGCAGGGCACGGACGTTCTGCGGCGGCGGCTCGAGCACGCGCGGGGTGCGATCGGGGGCCTCGCTCGGATGCGGGCGATCGCGATCCGAACAGCCGATCAGCGCGAGCAGTAAAACCAGTCTCACTTGACAACGATATACGCCAACAACGCGAGCACGACCAATCCGAGCAGCAGCACCATCAGCCACGGTGTCTTCGAGGCGCTCTGGCTGCGCGCGAGGTAGGCCGAGCCGACGGGGCCGGACACGAGGCTCGCAGGCCTATCGGCGATCTCGCTTGGCACGCCGGACGGTTGCGTACGCTTCACCGGCCGGACGACCACGGGCTTGCCCTCGGACTCGTGCTCGGGCAGCGCGGCGTGCGGCTTGGGCGGGGTGTGGAGATCGACGTCGACCGAAGCGTCGACCGAAGCGTCGGCTGACGGGTCGCCAAACACCTCGGCGGTGCGCAAACGCGGCACCGGGGTCGTGCGCGGTGCCGGGTCGTCGTAGAGCGTCGGAAGCGCGACGGGTAGCTCGCCATCTCCGCGCACCTGCGGCATCCCCGCGGGACGCATCGGCACGGGCGTGCGCAGCGCGCGCAGCTCGGCGAGCTCCATCTGGAGCGCTTGCGCGACCTCGGCCTCGGGCTGCTCGATGTCTTCCCACATCGGCGCTTGCTCGGGACCCGGCGCACCTTCGCTCGGCGCGAAGCCGTCGAACACCTGGCTGTCAAAATCGAGCTCTTCGGCGCCGGCGCGCGCCTCCTGTTCGGAGATCAGCTCGGGCCTCCGCGCACCACCGCCGGCGAGCGCGAGCATGTCGAGATAGCGCGCGATCCGGACCGGGCCGGAGTGCAGGCGCTCGTCACGCAAGAAGCTCTCGAGATCGTCGGCGAGGTCGTACGCCGATTGATAGCGATCCTCGGGGTGCTTCTCGAGCGTGCGCATCACGATCGATTCGAGCGCGGGCGGGAAGTTGCGGCGCGCGAACGTCGGCGGCTCGACCTCGCCATCGATCAGCTTCTTGACGACTTCTTGCGCGGGACCGCGATAGAGCCGCTTGCCGACCGTGATCTCGTACAAGACGATGCCGAGCGAGAAGATATCGCTGCGGTGATCGACGTCCTTGCGCGCCGCCTGCTCCGGCGACATGTAGCTCAGCTTGCCCGGCAGCACTTCGCTGCGCACGGTTTGGCCGCGGGCGCGCGCGATGCCAAAATCGATCACCTTGAGAAAGCCGTCCTGCGTGACGAGCAGGTTCGTCGGCGAGATATCGAGATGGACGATATCGAGCGCCTCGTTCGCGAGTGTCGAGCCCTCGGCGCCGCGCTTTGCATGGAAGTAGCCCATGCCGGCCGCGGCCTGGCGCATGACCTCGACCGCGTGCTCGAGCGGCAAGAACCGGCCGTGCGCGATGCCTCGACGACACAGCTCGTTGAGCTCCTCGCCGACGATGTACTCCATCGCGATGTACGGGATGCCGTCGTTCTCGTCGACGTCGTAGACGTGGACGATGTTGGGATGATTGAGCTGGGCACCGATCTTGGCTTCGTCGAGGAACATCTCGACGACACGCGGATCGTCAGCGAGCTCCGGACGGAGCCGCTTGATGACGACTTCCTTTTCGAACCCGGCCATCGCGGCCTGGCGCGCGAGATAGATCTCGGCCATGCCGCCGACCGCGAGCCGGCGCATCAACGTGTAGCGGCCACCGAACTCGGTGGGCTCGAGATCTGCGGTGCGATGCCGGGTCATCTCTTGACCTGCCCGACGACGTTCGCGTGCGCGGCGAGCGTACCCTCGATCGCGGCGCGCGCGAGGGTCTGCGCGGCGGGCATCGCGACCGGCGTGATCGCGCTGGGGTGCTCGGCGACCAGCGCGTTCAAGGTCGCGGTCATGCCGCCGCCGAGGCCTTCGAGATCGTAGCCACCTTCGAGCACGGCGACGATGCGACCGTTCGCGAGTTGCTCGGCCGAGCGCCGCAACCGGGCCGCCATCGCGGCGAATCCGGCGTGCGTGACCCGCATCCCGGCGAGTGGATCGTGCTCGAACGCGTCGAAGCCGGCCGAGATCAAGATCAGATCCGGCGCGAAGCTCGCGAGCTTCGGCGCGAACACGTGATCGAACACCGCGGCGTAGTCGCTGTCACGCGAGCCTGCGGGTAAGCCCACATTGAGCGTGGCGCCGAGCGCGTTGGGGCCACCGATCTCCGTCGGAGCGCCGGTGCCCGGGTAGTACGGGAACTGATGCACCGACATGTACAGGACGCTCGGATCGTCCCAGAAGATGTCCTGCGTACCGTTGCCGTGGTGGACATCCCAATCCACGATCGCGACCCGCGCCGCGCCTGCCGCGCGCGCCGCCGCTGCCGCCGCCGCGACGTTGTTGAGCAAGCAGAAGCCCATCGCGGAGTCGCGCGTCGCGTGATGGCCGGGGGGCCTTACCACCGCGATGCCACTCGACAGCTCGCCCGAGAGCACCCGGGTCGCGAGCTCGCAGGCCGACCCCGCGGCCGCGCGCGCCGCGGTCCAGGTCTGCGGCGAGAAGTACGTATCCGGATCGAGCCAACCGGTCTTGCCCGGCACCAGGCGCTCGAGCTCGGAGAGATAGTCACCCGCGTGAATGCGCGCGAGCTCCTCGTCGGAGGCCGGGCGCGTCGCGACCTGGGTGCCGCGTGATTTGATCCCCGCCGCGAGCAGCGCGTCGCGCACCGCTTCGACGCGCGCGGGCCGCTCGGGATGCCCCGAAGGCGCGCGATGCTGGACGAAGATCTCGTCGAGAACGTAGCCGAGCATCAGTCGCGTTCAGATCCCACGGGTCGAGCGAGCAACTTCTCGACCGCCTCGCGCATCGGTAGGTCGAGATGAATCGCGGCATGCATCACCGCCATGATCGGAGCTTCGACGCCGAGCTTGGTCGCGAGCTCGTGCGCGACCTTCGCGGTCTTGACGCCTTCGGCGACCTGCTTCATCTCGGCGAGCACGTCGACCATCTTCTTGCCGCGCCCGAGCGCGAGCCCGACGCGACGGTTGCGCGAGGCATCGCCAGAGCAGGTCAGCACGAGGTCGCCCATGCCGGAGAGCCCGGCGAAGGTCTGGGGATGCGCGCCGAGCGCGACACCGATCCGCGTGATCTCCGCGAGCCCGCGGGTCATCAGCGCGACGCGGGTGTTCGAGCCGAAGCCCATCCCATCGCACACGCCAGCCGCGATCGCGACCACGTTCTTGAGCGCGCCGCCGACGAGGACGCCGATGACATCGTCGGTGCGATAGATCCGGAAGTGCAGCGAGGTCAACGCCTCTTGCGCGAGCCGCAGGGTCGCTGGATCGCGGCCCGCGAGCACGATCGCGGCCGGCGTGCCGGCGGCAATCTCGTTCGCGAACGTGGGCCCCGAGAGGTAGGTCGCGCGGGCACAGAGCCGCTCGGGCAGGATCTCCGCGTAGACCCGATCGATCGTCGCGAGCGAGCCTTCATCGAGCCCCTTCGACGCGTTGATCACGATCGTCTCGGGATCCATCGAGGCCAGGGCCTGGCCGAACACCTGGCGAATGCCGTGCGATGGGGTGACACCGACGACGAACTGCTTGCCCCGCACCGCGGCGGCGAGGTCACTCGTGACCGCGACCGACTCGGGCAGCGTGTGGCCCGGCAGGTAGCTCTCGTTCGCGCGCGTGCGCTGATAGGCCTCGGCGGTCTCCGCGTTGCGGCACCACAGACTCACGCGATGGCCCGCGCGGCCAAACAGCATGGCCAGACACGAGCCGTAACTACCTGCGCCGATGACCGCGATGTCGCTCATCTACGGGGACAAACGCTATCATAGGGCTACCCGGCTGAGGGGCTCGCGCCGAGCGCAAGCGTGTACAAAACCACCCGATTTCGGCCCGCACGCTTCGCGGCGTAGAGCGCGGTATCGGCGGACCGGACGAGCGCCTCGGCATCGTTGCCATCCTCGGGGAACGTCGCGACGCCGAAGGACACGGTGATCGGGACGGCGCCGGGCACCGCATCGGTCAGATCGTGGCCGACGATCCGCTCGCGCACCCGGTCGGCGACCTTGGCCGCTGTGAACTTCGCGGTATCGACGAGGATCACCGCGAACTCCTCGCCGCCGTAACGCGCGACCACGTCGTTCGCGCGCCGGGTATCGGCGAGGACGCGCGCGAGCTGGCGCAGCACCTCGTCGCCCGCCGGATGGCCGTGGGTGTCGTTGAAGTGCTTGAAGTTGTCGACATCCAGCATGAGCAACGACAGCGGCAGGCCGCTGCGCTGGCTGCGCTCGACCTCGAGCGCGAGCCGCTCGTGAAAGTGGCGGTGGTTGTAGAGGCCGGTGAGGCCATCGGTGACCGCGAGCTGGGCCAGCCGGGTGTTCGCCTCGGCGAGCTCGTGCGTCCGCTCGTGGATCTTCGCCTCGAGCTCGCGGTTCATCTCGAGCAGCGCCTGGTTCTTCGCGGACAACGACGCGATCAGCTGCTCGTTCTCGTGCTTGAGCCGGTACTGGCGCAGGAGGTTCTCGACGCCGAGGAGGAGCTGCGTCTCGTCCCACGGCTTGGAGATGTACTGGTTGAGGTGCGCGCGATTGATCGCGTCGACGACGGCATCGAGCCCGGCCTGACCGGTCAACAGGATCTTCGTGGTCGCCGGCAACCTGCGATCGACGATCTCGAGCAGCTCGACGCCCTTCATGCCCGGCATGATCTGATCGGCGATCACGAGTGCGATCGCTTCGCCCTCGCGCGAGAGCTCGTCGAACAGCGCGACCGCTTCGTCCCCCGAGCGCGCGGTCAGGATCTGGCATTCGTGACCGAATCGCATGCCGAGCTGCGCGCGCAGGACCCGGAGCACGCCCTCTTCATCGTCGACACAGACGATGATCTCTTTGCTGCTCATGCGGTCACCGGCAAGCGTACTTCG
>JANXOP010000192.1 GCA_025357755.1 Kofleriaceae bacterium | reverse complement strand
CTTGACCCACTTCGATCATCACCCACTCCTCGTTGCGTTGAGGAGGTCACCGTAGCACTGGTTTTTTCGGCTCGAGGGCGTGCGTTCTCGACGACGATTCGATGGCGCAGGACGTCGTTTCGAGCTGCGTGGCGAAGGCGCAGCGAGACGTGAAGCCAGCGCGTCTCGTGAGCGAAGAGATCGAGGTCACGGGGACGCGTGTTGCGACCCGACAAATCACGTCAACGACAAAGCGCGTGCGGCGAAGGAAATCGTCTAGCGGAGATCTTCCCGAGTCACACACTGTCCGCGTTCCGGACAGTATTGCACCGATCGCGTTCACGAGAACGCCCCACATGGGGCGCGCCCACGTCGCTGCTTCGATGGCGCTCTTTCGATCGGGTACGGCCTGTCGCCGACAAAACGATCTACAAGACGAGGACCTGCCCCAAGCGCCTCGAACGAGCGTAGTCGCGAACAGCGAGGAGCCGCCGCTGACTGCGAGGCAGTGCTGCGGTCGAGTGACGGTCCGAGCCATGCCGCGCCGCGCAGCACCTGCGATCGACGAACATCAACGGCCCCCGTGGGACATCGTGCGCCGCGGTCGGACTGCGGCCGATGAGGATCGCGGTGTGCTCGCACGCAGACGTCCTGCGCGTCGCCGACGAACGTATTTAATGCCGCGCCCGAAACGCGACGAACCGAGACCGCGAACATCGATGACCCGCCGCTTGCTGCGAGACCGAGCTGCGGTCGACCGACGGTCCGAGTGATGCCACGCCGCGCCGCGCCGCACGGCGCCGCACGGCGCCGCACGTGGCCGCACGTGCGATCGACGAACATCGACGGCCCCCGTGGGACAGCGAGTGCAGCTCTCGCGCTCATCATCGGCCGCAGTCCACGGCGCACGCAGACGTCCTGCGACGGTCCGAGTGATGCCGCGCAGCACATGCGATCGACGAACATCAACGGCCCCCGTGGGACATCGAGGGCCGCGGTCGCGCTGCCCGATGCACATCACGTCGCCGACGAACGGATCAAAGACGCCACGCGAAACACGACGAACTGAGACCACGAACACGAGCTCAGCCCATCGACGTGACGCCATCGTCGGCCGCGATGGCGGTGACCTTGCGGCTCGAACCCGGTCGGCGAGGTCATTCTAGGCATCGAGCTGCTCGAGTCGCGGGCGACGCCGCGCGGGGTGGATGGCCCTGACCTGCCTTGGTTCGAGGCACGATCGAGCGACGATGACCCTCCGGTGATCGGTCGTCGAAGCGTGGATCGTAAGCCGCGCGATCCTGCTACGAAAATACGCTCGCGGTCTCCTGTGATTTCGAAGGCTCGAGCTCGACGTCGAAGCCGAGACGTCGCACGAGGTTGTCGGCGGTTCGAGTGCGGTCGATGTTGTCGAGGTACGCGCTGCCGAGGTCGTGGTAAGGACGTCGACGGACGCCCCGCACAAAATTTTCACCCTGGTGCGCCGCATCCGAAGTAGACCCCGCGGCGCTCTTGGTCTGTTCAGTTCACGCCGCGACCGACGAACAGGTCGGTAGGGTTCACGCCGAGTGACTGCATCGCGGCGTTCCACATCTCGTCGGGAGGCGTCTCGAACACCAGCTTCGGATCGGCGGCCGTGTGGAGCCACTGCCCACTCGCCATCTCGCGGGCGAGCTGGCCGGGCCCCCAGCCCGAGTAGCCGAGCAGCAAGCGGACGTTGCGCGGCGGTTGGTTCGCGATCGATCGGAGGCGATCGGGTGAGGTCGAGAGCGAGATCGACGAGCTGATCTCGATCGTGCCGCCGGTGTTCGCGACGGCGATGCCGATCGGCTCGTGCAGCACCCACCCGGTCGACGGCGAGACGGGACCGCCAGCCCACACGACCGCGGCGTCGTCGCCACGCCAGCGCATCTCGAGCGACACGAGGAGCTCGCTCGCCTTGATCGGCGAGGGATGATTGATCACGAGGCCAAACGAGCCTTGCTCGCCGTGCTCGATCATCAAGACCACAGCACGAGAGAAGTTGGGATCCGCGAGTTGCGGCATCGCCAACAAGAGGCCGGGCGCCAAGTTGGCGGACTCCACAGGGCTAGTCTTGCGCGAATCAGGAAGGCTGGCGAGCGAGATCACCACCGGACGAGGCTGGGGGCGTGGGCGTGGGCGCCGGTTCGTTCTTCGGCTCGAGGTTGTACTTGCTCGAGATCTTGCGGAAGACGTACGAACCTACGCTGAGACCGAAGCCGGTCACGATCGCCCTGACGAGGATCTTCATGGCTTGAGTTTAGCAACGATCGGCGCCCGGTCCACGATCGCGAGCATCGGCTCTGCATACATCTCCGCCCACAGCCGCCGAGCTGCCTGTCGGAGGTCGTCATCCGTCTGGGACGCTAACGGCAGCGCGAGCGCTGCCAGCCGGTCCCGGTCGAGGTGACCGTTATGGACCACCGGACCGGGGGACGCGATGCCGAGCTGGCGACCGAGGCCTTCGACGATCACGACCCCCGCCCAGGTCTCCGGCGAGCCCCCATGGTGCTCGTTGAACCCCAGGTCGAGCAGGTTCCACAGGGCGAGCTGCGGGGTCGCGGTGTCACTCGCGATCTGGCTCACATAGGCGGCGAGCTCGGCGCGACTGCGCCACACGAACGCGACGTGCGAGCCCTGGTTGTCGCCGATGTACGCGTGCAGTGCGGCAGGAAACCGCAACGGCGTCTCGCGATCATTGTCGTAACCGTGTCGCGCTTCGTGACGGCGCACGGTCGCGGTCACCACCTGCTCGATCGCGGCACGGTTGCCGTTGTAGGGCACGAGCTCGCGCTGGATCGCCTGCCCTGCCGCGCGCGAGATCAACCGCCCGACGCCACTGCGCCGGAAGTTGTCGTCGCCGATGTAGAACTCGCCGAAGAGCACGCTCGGTGACAGCTCGTGATCGACGAACCACTCGACTTGATCGAGCAACACGATCGGATCGCCGAGCTCCTCGGTCTGCATGCCGAGGAGTGCGTGCGTGACATCGAGCTTGTCGAGCCGCCGCAGCGAGAGCACGCGGCGTGGCTCGCCACCGGCCTGGACGTAGACCACCTCCTCGACGCGAAACGCGAACACCGCACCATGCGCGGCGCCGAGGTCGGTCAACACGCTCGCCTCGAGGTGATAGCCGAGCCCGATCGCCGCGAACGCGTCAGAGACGTGCTGAGCCGAGGCGCGCAGGTTCTTCTCGGCATCTTTATAACCGTGCGAGTGTGCGGGCGCATCGGCCCACACATCCATCGCATCGATCAGCTCGTGCCAGGCGATCGTGAGCCCGCTGCCGTGCGCGCGGATCACGCTCGAGTCGCGGAGTGCGGCCACGTGGGCCGCGCGCGTGGTGTTCGAGCCGTGCCGATCCGCGTCGGTATCGATCACGAGCTGAGGCAGATCCTCGACGAGCAACTGCTCCATCGCGGGCTCGTAGGTCGGCACGCCACCGAGCGCGAACGCACCCCACGGCATCGGATGTTCGGCGCGACCGCGGTGATGCGGTGCGCGCAGTGCGAAGCCTGCCCACACGAGTAGCGCGGTGACCATCGCGACGCCACACACCACGAGGATCGTCGCGATCGGCGCCGGTGCTCGATCGACGTGCAACTGCGCGTACGCATCGGTGACGGCGTCGCGCTTCGTCGCATCGACGTCGTAGTTGCCCGCGAGGGAAAGCGCGGCGACGCGCTGGACGTGCCGCATCGCATCCGGATCGACACTCGTGACCATCGCATTCGAGACCAGCGCGGCGTCGATCAAGGCGCGCTCGAGCTGGCGACGCGCCGACCGACGGACGACCCACTCGGTGTGCAGCAGGGCCTCTCGCGCCGCATCGTCGTCGCCCGCCTCGACTCCCGTGGCGAGTGCGGCGAGCACGTGGCGGCGAATCACCTGCTAGCGACACCACGACCGAGGCGCCGGTTTCACCTATTCGGTGAGCGCACCGTACAGATGCGGGCGGCGGTCTCGAAAGAAGCCCATCGAGGCGCGGACCCGGCGGAGTGCCGCGAGATCGAGCTCGGCGATCGCGATGCCTGGCTCGTGGCGCGATAGCTCCGCGAGCTTGTCACCACGCGCATCGCAGATGAACGAGCTGCCGTAGAACTCCATACCGGCCTCGTTGCCGATCCGGTTCGACGCGACGACACCGACGCTGTTCGCCACCGCGTGGCCGACCATCACGCGCTGCCACGAATCGCGGCTATCGAAGTCGGGCTCTTCGGGCTCGCTGCCGATCGCGGTGGGATAAAACAGGACATCGGCGCCAGCGAGAGTCATCGCGCGAGCCGCCTCCGGAAACCACTGATCCCAGCAGATCGCGACGCCGATCGTGCCGAACTTCGTCGCGAAGGTCTTGAAGCCGGTGTTGCCCGGCTTGAAGAAGAACTTCTCCTGATAGCCCGGGCCATCGGGGATGTGCGACTTGCGATAGAGGCCGAGATCGCGCCCATCGGCATCGAACACCGTGATCGAGTTGTAGTACTCGGGCCCGGCCTGCTCGAAGAACGAGACCGGAATCACCACGCCGAGCTCCTTCGCGAGCGCCTGGAAGTGGCGGAGCGTCGGATGATCGGTCGCGGGATGGGCGCGCGCGAAGTCTTCTTCCTTCTGGGTCTGGCAGAAGTACACGCCTTCGAACAATTCGCTCGGCAGGATCACCTGCGCGCCCTGGCTGGCGGCCTCGCGAACGAGCTCGGTGACGCGGCGAACATTCGTGGCGACGTCGTCGGTGAACGCGGACTGGAGCGCGGCGACTCTCATGACGCCGGTGGTATAGCCGGTTGCTGTTGCGTGCAGCAGTGGAAACCGCCACCGCCGACCACGACCGGTTTGCAATCGACGGGGACCGTGCGGTGGTTCGGAAACATCGTGGCGATCGCCTTCACCGCCGCATCGTCGGCGGTGACCTGATACGTCGGCACCACGACGACCGAGTTCGCGATGTAGAAGTTCATGTAGCTCGCCGGCATCACGTTGCCCGCGGCATCGAGCACGGCGCCCGGCGACGGCACGGTGAGTACTTCGAGCTGGGCGCCCGAGGCGGTCCGCGCCGCGCGTAGATCGCGAAGGATGCCGAGCATGGCCTCGCGGTTCGGATCGTCGCTCCTGGGTTCCATGCACACCGCGACACCGGGCGCGACGAACCGCGCGATCGTATCGATGTGACCGTCGGTGTGATCGTTCTGGAGTCCCTGATCGAGCCAGATCACGTCGTCGACGCCGAGCGCCCAGCGCAACCGCGCATCGAGCGCGCGCTGATCGAGGCCAGGATTGCGCTTGCCGCCGAGCAAGCACTGCTTGGTGGTGAGCAATGCGCCCGCGCCATCGACTTCGACCGCACCACCTTCGAGGACGAAGTCGAACGCTGCGCCGCCGATCTTCGCGAGCGCCATCACGTGTGCCGACAGCGCCGCGTCGCCCGCCATCAGATACTTGCCGCCCCACCCATCGAACCGAAACCGCGCCGCCGCGACTTCACCCGGGCGTGTGACGAAGATGGGTCCGGTATCGCGCAACCAGACATCTCCGTAGGTCGCGTAGTGGAAGGTCACCTGGTTCGCGGCTGCACCCAGCAGCGCGCGCGCCGCGTTTTCATCCTCCGCGTGGCGCACGAACAGCCTCACGCTCTCGCCGCGACCACCATCGATGATCGCGGCGCACATCTCCATCAGGGCCCGGCGCGGAGCCGCGAGACCCTCGGCCCATTGCTCGGTATCGTGCGGCCACGCGGTCCACACCGCATCGTGCGAAGCCCATTCGGGCGGCATGGAAAATCGAGTCACGCGCTTCTTTATCTCGCGCGCGAACGGCCCGCTAGCGCATGAACCTCAGTCCGGAGCAGGCAAAATGCCCTACGGAGGCTTTCGGCCCCTCGGCGCCCTCTGCCAAGTGGCTTGAATCATGTGAACGAAAGGGCACACAGGGTGCACAAGGGACCGGCATGAAGACCATCATTTCTGCCCTCCTCCTCGCCTCGCTCTCGACCGTTGCCCTCGCCGATGCTCCGAAGATGGACAAGGCCCCGGCGAAGGCCGAGACCGCGCCGAAGGCCGATGCCCCGAAGACCGACGCGAAGGCGACGGACAAGACGGCCCCGAAGACCGACGCGAAGGCGACGGACAAGGCCGCCCCGAAGACCGACATGAAGGCGACCGACAAGGCTGATGCCAAGAAGGACGCGAAGAAGGACGTCAAGGCGCCCGCGACCAAGTAATTGCTCGCGGGTTGATCTAACCCGCGTCCAGTTGAAGACGCCGCTCTCCATTTCGGAGGCGGCGTTTTTCTTTTCGGAAGCTAGAGGTTTTTCGGGCGACCGAAGTTGCCCGACACCGTGATGCCGTTCGAGAACGCCGAGATCGCGCGCTCGTCACCCTTCGCGATCGCGTACGCGACCGAGGCGAGCGCGAACTTCGAGGTGTTCGCGGCATTGAACGTCGCGTCGGCGCCTGTCTGATCGAAGCCGGTGACCGTGTTGTTGGTGTTCATGCTGCCGAACCAGCCGCTCTTGAGATGGCCGGCCGAGTACACCATCATCAAGTTCGCGCCGCCGACCGAGTTATCCGGCCAGTTGGTGCGCGTCAGCGCGTTCTTCGGCGTGTCGCCGCTGATCGTGATGACCGTGTCGTCGGCCAGCGCTTGACCGGTCGCCGAATCGGTCGTGCCCTGGAGGTCGGCCATGAACGCGTCGAACATCTTCTTGAGCATCGGCGGCACCGTCGTCGAGCCACCGCCGGCGAACGCGCCGTGAGGATCGTCGTTCATCGCCGGCAGCACGATCGAGTTCGTGAGGCCGCGCTGGAATGCTTTGACCGCGACGATCATGGCGTCGGCAAGGGCCTTGATGTTGTTCGGCGTGCCCGAACCGACGCCGTAGCGGGTCTCGTCGGCGTCCGTGATCTTGAGCTGTGCCGCGAGGTTCGTGCCCAAAAAGCCAGCCGCACCGACCGCGGTGTTATAGGCGGAACGTTGGGTCGAGCGGCCGCTCGCGCGGTTGAGCTGCGCGAAGGCCGCGTACTGCACGGCGTACGTCGTCGCGTTCTGCGGTTGTGCGAGTAGACCACCCGCGCGCGATGCGGCGCTGTTGAACAGGCCCACGATGTCGGCGGCCGAGTCCACGGCCGCGGCACCCAGCGGTGCCGACGTCAGCCTGTTGCCATTCTCGTTGATCGCGATCGCGGGGACGATCGCCGGCGTGCTCGACTGGAGACCGGAGGCGAACGAGAACACGTTGTTCATGCCAAGGTCGAGCACCGTCGCATCGGGATTCGGCGAGCTCATGTGCGTGTTCGCGCTGCCGCACACGAAACCCGTGAACTGCTTGGACGCCGGCAGCGCGGCCCACGGAGTATCCGGCCCGACGAAGTACGGCTTGTCGGTCCCGGCGAGCTTCGCGCCCTGGCCCGGCGTGTGATACGCGAACGTGTCGTTGTTCGCCTGCGCGATGCCCACTTGCGGGAACAGCAGCGTGAACCACGACAAGCTGCCGCGCGCAGCGACGATATGAAACGAACGGGTCGTCGGTGATTCGGCGGCCGCGTACGCGGTCTCCTTGCCGGCGGTCTTCTCGAGGATCTCGATGATCTTTCCGCGCGAGACTCCGAGCGCAGCACCTGCAGCAACGGTCCACTTGATCAGCGCGCGGCGGCTGACGTCATGCTCGTGATCACGCTTCGCAAGAGGAGATTTCATGTGGCGGGTCCCTTCCAAAGGAGAGGTCATGGTCATTACTCGCAGGTGTAAGCGGCGGCCAGGAGCGCCGCGACGGCGAGCTGCTTGCCGGTCGTGGTGTCGGTCGCGCTGGTCACCGTGAGGTTGCAGAAGCTGACGTGATCCGCCGTGGCCGGCGTGCCGATCAGGCACGTGATGCCCGAGGACTGGCAGGCGCCGGTCGTGCCATCGAACAGCGATGCCGACGAACAGCGCGCGATCGTGTGAGCGGCGAACGCGGTGATGATCTGCGGTGCGCCGGCGGCGAAGATATCGAACTCGCGCGAGGCGCCCGAGGTCGTGATGCTGACGTTCTCGCGGATCCGGTTCGCGTAGTTCGCGGCGCCGAGCGCGGCCATGCCATTGACGTAGAGGTCACCGGCAGTCACGCCCGTGGCGCTCGTGCTCGTGCTCGTGACCGTGACGCCCAGCCCGGACAGGATGTTGCCGAGGGCCGCGTACTTGACCTTCGGACACGAGTGCATGTGCGAGGTGAACGAGGGCGGGCCTTCCTTGGTCAACCGATCGAGGAGCTCCCACGGCGAGATCGTGTTGTCGTCGGGATGATCGAATGTGTTGCCCGATCCGCCTGCGGTCCCGCCCGTGATCGGATCGCTCGCGGTCGGAACATCGTCGGTGCAGGCCGAAGCCAAGACCGAACCCAGGATCGACGCGGCCAGGAGTGCAAGTGTGCGGCTCATCATGATGGGCTCCTTCCTAGAACTTGGTGAAGTCATCGCTGGTGTAGACCGCGAAGATCAGATCTTTGAGCTTGAAGCCCGATTGGGTGAACGCGGTGATCTGCGCCTGGATCGTCGTGCTCGGCACCTGCTGCAAGGTGTCGACGATGTCGGTCTTGCCGAGCGCCCAGTTCCACACGCGCGCGACACCGCACGCGGCGACCTCCGGGTCTTGCGCCATCTGTGCGCCGAGCGCCGGCAGATCCGCGGCGAGCTTGCCGTTGCGCCACGCGGTCTGTTGCTTGCCGACCGGGAGATAATCGAGGAGCACGGCCGGCGGTGCACCGGTCAGCGGTGTCGGCACCGAGATCGTGGTCTGGAACGCACCGTTGATGTCGTAGTTCGCGAACAGCGGTGCGATGTGGTTGATCGACGAGTGGCAGTTCGCGCAGATCGTCGCCTGGGTATCGAGAAAGTCGACGCGACCGCCGCTCGCGGAACCCGCGATGCTGTCGAACGCCCACACGCCGGTGTACGGCGCGGCGCCACCGACATCGGTCGGCACCGCCGAGACCTCCGCCGGGAACGCGGTGCAGACGAACGTCTCTTGGACCCAGCGCGTGCGACGGAATGCGAAGTTCGAGAAGAACTGCGTCATCACACCGGGGTTGGTGAGCACGCCCGCCTTGGGACCACCATTGCCGCACTCACCCGCGGTGAACACGCCGGTCGTCGCGTTGTACGTCGGACAGTTGCCCGCGTTCAGCGTGAACAGATCCATGTACGAGCCGTTCTCGATCGAGATCTTCGCGGCGAGCGTCGGTGCGGTGTCGAGGAGCGCGGAGCCTCCCTGCTTGAACGTGTCGCGCCAGAACGCGAGCATCTCGTTCTTGAAGTCGAGCGTGGCCATGTACTTCGTGATCAGCGCTGCGTACGCGGTCTTCTTGCCCGCATCACCGGCCGCGCTCGAGACCGCCGTGATCTCGTCGAACGTCGGCAGCTTGCCGGTCAGCCGCAGCGACGCGATGCGCAGCGCGAGGTTGTAATCGGTCACGCGCGCCGCGAGCGTCTGATCCCACTGATCACCGGTCGCTGCGCAATCGGCCGGGCACGTGGCCTCGGACTCTTCGGCCTGGCAAACCGCATCACCGCAGGTCGGAGACGTCTCCGTCCCCGTCCCCGGATCGCCGGTGGTGCATGCGGAGACCGCTAGCGAAACAGCGGCCGCATAGAAGAGGACCGAGATCCTCGGGCTGCGTGGTTGTTTGTTCAGCTTCACGAGTTGCCTGTTCAGCAACGGTCGTGCCGAGGCGGCTACTCGAGCAGCCGCCTCGCAACTAGGCGGTTCGCTTGATTCGCGATACCGCTGAGATCAGTTGTCCGCGGATGGGGCCGACCCCGCGACCGCCCAGACGCGTGGGCACTTCGAGGGTCTGCTATCCCCGCCAGGCGTTCTCGGGCGCTTCGAGCTCCATCGGTTTGTTGCGACGCGCAGCGATCAGCGCCTGCGCGAACGACAGCGCCGACGAGAATCGACGACGCGGATCCTTCGCCATCGCGACCGCGAGCACTTCCTCGACGGAGACCGAGATCCGACTGAAGTTGCTCGGCCGTTCCGGAGGCGAATGCACGACTTGGTAAACAAGCTGCGCAAGATCCTTTCCCTTGAACGGCGATCGACCGGTCAGACAGCGATACGCGATCGCGCCGAGCGCGTAGACGTCGGCGAGATGCGTCACGTGACCGCCCGAGGCCTGCTCGGGTGCCATGTACTGAGGTGTCCCAACGATGCCCTCGCCGGTTAACGTGCCCTCGCTGTCCATGAACTTGGAGACCCCGAAATCGAGGATCTTCCAGGTCGATTGCTGGTGATGGAAGATGTTGTGCGGCTTGAGATCGCGATGGACCACGCCGGCCTTGCGCGCGACCTCCAGGCCATGCGCGACCTGATCGACCAGCAGCATCAACTCGTCCGCAGGCAACCGGACCTCGTTGCGCAACCGCGTCGCGAGGTCGGTGCCGGTGAGCCTCTCCATCGCGATGTACGGCACCGGCGCCTCCGGTGGCGACACCGCGAAGACCTTCACGATGTACGGCGACTCGAGCCGCTTCGCGATGTCCATCTCGCGATGGAAGCGATCGACCAGGCCTGGTGACGCGGTCGCGCGCGCATCGAGGAGCTTGACCGCGGCGGGCTGATTCTGGGGACCGATCGCTTCGTAGACCTCGCCCATCGCACCGCGCCCGAGCACGACGCCGAGCTTGAAGTTACCCAGCTGTTGGTTCGTCCAGCGGCCTTCGGCGGCACGCTTCTGCCGCGCCTCGGCATCGTTCACCTCGGCGAGCGCTTGCTCGCGATCGCCGATCACCCGCAACGCACTCTGGAGGTCGGCGAGCGCCCGAGCGTTCGCGGTCCGCGCCCAACGCGCGAGTGCATACGACGACATCATGAAGATGAGGATCATGATCTCGGCGGTGTAGAGCTGCGATCGTGCGGCACCCTGGCTCGAGAGCACGCCGACATCGGGCCACACGTTCAATATCATCGGCACCGCGATTGCGAGGTGCCCGGTGATACAGACCACCGCGGTCGCGAGCGCAGTGGCGAGGCGCCGGCCAAGCGCGATGAACATGATGCCGAGGATGTCGATCATCACGACCGCACTGAACGGCCCGAAGTAGGCGATCGCGGGCTGGATCGCGATCGTCGAGATCACCCAGAGCACGCCCTCCCACTTCTCGTTGTAACGCTCGGGCTTGCTCGTCAGATAGAACAGCCCGCCGTTGCAAAACGCCATGAGGACGGCGCCGAGCTGGAACGCCGTGCGGGTGTACGGCTCGCCGCCGATCAGGAACGCCAACCCCGCCGCGATCAGCGGGGCGATCACGCCGAACAGATGGAACATCTGGCTGCGCGCCAGATCGCCCTTCTCGAGCGTCTCGGCGGTGGTCGGATGTGGCGTGCGATGCGATGCGGTGAACCCTCCGCTGGTTGGCGTCGGGTGGTTCGAGATCGCGGCGGCATCCGAGAGCGCCTTCGGCCCTGCCGCCTGGGTCGGCTCCGCGACCGTCTGATCCGGATCTACCTCGACCGACACCCCATCTATTCTAGACCGACATAGATGTGTTGGACGTCATCGTCTTCGTCGATCTCCGCAAGGAACTGTTCGACCTCGGACCGTGCCGCCTCATCGAGCTTGACCGGATTCTTCGCGCGCCAGCCAATTCGCATCCCGGCGACCGTCCAGCCCCGTGTACCGAGCGCTTTTGCTACGCCATCGAGGTCGGTGGGTTCGGTGTAGAAGCGAAACCCACCTTCGCCATCGGACTCGAAGTCCTGCGCCCCCGCTTCGATCGCGGCTTCCTCTGGGTCTGCGTCTGCTGTCGCTTCGAGGATGCCGACGTGCGCGAAGTCCCACGTCACCGGGCTGAGCTGGCCCTTACGAAAATGATGGCGGATGTTCGTCGCGGTGCGGTTCTTGTTGTCGGTCAAGCAGTCGACCACGACCGGCACTTGATGCGGCGCGAACCCTTCATAGGTCACGCTCTCGTAGGACTGACTTTCATCGAGCAGCCCGGCGCCGCGCTTGATCGATCGCTCGAGCGTCTCGCGCGGCATCGAGGCCTTCCTCGCGGCCTCGACCGCGGTACGCAAGCGAGCGTTCATGCTCGGATCGGCGCCGGCCTTCGCCGCGACGATGATCTCGCGGGTCAGCTTATTGAAGATCTTGCCCTTCGCGTTCGCGCTGGTCTCGCGACCCTTTTGCTTCCACTGAGCGCCCATGGCTTGTGGTGCTAGCATGAAGCGGGGCTATGCTCGATTCATGAACGTAGTAGTTTCCGGCGGTACGGGAGGCCTTGGCGCGAGCGTCGTCGAGGCCTTTCTCGCGCAAGGTGCAGAGGTCTATCTGCCGGTGATCGAGACCGAGCTCCCTGCACACCTCGCGTGGCGCACCGACAAGCGGGTCCACGTCACGAAGCTCTCGCTTGACGACGAAGCGCAGGTCTCGGCGTTTTACGGCTCGCTACCGTCACTGTGGGCATCGATCCATCTCGTGGGCGGCTTCGCGATGGCACCGATCGCCGAGACCTCCCTCGCGGACTTCGAGAAGCAATGGCGGGTCAACACCGTCACCGCGTTCCTCGGTTGTCGCGAAGCGGTCAAGGCGATCCGAAAATCGGGGATAGGTGGGCGCATCGTCAACGTGTCGGCCCGCCCCGCGGTGCAACCGGTGGCCGGCATGATCGCGTACGCGACGAGCAAGGCCGCGGTCGCATCCCTCACGCAAGGTCTCGCGGCCGAGGTGCTCGCAGACAAGATCCTGGTCAATGCGGTACTACCCTCGACGATCGATACGCCGATGAACCGCAAGAACATGCCGACCGCAGATTTTTCCACGTGGCCCACGCCCGCGCAGATCGCCGAGACCATCGCGTTTCTGGCGTCGGAACGTAACTCCCTCACGACGGGTACGCTCGTTCCTGTCTACGGCCGCGCGTGAAGCCCAACGAAGTTCTCGACCGCTTCACGCTCCCGAATGACGAGGGCGAGATGGTCCTGTCGCGGCGCGGCAAGGAGTTCCAGATCCGCGTGCGTGGGGTCGAGCTGATGAACAGCCGCAACCACGTCTCGGAAGACGAGCTCGGCAGGTTCGCGGGCCGCATGGTCGCGGACAAGCCGAGCGCGCGCGTGCTGATCGGTGGCCTCGGCCTCGGCTACACGCTGCGCTCGATGTTGAACGCGAGCCCGACCAGCGTGCTGATCGATATCGCGGAGCTGTTCCCGACGGTCGTGCGCTGGGCCCGCGAGCACACCGGGATCCTCGCGGGCAACCCCCTCGAGGATCCGCGCGTGACGGTGTTCGAGGAAGATGTCGCTGCGGTGATCGCGAGATCGCCCGGAGCGTACGATGCGATCGTCCTCGATGTCGACAACGGGCCCGATGCGCTGTTCGAGATGAACGCGAAGCTCTACAAGCGCAATGGCCTGGCCGCCGCGAAGCAGGCGCTCGCCCCGGGTGGTGGCTTGTGTGTGTGGTCGGCGTTCGAATCTCCGACATTTACGCGCTGGTTACGCGAGGTTGGGTTTGAGGCCGAGATGCACACCATCAAGGCGCACGGCTCGAACCACTTCATCTGGTTGGCGCGTTAGGGCGTAACTCTCCAGGTGCCAGCCCGTATGCCACACTGAGGACACGTGCCCGAAAAACCTGATCTAGACCGCTACCCGGAGCTCGCCGAGCGCTGGAACCGGCGCAACTTCATCAAGTCGGCCGCCGCTGGCACCGCGCTGATGGCGCTCGGTGGCGCGTTCGTCCGGCTCGCCGCCGATGATCTGACGAAGGCCGCGCGTGCCGCGACGCGACCGGATGGTCGAAGCAAGCTGCCGCCCGGCCAGCGCGTGCTCGAGTTCTTGCGCCCGATGGGTGGCGACGCAGGCGACGGCAAGAGCGAGACCTTCAAGCTCCGGGTCCACGGACTCGTGAAGCATCCCTTCGAGGTCGACTACGACAATCTGCTGAAGCTGCCACAAGTCGAGAAGATCGCCGACGTTCACTGCGTGACCGGCTGGTCGATGCTCGACGGCAAATGGAAAGGCGTGCAGATCAAGAAGCTCGCCGAGGTCGCCGAGATCAAGCCCGAAGCCAGGTTCGTGATCCTCGAGGCCGCGAATGGCTTCACCGCGAACATCCCGCTCAAGGAGGCCTTCGCGGACAACGCACTGATCACGTACCGCTTGAACGGCAAGCCGTTCGCGCTCGATCACGGGGCGCCGGTACGCGGGTTGATCCCCGATCTCTACTTCTGGAAGAGCTCGAAGTGGCTCACGGGCGTGAAGTTCGTCAAGGACGATCAGCCCGGATTCTGGGAGACACGCGGCTATCACAACCACGCCGACCCGTGGAAAGAGGAGCGCTATGGTTGAGGTGAAGAAGCGGTGGCGCGCGTGGCTACGCGCACTACATCGCGACTTCGGCTACGCAGCGATCGGCTTCACGGTCATCTACGCGGTCTCGGGCATCGCGCAAAATCACATCGAGGATTGGGGCGACGTCAGCTACAAGGCGACGGAGCGAACGTTCTCGATCCCGGCGATCGCGGACAGCGTGCCCGACGCTGTCGCGGTCAAGACCGTCGCGGATGCCGCGGGTCTAGGTGTACCGCAGTCGAGTACGCGAGCCGGTGACGAGCTCCGGTTGGAGTACGGCGATGGCGTCAAGGTCACCGCGATCGGCATGACGGTCACGGTGCAGACCCGCACCCGGCGCGCCTTCATCGGCATCGCGAACTGGCTGCACACCGCGCGGCACAAGAAGGCGTGGAAGTACCTCAGCGATGCGTTCGCGGTGCTGCTCCTGTACCTCGCGTTCAGCGGCATCTTCATGATCAAGGGCAAGCTCGGCCTGAAGTGGCGCGGCACGATCCTGATCTCGGCCGGCTTCGCAGTGCCGGTGCTGTACGTGGCGCTCGCGGGTGGCCCGGATGGCCAAAGGGATACCGACGCGATCGCGAAGGCGGCGGCGCCGCGGGCGAAAAGTACGCCGCCGGAGGCGCTCACGCCGGCGCCGACGCTTACGACTCCACCCTCGGAGGCGACGCCGACGATCGACGCGAATCCGGCGGGCTCCGCGGTGCTCGTGCCGCTGCCGCCGGACGAGTAGCTCAGCGCACGATCACTTCGGCCGGCGGGATCCCCGCGAAGCCGGTGTTCCATGCGAGCGCGTACCCCGGCACGTCGCGCAAGATCACGCGCTCTTCGACGACGATCGGATCGATGATCCACTCGCCGATCGTATCCTCCTCGTAGCAGGTCGGCCCGACGATCAAGACCTTCACGCCACGGCCGGTGTGAGGCGGAGGCGCGACGAGATCGACGGGCGACCACCGCAAGTGACACGTGCGCGAGAGATCGACCACGCGCAGCTCGCGATCGGCGATCGAGCGCGCCGCGGTCACGAGCCCACACGCAAAGCCAGCACGCTGTGCGAACAACCTGCCCGGCTCGATGAAGAGCTCGATCTCGCGCGGCACCGCCGCCCGGATCGCGCTCAGCGTCGTCGGTAGATCGGCGATCCCGTGCCACGCACCGCCGAGATCGAGGAACGCTGGCACGAAGTCGCAGAGCGCGAGCGCGGCGGTCGCCGAGGCGATGAAGCGCTCGGCACTCGTCGCGGTGACTGGCCCATGATGGAGGTGTACGCCGAGCCGGCGCCCGCGCGCGAGGTTCGCGAGCTCGGCGATCGCACCGCGATCGGAGAGTCCGAACCGCGAGCGCCGATGGCCGCTGCCGTCCAGCACCGCGCCGATCGCAGGATCTCGCCCGGTGATCGAGGCCGAGATCCGGATCGCTACCGCGGCGTGGGCCGGCACGCATGCGAGCTGGGCCGGCGTCTCGACGCTCACGATCGAGCCTGCCGGTGCGGACGCGCCGGTACGCCCGGTCGGATCCGCGATCGAGATCAGCTTCTTCGCTGCGGCGAGCTCGCCCTCCGAGGCGACGTCGAAGCCATCGAGCCGCTCGGCCGCGAGCGCGAGCACGCGCGGATGTGGAAAAGACTTCGCCGCGAACAACACGCGGATATCGTGCGCATGGGCCGCTGCGGCGACCGCCGTCATCGTCGCGTCGATCGTCGCCAGGTCGTACAGCAACGTCGCGCGCGCACAACTCTCGAGCTCGAAGGCAGGCACTACTCGTCGAGCCGAGGCATCCGCGTAGTCGACACGCCAATCCCCGCCCGTGCGATCGCGTTGCGCAGCATGTTCTTCACGAACGGCGGGGCGATCACGTGCGTGATCGCGAGCGACGTGCGCAGCGGCGGCGGCACGTTGCCGAGGCCGATGATCGCGCCGAACCAGCCGCGCTCGCGGACCTGATGGAGCTCCATCAGCTGCGCCGGTTCGAGCGTATCGAAGTCACAGACGAGGATCGTCGCGCGCGGCGGAGGATCTTCGACGAGTGCCGACACCGCGTGGTCGACGCTCCTCGCGACTTGCAACGTGATCGCCTCGTTCGCGAATTCTTCTTCGATCCACGTGAGGGTCGCGTCCGCCGCCAACGCCAACACGCGAATCGTCAGATCCGCCGACCGAGGCACTCGACTCCGCACATTCGGATGCCCCGCCATAGGGGAAAGCTTACTCCGAGGGAGCGGGTGCGGCAGCATCTGGAACCACCGGTTCGGCACCGACCGGGGACAGGTCGCCACCATCGGCACGAACACTCCCGGTCCGCCGCGGCACCTGGGTCGCCAGCACCTCGGGATAGCGGAACGAGAACTCGAAGAACACGGTGTTGCGAGAGAACGTCGGCGACACGAGCGTCCCGATGGTGTCACCGTGCTGGTACAGAAACTCGTAGCGCAGCGCGTACGTCTGGCTCGGCGCGGGATGCCACTGCAGCGCGACATCTGCGCGCGCGACGTCGAACGAGCCCTGGACCTGGGCGGTCGTGTTGTCGATCAACTGCGAGCGATCGAAGCCGACCGTACCGAGCAACGCCCACTGCGGATCGCGCGCGCGCGGACTCGAATCGAGCGCGTGGAGCGGCAGCTGCAGGCGTGCGATCGCTTCTTCATTCACGGTGTTCTGCGCGATGAACAGGTTCGGTGCGACGGAGCGGCCTGCGGTCAGCGTGGCGCCACCCCAGACATCGGTGTACGCGCCGGTGACGCTGAACACTGGATACGGCTGCGCGGTACGATCGGTCGCCATCGGATTGTACGGATCGATACCGTACGGATTGACGTAGACGATGCCGGCCGTGACCTGCGAGCTCCACACCTTGGAATAGTCGTGACGCCACGCCGCCGTCGCATGCGGGTTGAGCTGACGATCGAGCCGGCTCGGCGAGCCGACCTGTCCCGCGGGCGCGATCCGCTCGAGCCGGAGCAGCGAGCCGCCAACCTCGAGGCCGATGCCGTTCTCCGCGAACTGGCGATCGAAGCCGAAATTCGCACCGACCTCGACAGAGTTCGTCGTCGTCGGCATCGCGAGGTCATCGTTCGTCGCGGCCCAGCGCACGAACGCTTGCTCGCTGGTGCGCGTCGCCTTGGTCGCTTGCCACGCGAGGCGCTGCTGCGCGTCCGCCTGGCGAATCTCGGAGGAACCGGCCGGCGTGACCGCGATCGTGCCCTGATCCGCCGCGGACCGCGAGGTCAGCGAGTTGGCCCGGCCGGTCGACCCTCCCGCGCCTATCCCCAGATCGGTCCGCGGTGTGGGCAGAAACAGAGCTTCCCACCGTCCTCGCAGGGTCAGCGACGGATCGCCGGGGCTGTGGTTCGCATACTCGAGCACCTCGGCCTCCGCAGCGAGCGTCTGAACCATCCGCGGGGTCTCCCAGCTACCCAGGACGCCCGGTCGGACCTGCGTATAAACGTCCGCTTCGCGGTTGCCATCGCTCGAAACCGAGAACAGGTTGTCGGTGACCGCGACATTGCCGGCGGCCGTGACGTGGACGCTCGCTCGATCGGCATGAGCGGATCCGCCCAGAATCAGGCTCGCGATCGTGATCGGCGGACCTAATCTGCTCACTCTTTGGTTTGTATCACGCGCTGGTTGACACACTTAGTGCCCGAGCTGTTTAGAATTCACCCTGCCCATGCGCACTGAAGTCGAACCCTTCGACCCACGCTTCGCCGCCGCTCCCAAGAAGAAGCCGGCTGGTGAAACTGATGATGATGACGCCCCGCCGGACGGTGATGGTGGCGGCGGCGATGACGATGATGACGATGATGATGACGATGATGACGAGGAAGAAGTCGTAGACGACGAAGACCTCGACAGTGTTGCGACCGTCGTCCCTGCCGCGGACGACGAGTGGTCCGACGAGGAGGCCGAACCGAAAGAGAAGGCCGAAGACGAGGACGACGACGACGACGACAAGGACGCGGGCGGCTGGCGCGCGGGCGACAAACCGCCCTGGGTCGAGGACGAACCTGTTGCCAAGGAAGAGGAAGAAGAGGAAGAAGACGACGACGAGGAAGAAGACGACGACGATGACGACGACGACGACGACGACGATGACGATGATGACGAGGAGGAAGACTCGCGCCCCATCGCCAAGCCGGTCGCTCGCGTAGCGCCACGCGCGATCCTTCGTGACGACGACGACGATGACGATTCGCCGAGCCGCGACGACGACGATGACGAGGTCGAGAAGATCGATCGCGAGGATCTGCCGCGTCGCGGCCCGATCCCTCCGCGTCCGGCCAAGCCGCTCCCCACGGGCAAGCCCGAGCCGATTCGTGTCATCGCGAAGCCCGTGGTGAAGCCTGGGGCAGCGCCCCTCGCTGCGGTGAAGCCCGTTGCGAAGCCAGCCGCGCCTGCACCAGCGGCTCCTGCCGCACCTGCGGCTCCAGTGAAACCCGCGGCGAAGCCCGCGGAGGCTGCCAAGCCGGCCGCCAAGCCGGCCGCCAAGCCCGCCGCGAAGCCCGCCGCCAAGCCCGCTGCCAAGCCCGCTGCCAAACCGGCCGCGAAGCCCGTTGCGAAGGCGGCGGCTGCGAAGAAGCCCGCAGCGGCTGCGCCCGCGAAGAAGAAAAAGTAACGCTCGCCTAGTACTCGCCCTTCGCTTTCAAGAAGAGCGGCAACACCACCGTCGAGTACGTGATCGCGGCTCCCGCGATCACGACGAGGTCGATGTACGTGAGCTTGATCTCGAGGTCAGGCTTGTGGTGTCGCACCGTCGAGTACCAGGCTCCGCACAGGCCGATGAACAGCCACAACATGGTGTGATAGCTGAACGACAGCGTGTTGATCTGAAACACGATGCCGCACATCGCGGCGAGTAAGGCCATGCCCCAGATCCTGGCGGCGCGCGCACCGGGCTCGTGCTCGATCGCCTTGAGCCCGACGACGAGGGTCTTGATCGCCAGATAGATCACGGCGGTGAACAAGAACAAGCCAACGATGCCGAGCTCGGCGAGCACCAGCACGAACGAGTTGTGCGCGGTGAGGTAGTGATGTGCCGAGAACTGCCGCGCCCCGACCCCGAACACGGGGCTGTGGTGCCACATGTCGAGGCCGGTCGCCCACGCTTCGTAGCGCTGCTGCGTCGAGGCTTCGGCGTTCGCGTCGCTGCGACCGCCGAGGATCAGCACCGGGACCGCGAGCATCACCGCCGGAAAGATCACGGCCCATCCCCATTTTCGGATCGCGTAGACGCCAGGTACGAGCATCATCGCGACGAGCCCGCCGCGTGATTTCGTCAGGAAGATCGTGACCACGCACAAGGTGATCAGGAGCCAGTAGCCGAACTGGCGCAGCGGCTGACCTCGCCGCCGCATCGAGAGCGCGAGCAGGATCGCGAGGCCACCGCTGCAGATCACGAGCGCGACTTCGTTCGGATCGTTGAGCTGGCCGCGATAGCGCACGCGCCCGTCGGCGCTGTACGTGCCGACGAGGCCGACGTGCTCGCAGCGATACTCCGCGCCCGGCTCGGCGTTCGCGCCGCGGCAGGTCTCGTTGGTATCGCACTCGCGACCATCGGGGACGCCGTCGATCGCGCCATCCTGCTCGACGCCACTGACGCACTGTTTCGGCGAGAATCCCTGGTGCGCGCAGATCGCGGCGATGAACACGACCGTCAGCGCGAGCAGGCCCGCAACGATCTGGAACGCGCGAAACCGCTGGACCCCGTGCGCGACGATGCCGTAGACCGCGAGGGTCGGAATCAGGAACAAGATCAACGGAATCAGCTGATCTCCGGCGACGATCGCGGTGCACAGGATCGCCCAGAGAAAGAACGCGATCACCCACGGCAGCGTGTTCGTCGCGACCGGCTGGAGCCGCCGCAGCCGAACATCGATGATGTAGCCGAGCACCGAGAGCGCCGTGAGCAGGTGCAAGAACGGCAGCCGCTGCAGCATCGGCACGAACTCCTGGGGCCGAGCCAGGACAAAGAACACGAGCAACGTGATGGTGGGCAGCGCGAACACGCGCTGCCACCATAGCATTTGGTATGCTCTGGCCCCGATGGGGTATCGCGAGCGCTTTGCATCAGCTCTCTATGGAGCAGGTGCGCTCGGCGCCGTGATGAACGTCCGCAGGCACCTGCCGGTGCCGGGGACGCTCAGCGTGGTCACGTATCACCACATCGCCGAGGACACGCCCGGCTACAAGTACGATCCTGGTGTCGCCGACGCGACGCCGGCGCAGTTCCGTCGCCAGATGGAGCTGGTCGCGAAGTACTGCACGCCGGTCGGCATCGACGAGGTCGTGCGCGCGCTCGACGGTGCGCCGCTGCCGAAGAACCCGATCCTGATCACCTTCGACGACGGCTACAAATCGTGCCGCGAGACCGCGCTCCCGATCTTGAAGTCGCTCGGCATCCCCGCGGTGTTCTTCATCGCGACCGGGTTCGTCAACGATCGCACGCTGTACTGGTGGGAGCGCATCGCGCTGGTCCTCAGCTCGGCGACCAAGCCCTCGGCGGCGTTCACGTACCCGATTCCGCTCGAGCTCGCCGCGGCCCATCCGGGCACGTTGCGCACACTCACCTCGCTCGTCAAAGATACCCACGGCCTCGATCTCGAGCGGTTCTTGGGCGAGCTCGCGAAGGGTTTCGGCGTCGACTGGGATCCCGAGCTCGAGCGCACGCACTCGAACGAGCTCGTGATGACCTGGGACGATGTCCGCGCGCTCGCACGAGCTGGCATGGACATCGAGTCGCACTCGCGCCAGCACCGCGTGCTCCAGACGCTCGATCCGGCCTCGCTCGCCGAAGATCTGCTCGCGTCCAAGCGCGAGGTCGAGGCGCAGATCGGCAAGCCGGTGCGCGCGATCGCGTATCCGGTCGGTCGCAAGATCTCGCACCTCCCGGCCGTGCGTCACGCCGTCGCTGCCGCGGGCTACAAGCTCGGGTTCACGAACATGAGTGGCGCGACCCGGATCTGGCCCGGAGCGATGGGCAGGGTCATGAAGATCGACCCGTTCGACATGCGTCGGGTCTCGACCGAGCGCGAGATGAGCGACGCGATGTTCTTCACCCAGATCGCGCTCCCCGAGCTCGCTTATATACAGGCACCGCCGAGAAGTTGATCCACGCGCCTCGCGCAGCCGAAAATTTACGGATGCACGAAATTCGACGCGTCAGTCCACGGATCGGCATGGAGGCGTTGTGCTGGGAGATGGTCGACGATCGCGAGAACAGCGCGCTCGTCGTCGATCTCTCGACCGAAGGCGCCCGGGTCGAGCGCCCCTACACCGGCAACCGGCTCCAGCGCGAGGTGCCGCTCCAGCTCGAAGTGCCCGGCCTCGACGAGGTCATGTGGGCCAAGGGCTGTGTGATGTTCGATACGCTCGTGCCGTCGAAGTCGCCGAGCGCGGGACCGTTCGGCCTGCTCCGTCGCACCGGGTATCGGATCGTGCTCGCCGCTCAGCGCGACCTCCGCAGCTTGCGCGAGTACGTGTTCGAGACCCACCGCACGATCCGCGAGCTCGAAGCCGCCGAAGAGAACGACATCTGGATGCGCCTGAACGGCTAGTACAGCGCGAGGTATGCATCGACCATCCGCTCCGAGCTGTAGCGCTCGAGTGCGATCACGCGCGCCTGCGTGCCGAGCCGCTTCGCGAGCTCCTTGTCCGCGGCCAACCGACCGAGCGCCTGCGCCATCGCGCGCTCGTCGACAGGCACCAGCAGACCGGTGTGGCCTTCGTCGATCACGTCGGGCAAGCCACCGACCGAGGTCGTCACGATCGGCAAGCCCGCGGCCATCGCCTCGGGCACGACGAGTGGTAGGCCCTCGAGGATCGACGACAGCGCGAACGTATCGAACGCGTGGACGAGCTGCGGCACGTCCATCCGACGACCGGTGAGGATCACGCGGCGCGGATCGGGGAGCTTCGCGACCTCGGCTTCGAGGGTCGCGCGCGCGGGGCCATCGCCGATGATCACGAGCCGCGTGGTGTCGGGCAGCATCGCGAATGCGCGGACCAGCATCACGTGGTTCTTGTTGTCATCGATCCGGCCGACCGTGCCGATCACCCACGCCTCGCCGACGCCGAGCTCGGTCCGCGCCGCCGCACGGGCCGCGAGATCCGGCGCGTAGCGATCGAGCCGGATGCCATTCGGGATCACGTGTAGTTTGCCGGGCGCGACATCGTGGAAGAGCCGCGCTTGTTCGGCCGTCGCCTCGGACACCGCGACGAACGCCTTGGTGAGCCGTGCGGCCGCGCGGCGCAACACGCGCTGGCCGCGCGTGCCGGGGTTCTTGCCGTGCTTGGTGTGGATCGCCCGCGCACCGGCGAGCCGCGCCGCCGGTGCGCCGTAGATCAGCGGCTGCGGATTGTGGGTGTGAACCACGTGCGCACCGAACCGCCGAAACGCGAGGGCGAGCCGCGGGACGAGCGTCGGATCGAGCCCCTCGCGCTTGGCCACGCGATCGACGGCGATGCCCGCGGTGCGAAACTCCTCGGCCATCGCACCATCGGGAGGTGGCGCGATCGAGATCACGGCCACGCGATGACCGCGGGTCCGCTGACCGATCGCGAGGTCTAACGCGACCCGCTCCTGTCCACCTACGCCGTACGACGACAGCACGTGGACAATGGAAAGCACCACGCGCCAAGGGCTACCGCGGGTGTGGCGCGAGTGGCAAGCTGGGCGCCGTGGATCAGCGCCTGGACGAAGACGTGCTGGCGTCGATCGGGATTCACCTCGATCCCGATACCAACGGCTTCCTCGAGGCCGCGTGCGCTCGGATCGCGCGGCGGATCCACAGCGAGCGTCTGCGCGTGGTCGGGTTCGTCCCGAGTGATGACAAGGTCGCAGTTCCGCCCGTGATCATTCACCTCGGTCTGGCGCTATGCCAGCTCACCGGGGCGACCGTGGCCGTGGTCGATGCCAACGTTCGCTACCCGGCCCTTGCTGGGATCTCACGCGGCGTGCGGACCGACCACGATGATTCGGTGTTCGCGACCCGCTGGTTACGCGATTCGCTCGCGCTGCTGACGCCGCCTCGGGTCGAACGAGCCGGCGAAGTCGTGCCGCAGCTCGCGCGCGTGCTCGTCGACAGCGGCGACTTATTCGCACACGTGCTCGTCGATCTCACGGGGTTCGAGCTGCTGGGCGAGCACGCGAGTGCGGCTGCATGTATGGACGCGGTCGCCTTGGTGGGGCGTGCTCACCGCACACGGGAGCGCGAGCTGGTCGAGCTGGCGAACTTGATGCCGCACGGTCGACTCCTCGGCGTCTTGCTCGTCGGTTAGCAACCGTGTTCTGCTCCGCTGCGATGGCTCTCGAGCAGGAAAAGATCGCGGTAATCGGTCTCGGCTACGTTGGACTTCCGGTCGCGCTGTCGTTCGGGCGCAAGCTCGCAACGGTCGGCTTCGATATCCGGCCACGCCGAGTCGAAGAGCTCAAGAACGGTCACGACGAGACGATGGAGGTCACCAAGGAGCAACTCTCCTCGGCGACCAAGCTCGAGATGACCGCGGATCCGTCGCGCCTCGCGGATTGCACCTTCTACATCGTCGCGGTGCCGACCCCGATCGATAGCAACAACCGCCCCGACCTCGGCCCGATGATCTCGGCGTCGCGCACGATCGGTCCGCACCTCAAGAAGGGCGACATCGTCGTGTTCGAATCGACGGTCTACCCGGGCGTCACCGAGGACATCTGCGGCCCGATTCTCGACGAGAAGTCGGGCCTCAAGAATGGCTCGGACTACTTCCTCGGGTACTCGCCCGAGCGCATCAACCCGGGCGACAAAGAGCACACGTTCGAGCGCATCGTGAAGGTCGTCTCGGGGCAGACCCCGGAGGCGCTCGAGCGCGTCGCCGTGGTCTACGGCTCGGTCGTCACCGCGGGCGTGCATCGCGCGCCATCGATCAAGGTGGCCGAGGCCGCCAAGGTA
This sequence comes from Kofleriaceae bacterium, assembly GCA_025357755.1. Taxonomy (GTDB): domain Bacteria; phylum Myxococcota_A; class Polyangia; order Haliangiales; family Haliangiaceae; genus JABFXX01. The sequence goes on along the minus strand of JANXOP010000192.1, from coordinate 455 downwards.
ATCGAGAACACCCAGCGCGATCTCAACATCGCGCTGATGAACGAGCTCGCGCTGATCTTCGATCGCATGGGCATCCGTACGATGGACGTGCTCGAAGCGGCCGGCACCAAGTGGAACTTCTTGAAGTTCACGCCGGGCCTCGTCGGAGGGCACTGCATCGGCGTCGATCCGTACTACCTCACGATGAAGGCCGAGGAGCTCGGCTACCTACCCGAGGTCATCCTCGCCGGCCGTCGCGTCAACAACAATGTTGCCGCGTTCCTCGCGCAGAAGACCGTCAAGTACCTCACGTCGATGGACGTGCCGCTCAAGAAGGCGAAGGTCGGCATCCTCGGTCTCACGTTCAAAGAGAACGTGCCGGATCTGCGCAACTCCAAGATCCCCGACATCATCAAGGAGCTCGCGGAGTTCGGGATCGATGCGATGGTCCACGACCCGCTCGGCGATCCCAAGGA
>JANXOP010000172.1 GCA_025357755.1 Kofleriaceae bacterium | reverse complement strand
ATCAGGGCCGCGGCGATCGCGGTCAGGACGCCAACCGCGATGTGTGATCGCACCTCGGGATCGTATCAGCATCGCGATGTCGCTGACAGCGACGGGCGAGGTCGCCAACAGCGACGGGCGAGGTCGCCAGCGGCGACGGGCGATCTCGCGGACAGCGACGGGCGATGTGTAGACAGCGACGGGGCGACGTCGCGGACAGCGACGGGGCGATGTCGCCAGCAGCCACGGGCGATCTCGCGGACAGCGACGGGCGATCGCACGCCCGGATCGGATCAGTTACATTCCACTTCGATGTCGCCGGAAGATGCAGCCATCGCCTACGATGCCTGGCTCGACGGTCGCGAAGGCTTCGACTACGCCGCGCTCGTCGAGCTCGCCCTCGATCTCTACGCGCGGCGGTTTCCGACCCAGGCGCCCTATCGCGCGTTCTCGACGGAGCGCTGCGGCGGCCCCGATTACAAGAAGCACAAGATGGACGTCTACTGCACGTTCTGTCGCGGCCTGCTCGCCGGCCGGCTGCCGATGATGGCCAAGCCCGTCTCGCACGCCAAGGTGACCAAGCACACCACCGGTTGCGCACTCGCCTGCCTCGCGAACATCCGCGAGATGAAGCCGCCGGGCACGCGCGGCCTGATCGACGAAGACCGCGCCCTCCCTGACTGACTCGCGAGTGTCGCGAGCTGGTGCTCCGAGTGCGCAGTAGAGCAGTCGTATTGGAAACCCAGCGCGCCTCCACGGGCTCGCCGACCACGACCACGAGCCTCGATCGAGGAGGATCGGCAAGCAGTGCTCGGGGTGGATGCCGAGCGCGCGAGCACACTCAGATCGACGTGCTCGTTCACGAGCTCGGCGCGGCTCAAACGCCAGAGCCGAACCAGGGCATCGATGAGCTCGCCCATCCGCGCCGCTCCGAGGCCGATCCGCTCGAGGTGCGACTTGGACTCCGCGGTCAGCTTGTCCCCGAGCTCGTCTGCGCGAGGTCGACACGTGACGCGCGCCGGTGGCCAATACGAGATCAAGAGGGCGCGCGTCTTTCCGTCGCGCTGTGGACCGCGCATATCCGGGATCAGGTCTTCCAGCAGGGTGCATTCTCGGCGGATCGGCATGCCTTCTCGTGCTCCAACGGCTCGCCATGTCCGCACCTCGGGTCGAAGGTCCGCCAAGTTGGGCTCGACGTGAGGCCTCGCTGTAGCCCCGTGAGGCCTCGCTGTCGCCCGTCCGGAGGCTTACGGTTCGACAGCGGATATAGCGCGCGAGCATCGATTCGCTGTGCGACCGCGCGGCCCTGATGGAGACCGAGGTCGCCTCGCTCGAGACCGGCCTCGGTCGAGCCTCGGTCGGGCTCGGTAGGGCCTCGGGCTCGGTCGCGCGTCGCGGTCGGGCCTCGGTCGCGCGTCGCGTCGCGGTCGGGCTCGGTCGCGCGTCGCGGTCGCGCCTCGGTCGCGCCTCAGTCGCGCCTCGGTCACGGGCCCCGACGAGGCTGGCCACACGTGCGAGCTCGCGGAACGTGATGCTCCGTCTTGGAGCGAGCAGCGGTGGCCGCGCCAGTCTTGGCGGGCTCGAGCCAGCTCCCGTGCTTCGGTGCCTCGCGAGGCCAAGATCGTCGCCAGCGCTCGCGGCCAGCTAGCGTTGTCGCGAAACATCTCGATACACCCCTCTTGCGGAGGTCGCTAACTTGCCAGGAGATAAAAGATCGGCGAAATCAATTGCATCGCGATCGGGCCAGTAGTATGTTCCGTACGTGACGCGCCCACGCAAACGCCATGTACAGCTCGAGTTGCCGAAGCTCGACAAGAATGGCCAGCACCGTGGAGGCAAGCGCAAAGGCGCGGGGCGTCCGAAGCAGGGATTTCGGGCGAGCGAGAAGCACAAGACTCGCAAGACGTTCAAGGCGACCGAGCCGGTACACGTGATCATGCGCGTGCGTAAAGAGGTCGGGTCGATGCGCCGTCATGCGTTGTTTCTCGCGATCCGCGAAGCCACACTCGTCGTAGCGACCGAGGATCGGTTCCCGAACTTTCGGATCGTCCACCTCAGCATTCAGAAGACGCACCTCCACTTGATCGTCGAGGCGGCAAATCGCAGGCAGCTGTGGAGAGGCATGCAGGCGTTCGGGATCTCCGCAGCGCGTCAGATCAATGCGGTGACGGGGCGCTTACATGGGCCGGTGTTCGCGGACCGATATCACGCGCGTGTGCTGGGCTCGCCGCGTCAGGTTCGCAACTGCATCGCCTATGTGCTCAACAATTGGCGGCATCACGGTGCAGATCGCGAGAAATTGAAGAACGCGTGGAGGGTCGATCCGTACTCGAGCTCACTCTCGTTCGACGGCTGGAAGCAGCGCGAAGCCGCCGGCGTGTACTACCAGGCGCCGGTCGGGTATCCGCCGCCGTTCGTGTACATCCCGAAGACGTGGCTGCTCAGCGAAGGCTGGCGGCGATACGGGCTCGTCGATCAGAACGAAATACCTGGGCTCGGCGACGAGTAGTGAACCCGAGCGAGACCGCGAGCATCGGCGCAAGGACACGTCAAAGTATCGACCGAGCGACGGATCGACGGATCGACCGATCGACCGATCGACCGATCGATCGATCGGCCGGACCGGATCTGGCTAGACCGGTCGTTCAGCCGACCTGTCGTTCGAGCGCGAAAGGGAAGGGGGGCGAAGCGGCCAGCGTGTGCAAGGCGCAGATCGGTATCCCTGCCGTGCGTGTCCATCCTGTAGACGTGGCTGCTCGGGAAGGCGGGCGCCGATACGGGCTCATCGAACATACCGATCAGAACGAAATACCTCGGCTCGGCGACGAGTAGTGGTCCCGAGCGAGACCGCGAGCATCGGAGCAGGGACACGTCACGGATCTGGCTAGCCGGTCATTCAGCCGACCTGTCGTTCGAGCGCGAAAGGGAAGGGGGGCGAAGCGGCCAGCGTGTGC
>JANXOP010000160.1 GCA_025357755.1 Kofleriaceae bacterium | reverse complement strand
CCCTCGCCGAGGTCGCCGCGCAGATCCGATCGCTGCGCCAGGAACCCTGACGAGGTCTGGTCAGAACTCGTGGCTCAGCCGCAGGCCACCGAGCACGTAGTGCGATTTGTAAGCGCCCGCATTGATGTAGATCTCGCTCGGCTGATCACGGATCGGCGTGAGCTGCGGGACGCGGGCCTCGGTCAGCGTGACGTGCACGTCGTTCAGCTTGACGTAGCCCGCCGACGCGCCGACCTCCCAGCCCGCCAGCGTGACCGAGCCACCCAGACCGAACAGGTGCTTGCCCGCATCGACGGTGAGCGTCGAGACGTAGCCACTCGGGGCGGCCGCGGTCTCGTAGCTGTAGCCCGCACCGACCGACCAGCGGTCGGCGCGGTACTCGCCGCCGATCGAAGGCGCGTACGAGTTGCGATAGTTGCGCGGAATCTCGACCTTGCCGAGTACGTACGTGCCGACGCCCGCCGCGTTCTCGATCGTGACGCCCTTCGGGACGATCGCGATCGTCTCCTGGATCGACCACAGCTCGACATCGAGCGCCGCTTCGATGCGGACCCGCGGGTGCGGATGAAACTCCGCGCCGAACCGAAAGATCGCCGGCAGGTTCATCTCGAGGCCGGCCGAGTCGCCCTTGATGTACGCACCGTCGTAGAAGCTCGCGCTCGGCAGCTTGGTCTCGAGGGTGCCCGATTGGTTCGTGATCCGCGTCGGCGTCTGCGCCATAGCGCCGAGCGTGACGAGCGGCAGCACGTCCCACTGGACACCTGCCGAGGCGGCCGGCGCGAACAGCGCGAGCTGGGTCAGCTTGGTGTCGGCGTCGAATTCCGGATCTTCGGGCGCGCAGATCGTCTGCGCCGGGCAGCCGGAGAGCGTCACGCGCGAGGCGATCTTCGAGACTACGTTCTGGACCGTCGCACCGATGCGCAGCGTCTTCGACACGCGATACGAGCCGCCAAACGCCATCGTGACGAACAGCGATTCGGCGAGGCTCGCCGAGGCGTAGCGCTCGGGGCCCTGCGGATCGTAGCGAGACAGCCCCGCATCCGGCGCCGCGATCCCACCGGCGAGCACGATGCGATCGCTGAGCCGATATGCGATCGCGACGGTCGGCGACACGATACCGGGATAGTTGTTGGAGACCGAGGGCAACCGATTGCCCGCGCTATCGAGCCGCGCGTAGTCGACGGCTTGCTTCACGAATGTGCCATCGATCAAGAACGCCCAGCGCCCGACCGCGGATACCGCGTGCTCGAGCCCGGCTGGATCGTCGAACAAGGCATCCGCGTCTTCGGCACCCGCGACGAGCGCACCGGCGCGTTCGAGCGAGTGGACGCCGCGGACCGGCAGGAACATGCCGCCCGCATTCGCGGTACCGGTCGCGAGCAAGAGCAGGGCGAGCGGTTTCACGGGTTACGTCCCTTCACGATCGCGATGAAGCGCAACATGCCGTGCTGCTGTTCGCGCAAGAAGTCCGCGGTGACGTGGAACACGCTCGCGTAGTCGGCCGGCGACCACACCGGATCGGGGCCGGGGGCCGTGCGATTGACATCGCCGACACCATCCACGATCGACGAGATCACGGGCTTCCCCACGCGGATCGGCTGGAACATCCGCGCGACGATGTCGTTCAACGTCCGCACCGAATCGGCCGCATGCAGCCGCTCGAACAGGCCGATCTGCGTCGCGAGATAGTCCTTCGAGAGCAAGCGGCCCGCGACTCGCGCGACCGGCACGAGATCGCCATCATCACGCGCGAGCTGGAGCAGCTCCGCGATCGAGGCGCGCATCACGTTCGCCGATGGCTTGTTTGGATCGAGCACCGCGGCTAGCAGCGTCTCGAGGTTCTGGCGCGGCGCACCTTCGAGCGCGGTCACCAGATCGATCGCCGCGACGGTGACCGGGTGCGCGAGCTTGTCCTCGAGATCCGCGGGCAGGTCCGTCGCGAGCCACTTCGCGCGATCGCCCACCGCGACATGCGCCGCGAGGCGCTCGCGCAGCATCTGGGTCACGCCGCGCGTCGTCGCCGCGAAGTGCGGGTTGCGGAAGTGCCATCCCGTCGCGTCCAGGTCACCGCGCATCAAGATGTCCGCGAGCTCGGTCACCGAATCGGTCCACCGCGCGGCCTCCGCCGCGCCGGCATTCGCGAGCCGAGTGCGCTTGTGTGCGAACGCGTCGCCGAGCAGGTTCCACGGCGACAGCGTCGCGACCGGAGCACCGTCCGAGGTCAGGCCGGTGGCGTGACCATGACGATCGGTGAGGCCGGCGAGCGGCGTGACCAGGTAGTTGCCGGCGCGCGCCGCGATCTGGCTCATCGGCTTTCCGTTCGCGGTCAGCGAGAGCAGCTCCGCCGCGCTCTGGACCAGCGATGGATAGAGATCGCCTTGGAGGACCTGGATCACGAACGGCTCGTACGACACGCCGTTGCTGCCGAACGTGTAGTCCTTCGCGGCCGGGTTGTCATGCTGGGTCGTCGTCGAGGCGCTACTAGCCCAGTGCTTGTGGAGCACCGACATGATGTCGACGAACGTCTGCTCCTGGTTCGCATCGGCGAACGCCTGCACGATCGGTCGGATCTCGTTGTAGAAGTCGTTCTTCTCCCACACCGGTAGCGTGCCGACGTGCTGGACCTTGAACAGGTCGCCGTCTTTGTCGGTCATCGGATCCGAGAGATCCGACACGCTGGTCGGCGTCGGATCGAGGAACAGCACGCGGTTGAGCGCTTGCGGGGTCGGGTGCGTGCGGAAGCCGACGATCGTCGCGGTGTTCTCGACGTACTGATCGCCGCCGAGCAGCTTGACCACGAGCGTCGACGAGAGCCCCTTGTTCCAGTTGTAGCCGAAGTTCGCCTTCGGGCGCGGGCGCCAGCCGGAGCCGTAGGCTGCGCACCCTGCCGCGGTCGTCGCGGTCTTCGCCGCATCGAACTCACCGGCGTTGTCCTCGCACACGATGTTGCCGCTGCCGTCCTTCGCGTACGCGATCGACTGCAGATAGAACACCGCGAGGTTCGGCACGCGAAACATCTCGCACGCGCTATATGTCGCGACGATCAAGCCGTTCTGCTTGAGCTGCGCGCCTTCCTTGTTGCACTGCACGGCGCCGTTCGAGTCGCTGATCACGTTGAGCAGGCGCTCCCACAGCGAGCGATTGAAATCGTTGTCGGGCGCAAACCGGTCCGGCATCGACGTGTACGCGCCGATCAGCGCTTGATTCGAGGCGATGTCGAACCGGTCGTTGTAGGTCATGAACTCGCGGAACCGCGCGCCGAGTTGCGCGACCTCGGGCTGCTCGAGCGCGACGAGCAGGTGATTTACGAGCACCGGATCCGCGGTGATCTTCTGGAGTAGCGGGCGCATGTCGTCCCACAGAGGCGCATTGGCGAGGATCTCGGCGGTCGGGAACTGATCGCCGAGCCGCGCCGTCTCGATGAAGTTCTCGACGAGCCGCGCGGTCATCGCCTGGTGCGCGGGCAGGAACAACTGCTGCGCGAGCGCGAGCGTATCATCCGAAGTCACGTCGCCGAGCAGCTGGCTGAACGCGTACGAGAGATCGAGCAGCGGTGCATCGGTCGTGTCGTAGCCTTCGAAGGGGTACGTACTGCCATCGTCGAACGTCTTTACCTGCGGCGCGCGATCGCCGAGCAGCAGGCCCGCACCACGCACGAGATCGAGCAGCGTTCCATGGCTCGGCTCGAGCAGCGCGGGCGCATCGCGCGAGAGCGCGGACAGCAACGTGCGATCGAGATCGACGTACGTGTAGGGGACCTCGGTCGAGCGCCCCGCGGCGTCGCGTGCGCTGGCGTCGCTGCCGTAGGCGAACGGCGTCGCCGCGGCGATCACGGCTCCGTTCGCGTCGACGTAGCGTCCGTAGCTATCGGTATCGGCGAGGCCGTCGTTGTTGGCATCGACGAATGGCGCCGCGATCGTCAGGCGCGCGACGCCCCGGTCGTCGCGGCTCACGATGTATTGCGAGGTCCCGGTCGCGACCTCGGGCGTATCGCCGAGCAACAGGTTGCCGACGATCACCGCGGTGCGGTTCGCCTCGGCCTCGGTGGATGGCGTCGCGCTCGCGAGCGTGGCGCCGAGCGCCGAGATCACGGCGGTCCAGGCATCGAAGGCCGTGCCGCCTTTCACGATCGCGGGCAGCAGCGCATCGAGGGCAGGCACGACCTCGGGTGCATTGACGATCGGCGCGAGCTGGCCCATCGCGACATCGGGGTGGCGATAGCCATCGCGCGCGCCGAACCGCGACAGCGCGACCATCGCCTCCGGGTCGTCGCCAAATTCGCTCAGCATGTCGCCGAGCGACTGGATGCTCCTCGACATCGTTTCGTCGTCATAGAGCGCCAGCACCTGATCGCTCGTGAGGTAGGCCTGCAGTGCGTCGTTCTGCGCCGGCGGCACGGCCGTATCGATCGCGAGCACGGTCTCGGGGCGATCACCGATCAGCGCGGCGAGCGTCGGCGGTGCATCGGCTCGAAGATCCCCGCCGTTGCACGTGCTGCGATCGAGGGCGCCGGTGATGTCACTCGGCGTCGCCTCGTAGGCGATCCGCTTGCACATCAGATCGACCACGTGATGACCGAACGAACCTGGATCCGATTCTGTACGATCGGGATCGAACGGCGGAGCACAGCTCGCTGCGACGAGGAGCGATAGGTAGCGCCACTGCATGTCGCCAGCCTGAGCTGATGGACCGCTGTTGAACAGAGGTCAACTCCGTGAGGTGACCGTTGGGTGTCGTCGAGAAGTCGCCCTTAGCGCCGACATGTCACGGGTATTCGCGCGACGCGGCGCGCCAATGAGACGAGAGTGAGCCGGCTACGCGTACGCGATCTGGCGCACCAGTGCGGCGTAATGGACGAGCTTGTCGAGCGGCGCTTGCACGTTGACCGGTGGTTGCGTCGAGCGCTCGATCGTCGTGCCTGTCGTGATGTGTGCGCGCGCCTGCGCGAGCGCCGCGGTGACATCTTGCTTGACGAGCTCGGGCATCACCGGGCGCTCGTCACGGCGTGCCTCGTCGAGCGCGGTCAGCGCTGCGGTCAGCCGGCGGCCGTAGGTGAGCAGGACGGCGGCATCGGCATTGCCGCGCCGCAGTGGCTTGGGCTCGGCGAGCATGCGCTCGAGTGAGACCTCGGCGTTCTCGAACGCGATCCCGGTCGCGCGCCGAGCCGCCGCGAGGGGTGCGCGATCCGCATCGGTCGGCACGATCTCGAACGTGAGCTCGAGGTAGCGCTGGATCGCATCGATCAGCGTGGCGAGCGCCTCGGGAAGCCGGGTGCGCTCGGTCGACGGTGCGATCAATGCCGCGACCCCAGCGAGCGCGGCGCCGAGTGCGACATCGACGATCCGGACCACGGCGGTGTAGTAGCCAGGATGCCAGCGATCCGTGACCAGCACGAACACCGGCGTGAGGAACAACACGAACAAGCGATAGCTGCGCGTTCGCGTGATCACCGCAGCGACCGCGAGCGGCACCATCAACAGCGCGATGATGCGCTGGTCCTGGATCGTCATCATCACGCCCACCGCGATCGCGCCACCGACGATCGTGCCGATGATCCGTTCGACGATCCTCACGAGGGTCGCGCCGAGATACGGCTGGAGCACCGCGATCGCGGTGACCGTGACCCAGGTCGAGTGGGTGGGCGAGGCCGCGCGCCCGACCCCGTACGCGACCGCGCACGTGATCGCGACTCGTACTGCATGATGGCAGATCGGAGACTTCCAGCTCAGCGCCCCGCGCACCGCCTGCCCTGCATCGCGCAGAGCGACCGCGAGCGGACCGTGTAGCTGGTGAGCGATCGGCGCGGCGGTATCGTCCGCACCGAGGATGTCGAGGTCACGGGCACGCACGAGCGCCTTGCGCGCCCAGACGAGCAAGCCGCGCGCGAGCGCCGAGCCATTCGTGACCGGCTCGGCGCGAGCGGGGTCGCCAGGTTCGCGCGTGACGAGCCGCTGCGCGATGCCGCGATAGGTCTCGGCGAGCTCGGCGAGCATGTCGCGATCGCGCCCGGCCTCGACTTCATCCGCGAGCGCGATGACGCGAAAGAAATGGAGCTCGGCATCGCCGAGAAGCACGCGCAGGTTCGTGCCGACCGGAGTCTCGCCCGAACGGCGCGCGCGCAACGCCAGCATGGTCTCGCGCGTGTGCTCGAGCGCGGCGCGCACGCGACGCTGGTGCTCGCGCGCGATCGCACTCCAATCCGCGGCCGGATCACGTACGGCTGCGGCGAGCGCTTCGGCGTACGCCGCGAGCTCGGCGTACGCCTTCGCGAGCGCGATCCGCAGGGGCAAGTGCGGCCAGCCCGGCCACACGATCGAAGACAGGCCGACCGCCCACACCGCACCGCCTGCGAACAGGCCCGCGGCCGCGAGGGGCGAGCCTGTCCCGGCACCGGCGATCGCGGCGATCAGCATCACGAGCGTGCCGATCACGCCGGCGGGTCCATTGATCGCGCGCGCGAACGAGCTCGTGAAGCCGACCAGCGCGATGAACAGCGCCGCCGCGATCGGCTGATGGGCGAGGCTCCCCGCGATCGCGATCACGGCCGAGCTCGCGATCACGAACACCGCCATCGCGAGCGCGCGCGCTCGTCGCGTGCCGGTCGGATCGGCGAGCGCGCCGAGCCAGCCGCCGAGGGCCAGCCACGCGAGCGCGGGCTGGTTCAGCTGCGCCGCGAGATAGAACGGCACGACCACCGCGATCGCCGCCCGCACCCCGCGCGCGAGATCAGGCGCGATGACCGCGAAACGAGGGCTCATTTCGAGGCTGGACGATACTGCGATTATCGAGCACGGTTGTTGCTGTATCCCTCGTATGCACGTGAGCCAGCTAGCCGGAGGGCACCGCCGCGACCGGCTCATCACGCTGATCGGCGTCCTCAAGCTCGTGAAGGCCTTGGTCCTCGTGGCCGCGGCGGTGAGCGTCCTTGCCTCGCTTCACAGTGGGGTGCGCGATTGGCTCAAGCAGCTCGCCGAGGGCAGCGGGCGCGAGCTGGTCACGCACTCGATCGCGAGCCTCACCAGCTACGGTCCGCACCGCGTCGAAGCCATCGCATTCGGGTTGTTCCTGTACGCGGCGTTATTCATGGTCGAAGGCATCGGCTTACTCCGGGGCAAGCTGTGGGCGGAGTGGCTCACCCTGATCATCACGGCGTCCTTCATCCCGCTCGAGGTCTACGAGGTGATCCACAAGGAGTCGGCGATGAAGGCTGCCGTCCTGGTCGTCAACATTTTGATCGTGATCTATCTGATCGCGCGCCGGATCCATGCGTCGCACCAGCACGGCATCAAGGGCTGGCTCCGCGATCGCTTCACCTGACCGTTCGGGCTAGGAGTGAGCGCGAAGGCGCACCGTGCGGCTCGGCACCAGTCCGTGGCCCGGTCCTCAGAACCACGAAGCACGCGTGGACCCGCGAGATCCTCGGCCCGCTCGTCGCGAGCGATCCAGAGCTCGTGCCGCGATATAGCGAGGAGCTCGACCGCGTCCACGCGCGCGGGGCGTAAGCTCTCGGCGATGGGTCTATGGGCAAATCGCGTGCTGCCGTTGCTCGTCGAGAAGGCGTGCCGCAGCACGACGATCCTCGCCGAGCGCAAGCGCTGGGTCCCGCGCGCTCACGGTAACGTGCTCGAGCTCGGCATCGGGTCGGGCTTGAACCTCGCGTTCTACGACCCCGAACGCGTCACGAAGATCACCGGGATCGATCCTTCAGTGCCGCTACTCGCGAAGGCGCGCACGCGGATCGGTGTGGTGCCGGTCGAGCTCGTGCACGGGAGCGCCGAGCGGTTGCCATTCGTGTCCGCGCACTTCGATTCCGCGGTCGTCACGTACTCCTTGTGCAGCGTGAAAGATCCGAGCGCGGTCCTCGCCGAGGTGCGCCGGGTCCTCAGGCCGGGCGGTGAGCTGTTCTTCGTCGAGCACGGGCTCGCGCGTGATGTCCGTACGCGGGCGTGGCAGCACCGGATCACGCCCGCGTGGCGTCGGATCGCCGGCAACTGCCACCTCGATCGCGATATCGCGAAGCTCCTCTCGGAAGCCGGTTTCCGCAGCGATGACCTGCACGCCGGTTACACCGAGGGTGCCAAGGCGTTGAGCTTCACCTACGAAGGCACGGCGCGGGCCCTGCGCTAGGCGAACAGCAGCGCGACCTTCTTGACGAGCTGAACCACGCCGTACACGAACGGCGCACCGACCCAGGCCCAGGAGACGATCATCAACGGTGTGTGTTTCACTTGGCAGCCTCGTGGAAGCGCGGGTTGACGGGACGCACGAGCTCGTTCGCGATGAAGCCGAGCACGAGTAAACCGATCATGACGTGGAGTGACGTGGTGTAGAGGTCGGGCCCCTTGAAGCCCGCGGCCTTCTGATGATCGGCGACGCGAT
>JANXOP010000145.1 GCA_025357755.1 Kofleriaceae bacterium | reverse complement strand
TGCGAGCCCTCGCGGCGGGCCCTGGATCTCGAAGCTGCACACCACCTCGGTCGCGAAGCCCGGCAGCAACAGGAAGTCGACGCCGGCGGCAGCGTTGACCATCAGATAGAGCCCGACGCCGCTACCCGCCGACCTGCGGTCGACGGGCGCGGTCGCATGCAGGCACTTGTCGAGATAGCGGATCACGGTCCGCCGATCGAGCGAGCCGAATTGATCGCGCACGCCGATCACGACGCGCGCGCCATCGAACGCGAACCGCACGGTGGCCGCATGCTCGGTGCGAAGCTGGATCCGAGCTTGCGGCTTGACGTGCTCGAACAGCCGCGAACCGTCGGCCGCGAGCGGCGCATCGTAGAGCGCGTTCGTGACCATCTCGTCGACGCATTGCTCGATCGGCTCGCGATAGCTGCGCATCACCCCGAGCCGATCGAGCGCGCCCGCGATCGCCCCGAGACACGCGACCCGCTCGAGATCCTCGGTCACCGTCCACTCGAGCAGCTCCGCACCAGGTGCGAGGATCGAATCGATCCCGAAGACGCGATCCTCGACGATTCGACGAGCCATCGCGACGAGCTGGCGAGGATCGAGCGCCTCCTCGACCATCACGCCGACGAAACGCGTCGACGATTGCATGATCTCGACGATCGAACCGAGATCCGAACGCGGGAGGATCGCGATGACCGGGCAGCCGCCCGCGAGCCGCGGGATGCGTTCGCGCGCGAGCCGACCGAGCGGACCCGACAAATGGATCGCGCAAAGCGGCGCGCTGAGCTCTGCAGTGCCGACCGCCTCGAGGCTCGCCTTGAGCTCGACGGGACCGATCGTGCCGAGCGCATCGAACATCAGCCGGCCGACGTTGGGATCCGGTGAGACCACGATCATCGGAGGAACGATCACGAGCGCGCTCCCCAGATCGCCAGCGCGAGCACGAGCGCGAGCACGAGCACCAGGATCACGAGCGGGCGCCCGAAGGTTGGCTTGGGCTGCGCGACGTAGGCCGCCGCGTGACGGCGTGGATAACTCGGTGTCACCGCGGCGTCCGGCAACGCGACCACCGCCATCGCACGTTCGGGCTCCGTCGAGGCGCGCCCGGCGGCGAGCGTCGAGGCCAGCCCGAGCGACGAACCTTCGTGCACCCGCATCGGCTTCAAGGTCTCGGAGATATCGGCCGGCACGGTGCGGCTCGAGGTCTCGCTATCCGCGAGCGCGGGGCCGAGCACCTCGTGAGCCGGTGGTTGATCGATCGTCGTGAGCGAGCTCGACATGCCGGAGAACGCGCGGACCAGCTCGTGCGGCCCCGAGGTCGTGCGCCCACCTTCGCCATCGGGCAGCAACTCCGCGAGCAGGCGCGCGGCGCTGGCAGGGGAACCTTGATCCGGATAGGCCTGGCCGATCGCCGCGAGCTCTTCGACGACCTCGCGACCTCGCTGCGGTCGGTGGATCGGCAACGGCGCGAGCATCTTGTCGACGAGCGCGGCGAGGCGAGCCGGCACCCGCCCCGGGAGCCGCTCGTAGGTGCCCGCGCGGATGCTCCTCACGATCTCGCGCGGCTCGGTGCCACTGAACGGCATCTCGCCCGAAAGCAGCAGGTACAGGATCACGCCGAGCGAGAACAGATCAGATCGGTGATCGATCGGCTCGTTCAGCGTGGTCTCGGGTGACATGTAGCTCCACTTGCCGACGATCATCGGCTCGGCGTGCTCGGTGACTGCCGACATCGCGACACCGAAATCGACGAGCTTCACCATGCCGTCGTAGCCGAGGACGATGTTGTGGGGTGTGACATCGCGATGCACGACGTGCATTCGCTTGCCGGTCATGTCCTTGGACATGTACGCGTAGTCGAGCGCCTTCGCGACCTCCTGCACGATGTAACAACTCGTGCCGATCGGGAGCGTGCTGCGGGTCTGTGACAACCGACGGATGATCTTGCGAAGGTCGCGACCGTGGACGTAGTCCATCGCGATGTACAGCGCACCCGCCGCCTCGCCGACATCGAGCACCTGCGCGATGTTGGGATGGGTGAGGCGGCCCGCGATCTTTGCTTCGTTGAGGAACAGCTCGATCGCTTGATGCCGCGACTCGAGCTGCTTGCGCTGGATCCGCTTGAGCGCGACGGGCTTCTCGAACCCGCCGATGCCGACCTGGTTCGCGAGGTAGACCTCGGCCATGCCGCCGGCCGAGAGCCGGCGCACGATCTTGTACTTGCCGAGGATCGTGTCGTTGGTCGCGATATCGACCGTGGCGTTCTCACCCGCGAGCGCGACGTTGGCGTCGGTGAGCGCACGCGACAAGAGCTCGTCTCGGATCTCGATCAGCTTCGCACTCTCGGTCGCGGTCTGGGCGCTCGCCGCACGGATCGGCCCGAGGCTCTCGATCGAGAGTGCGGTGCGCGCCGTGCCGCCACACGTCGAGCACGTGCGATCGTGCAGCTTCGTGGTCCGCGCGAGCGACAGGCTCACCGGCGAGACCCGTGCGCAGTCACCGCACGTGTACCGCACGAGCACCGACGTGATCGAGACGGTCGGCGCTTGCGCGAGAGCCTCGGTGGCGAGCTCGAGCGCGGCGCCCGGAACGTCGACGAGGGTCACCGACGAGACCTGGCGTGCGAGCGTCTTCACGAGCCGCCGCCACTGTGCCGTCCCGCCCGGCTCGAAGCGATCGATCTCGGCGAGGTCGATCACGACCTCACCTTCCGAACCGACGAGCAGCGGTCGCGCTCGGAACGTCGTCCCGATCGTGCCGATGATCCGGTAGTAGGTGACGTTGCCGTGCACGAGCTTGATGATGCGCGGCGGCTTCTCGGTCGCGCTCCCACTCGAGATGTAGCGGCCGTGCGCCGCGAGGAGTTGCGCGACCGCGGGCTGGATGTTCGAGGCCGCGTACTTGCCTAGACAGGCGAAGTAGCTCTCCGGGCTCTCGTCGAGCTCGAGCCGCCCACCGCAGCGCGAACACTCTCGCAGCGCGGGGCCACCGAGCGCGAGCGCGCCGCGTTCGCTCAGCACGTCGATGACCTCGCCAGACTCGGCACCGCACATCGGGCAGGCGAAGGGCGCGACGATGGTGAGGATTTTCCCTGCACCGCCGAAGTTGAGGACCATGTTGAGTTGGTCGACGAAGAATGTAGGACAACCGAGCAGGTACAAATGCTCGAGGGTACGTGGCAGCCCCTCGATCGAGCGCAGCCATTGCCGCACACCGAACGACGTCATGCGCGTGACCGCGGTGACGTCGAGAACGGCATTGCGCGCCCCCCCGAGATCGCCGAAGCCTGGAAAATGCTCGTCGATCAACCCGCCGAGTGTGACGAGTACGACCTCGCCCTCGGTGACCCGCTCGACGGCATTGGATCGCGCCATTCGATCTAATCTCGAACGTGTAGACGCTATCACCGACGACGTTCGCTCGCGAGCGCTTGCGGGTGCATTACCGTATTGGTAGAGTTGCCATCTGGTCTTCGGGGACTCAGGTGGGATCGTAACGACCTTTGGGGGTACGTGATGAAGTTGATGCTCGCCTGTCTGTTATTGAGTACTGCCGTGACGATGCACGTCACCCCCGCTGACGCGTGTGGTGTGAAGCTCACGGTCAAGAGCACGCCGCCGCGCAAAGCGGTGAGCCACTCGTCGAACCCGTCCGACATCCTGATCCTCGGCGACCCGCCCTCGCGCTTCAAGCGCGATCTCTCGGCCGAGGGCCATCGCGTCGATGTCGCCGCGACGCCAGGGGATGCGAAGAAGAAGAACTACGCGGTCGTCGTGACCGATGCGTCGATGCAGGCCGATGCACGCCAGAACTTCACGAGCTCGCTGATCGTGGTGCGCTCGGGAAATGAAGATGCCGATATCGTCTCGATCGAGAGCACGATCGCGCGCCGACCGGTCCGCAGCGATCAAGGTCGCGCCGTCGTCGCAGCGCGTGAAGCTCGCCAACCGATCGCAGCCGGTCCTACCACGCCACCCGAGCGCCAGTTGATCAGCGCGCGCCCCGTCGAGGCGCCCACGCCGACCGTCTCGACCGACGTCGCTCCGACGCCGGTCAAGGTCGAAGCACCCAAGCCCGAAAAGCTCACGAAAGAAGTCGTCGCCCCGGTCGAGACCAAGGCTCCCGCCGAGGCCAAGGAGACCAAGGAGACCAAGGTCGCGGTCAAGGCCGGTACGGTGATGATCGAAGTCTACTTCAGCCTCGGCAACTCCAAGCTCGCTCGGGCCGCGGCACTCGATAGCGCCGTGCGCAAGCTCAAGGCGAATCCCACGCTCAACGTCGTGATCGAAGGCCACGCCGATCCGTCGGGCACACCCGAAGGCAATATGGAGCTTTCGCAGAAACGCGCCGAGATCGCACGCGACTACCTGGTCGCCAATGGGGTCGACGCCGCGCGCCTCGAAGTCACGCCGTTCGGCGACACGCACCTTCGCTATGGCCGTACCGACGACCGTAACCGACGCGTCGCGATCGTCGCGAAGTAACTCGCATGGCTGCTCCCAG
This sequence comes from Kofleriaceae bacterium, assembly GCA_025357755.1. GTDB lineage: Bacteria > Myxococcota_A > Polyangia > Haliangiales > Haliangiaceae > JABFXX01. The sequence goes on along the minus strand of JANXOP010000145.1, from coordinate 19,909 downwards.
CGCCCCCAAGCGGAACGCCGCCAAGTTTTCGGTCGAGCGCGTAGCTGCCGGCAACGTCACGATGTTGACGCTGCAGGGAACGCTCGATCACGGCTTCGAAGGCCGTGCGATCGCCGATTCGGTCACCACCAAGAAGCTCGTGCTCGGCATGCGCGACGTCCGCCGGTTTGCCTCGTGGGGCATGTCCGAGTGGATGGACTTCCTGCGGATCAACAGCGACCGCGATCTGTATCTGGTCGAGTGCTCGACCTACGCCGCGACCCAGATCAACCTGGTGACCGGACTGCTCGGCCACGCCAAGCTGGTCAGCTTCTACGCACCGTACCGTTGCGGTAGCTGCGGCGAAGAATTCGAGACCCTGATCGTCGTGCCGCGCGATCACGCGAGCATTCGCGAGCTCCCTACCGGCACCCAACCATGCGCGACCTGCGGTGGCAATGCGCGGATCGAAGAGCACTCCGCCCAGGTGCTCGCGGCCGTGCTCGAACGCCCCCCGTTCGACATCGATGACGAGGTCGTCGCGTTCCTGCGCACGAACCTTGGCTACGACCTCCCGGTCGATCTCACTCGCTTCCGGGCACAGCGTCGCGTCCGCGCGCCGTACACGTATCTGCGGCTCTCCGGCAACCTCGCGACCTTGCCGGCCGAGAGGCTCGCGAAGGCCGTGCAGGGGACGGCCCTCGTCGATCTCGCAGGCGTCATGGTCGAGCCCTCGCAGCTCGGCGGCTGGCATAGCTTCGTCGAAGCTGCGAAGACGCAGGGGACCTCGCTCCAGCTCCTGTCGTGCCCGGTTGGTTTTCTCGAGACCGCGCTGACCGCCGACGAGCTTCGCGACCGCGTGAAGATCCGGACGTTCGCGCTGTCGTACGAGTGCCCGCGCTGCCAGACCGCATCGCCCCACGCGATCGATGTGGCGGAGCACCTCGAGTACCTCGCACAAGGATCCGCGCCGACGATGGCATGTCCTTCGTGTCAGGCCGCGCTCGCAGCGAACCTCACGCCAGAGCTGGTGAAGCAGCTGCGGCTGTTGCCCGCGCGTGATCGCGATCCGGCGCTCGATACGTTCCTCGCCAAGACCCGGACCGAGTCTCCGGAGAAGCTCGAGGACGCGCTCGCGGTTGTTACCGAGCGGCCGACCAAGCCGTCGCGGCGCAACCTGTACTTCGTGGTCGGCGCGTTCGTGACGGTCGCGGGTGCGGCCGCCGCGATCGCGATGACGCGCAAACACGAAGCGCCAACGCCGGTCGCGAATCAGCCCGCGGCGACGAGCCAGCCCGCCGGGCCCACGTTCGTTCGCCCCGACTGGATCCTCTCGGACGTGCCGTCGTCCGCGTACTGCCACGATCTCGTCAATCGCGTGATGTGCGTTGGCGTGTCGTCGTATCGCGGGACGCGTGAAGAGGCCGTCGCCGAAGCCAACGATGCCGCGCTCGAGGAGCTCGTCACCGCGGTCGGCCTGAAGATCTCGGAGCCGTTCTTCAAGGACCACGTGGTCTCGAGTTACAGCCCACTCCGCGCCAAGGCGCTCGCCGCTCTGCAGGATGCCGATGTCGATCGCTCGAGTCCGCAGTACCTCGCGGCGAGCAGCACCGTCGTCAAGGCTCGGCGCCACGTCGTCGAGATGCTGCAAGCTTCTGGCGGCGCAGCGGTGCCGACTCGCCGGACCGATTGGTACTGGGAGGAGTACGCGAAGAAGGGTGGTGGCACCGAACAGCTCGTGTTCGTGCGCTACGACATCACGCTCGACGCGGTGCGCGCCCTCGTCGACAAGTACTCGGCCGTCACCACGTTCGGTGATTCGAGTGCGATCACGGTGTTTCCCGCACTCGGCTGGCAGTATCCCGATCTCGCCGGCGGTGCGGTCATCGTCAAGGCAGGCAAGGCGCTCGCCGAAGCGACGATCGCGCCTCTCTCGATCGTGGCGGCAGCAAATGGCAAGCCGGTCACCGACGCCGCCACGTTCGCGCACGATGTTCACGAAACGCACGCCGCGCTGACGCTCGACGTCAAGGTTGGTGATGGCCCCGCAAAACCGGTCGAGCTCCATGCGCATCCCTAGCTTCCTGCTCGTGTGCTCGTTCATCGCGGCCTGCGGGAGCAACTCCAACGGGACGGATGCCGGCGCGTGCTGGCCGCTCGACGCGACGCCGGGTGGTTCGGTCAGCGTCGGCACGGGCGACATCTCGTACGTCGCGATGCCCGACATGCTCCCGATCGTCTCCAACGGGAGCCAGTCCGATCCGTTTCTCCAGGTCCACGCACGGATGATGGGCTTGCCACCCGGCGACCCGCAGGACTTCTTCTCGCCGACCAATCCAAGGACCATGGTCGGTGCCGTAGTTCCGGATCTCGGTCTCACGCTCGGCGTCGCCTGCCCCGCCACGATCGGGTACGTGGTCTCGCCGGATGATGCGACCAAGTACGATCTGCAGCACTCGCTTCGAGTTGGACTCGGTTCGATGGCGGTCGCATCGGTGATCGGGCATCAGGCCACCGTCACGGTGACGGTCGTCGGATCCAATGGCCTCGTCGCGACCGATAGCAAGACCGTGACCCTCGTCAGCACCACGAACGCGTTGTGACCACACTCATCGCGTTACCGGCATACCTCGTACGAGTAGCGGGTTTCGCATACGCCCGGCTGGAGCCACTGCGCTGTGCGCGCTCGCTCGAGGCCGTGGCGCGTACCCTCGACGTTGCAGCTGACGCCCGTCTCGCGGCGGGCCGTATCGTCGATCAAGCGATCGAACGGGAGGCGTTTCCCGTCACCGACGCACTCGATCGGGCGGCCCGAAAGCAGCTCGTGCGCCACGCGCAGAAGGTTCGCGCCGCGACGCGCGAGCTCGCGGAGATCGAGCTACCCGTGGAGTCACTCGCCGCGATCCAGAGCGCGCTTCCTCTGCTCGCGCCCGGGCTCGCCGTGCTCGTCGAGACACACGCTGCCTGGCGCGCGGCCTCTCTGACGTACACGACGGCGTTCGCGGTCGAGCTCGAGCGTACGCGCGGTGCGTTGCGCGCCCTCTACCGAGATGATGCGAGGCTACTCGAGTCGGTGTTCCTCGAGAGCCCCGAGGCCTACGTCGGAGTGCGCCAGCTCGTAGCGACCGAGGGCGCTCGCAACTCGCGCGCGCGCCAGCGTGAACGGCTCGCGATGATGTACGCGCAGCGATTCTGCGCGAAGAACGACACGAACAGCATCTGCGGCCCGCTCGGGGTCGCGTACCTCGACGGCACTCAAAGCGACACGGCGGTCATCGAGGTGACCACCGAGGATCTGCGCCGCGAAACATATTTCTCGTACTGGGCGGCTCAGAGCTTGCTCGCGGCTGCGTTGCGCCGCGCCGGCGAAGCGGCACCGATCACGTGGCGACTCCAGCCAACCGCGCGCGTCGAAGGTGACGCGGTGGCGTGGTGCTCGATGGATCACGACGCGACCTCCGTGTTTCGTCGCCGGTATGCGCGAAGCCCTCTGCCCCCGGCCGGGGTCCAGTTGCTGCGCGCGCTCGCGTCTCCTCACGATGCCGCGGCCCTCGCCGCGCTCGCGCCCACGCTCGACCTCGAGGTCGACGAGCTGCGCGAGTTCGTCGGTGAGTTGACCAGCGCGGGTATCCTCCAGACCGGACCGGTACTGTCTCCGGGGCTGTTCTATCCCTTGAAGGCGCTCGCCCGCGAGCTCGCGGCCTGGCCCGACAGCGACGCGCGGACCTGGGCGCTGGGCGAGGTCGCCGCGATCACCGAGCTGGTCGAGGCATTCGCGCGGGCACCGCTCGCCGAGCGCGTCGACCTGTTCCAGGTCCTCTCGGCGCGGTTCTCCGCGGCGACCGGCGATGCGGCGAGTCGTGGTGAGGGCAAGCACTACGCCGATCGCTCGGTCCTGCACGAAGACGCATGCATCGAGGTCCGCTCGCATCTCGGTCCCGCACGCGCGGTGCTCGATCGCACGTTGCCGAGCGTGCTCGCCGCGATCGAGTTACCGCTGGAGCTCGCACGCGAGCGCGTGCGTGAATGGTTTGCGGATCGCTTCGGCAGAGGCACGCGGATCGCGGTTCTCGAGGCACATCGCGCGTTCGACACCGATCGAGTTCTCGAGACCGCCGCGACCACACCGCGTTCGGTCGCGCTCCGACGGGCGATCGAGGGTGTGCGCGAGCTCTTCGCTCGCGCGGCGGCAACAGCCGGCGATCGTCCCGTCGAGATCACCGTGGCGGCACTCGCGGAGGCCATCTCGGTCGTCGAGCTACCGCGCCACCCCGGCTACGTCAGCATCGACGTGATGCTGCGCCACCGAGCCGGCGCCACGCCCGAAGTCGTGCTCGGCGAGGTCCATGGCTTCTTCTGGCTACCGACCTCGTTCCTCGACATCTTGCCCGAGGTCGAGCGCGAGCGCGTGATCGGTCAGATGCGTGACACCGTGCGCGCGATGGCAGGTCCGACGCCGACCGCCGAGTGTTTGTTCCTTCACACCCAGGCCACGGATCGGAGATACCCGCTCGCGGACTCCGACCTCCAGCTGATCGTGCGCGGCGACCGCGAGGGTGGGCACGATCTCGGCGAGCTCGAGATGCGGCTGGTCGGCGATCAGTTCGAGTTCTTTCATGGCGACGTCGAGATCATTCCGCTCGTCGCTTATACGAAGTATCCGTTCATCCTCTACACCAGCCGGATCGCTCCGCTCTTCGACGACTTCGCCGAGCGCTTCTTTCCGGATAGCCTCGTCCCGGAGGTATTGCGCGGCGGCGATGCGCCGCGAATCGTCGTCGACTCGGTCGTCGTGCGCCGACGCATGTGGCGACGCGATGCAGCCTGGCTGCGTGCGCGCCTCTCTTCGGCGAGCGAGGCAGAGTTGTTCCGGACCGCACAGGCGATCCGCCGAGAGCTCGGCTGCGGATCAGAGGTCTTCATCTCGATCGCCGGCGAGCCAAAGCCGCTCTTGCTGGACTTTTGCAACGTGTTCTTGCTCGAGTCGATCGCCAAGCTCGTCGAGCCGCTCCCCGCCGACGCGGTGCTCAAGATCAGCGAGATGCTCCCGACGGGAGACGAGCTCGTCGCGAGCGGCCCGGACGGCCTGCGCACCTCCGAGCTCCGCATGGGCTTCTACCGGACTGGCTCGCGCGTTGACACCATGATTCAGCGATGAACTAATAACCCGCAATGATGGGCCCTAGCTTCTCGTCGCTTGCGTTCACGATCGCTTGCACGCTACCCGTCGCGGCGAGCGCCGGGGATCGGCGCGAGTTGTCATTCACCGACGCCCTCAAGGTGACGCTGGCCCACAATGGCGACGTCAGCGTGTCGCAGGTGGACACACAGATCGCGGGCGACGAGCTCGCCCTCGCGAATTCGATCTACGACCCGCGCTTGGTCGCGACGGTACGGGGCTCGAAGGACAGCGAGCTAGGAACGCCGACCCGGCTGGCCTTCACCGATCGAATCTTGGCGGCCTCGGTCGAGCTCACCGGCCGGGTGACGACCGGCGCGACCTATTCGTTCGGGCTCTCGGCATCCAACGAAAAGTATTTCAGTCCGCTCGTGTCGTTCTTCGACCCCGCCTACACGACCCAGCTCAGCCTCTCGTTGACCCAGCCGCTGCTCCGTGGCGGAGGACGCGAAGCGAACAACCTACCCATCGTCGTCGCAGGGTTACGCCGTGATCTGACCCAGCAACAACTTCGCGTACGCCTCGAGCAAGTCGTGGGAGATCTGGAGGTCACGTACTGGGGCCTCGCGCTCGCGTACAAAGAACGCGATGCGCGGGCCTCGTCACTCAAGCTCGCGCAAGACCAGCTCGCCGAGAGCACGCGGCTCGTCAAGCTCGGCTCGATCTCGGATCTCGACGTGGTCGAAGCACGCGCGGGCGTCGGCAGGACGCAGCAGGAGCTGCTACGCGCCGAACAACAAATCAGCGAGGCCGAGGGAAAGCTTCGGCAGGTGGTCATCGGCGATCAGACCTGGAAGCCCGACGACATCCTCGTGCCCAGCGACGACCCTACCGTTGCCCACGTCGATTACGCACCGGAGGGCCATCTCAAGCTCGCGAGAGAAAATCGCCCCGATCTCATCGCCGCGCGCGCGGAGCTCCAGGCGGAGAGCGCGGCACAGGGAGTCACCCAGAACGGTATGCTTCCGCAACTCGACTTGATCGTATCGGGTGGGTTGATCGGGTTCGCAGGCGAGATCGATCCGAACAGCGGGACGTCCGCGTCTTTCGGCCCGAACTTCATGCCCGATCCCCACGCGCTCGGTGGCGCTGGCCAGGCCTTGAAGAACCTCGCCTCGAATGGCAACTACATCGTCTCGCTCGGGCTACGGCTCGAGCTCCCGATCGTCAACAGTGCCGCCCGCGCTCGCAACGATCGTCAGGCGCACGCCACCTCTCGGGCGCAGATCGCACAGCAGACATTGTTGCTCCAGCTCGACAACGAGGTCCGCAACAGCCTCGCGCTACTCGCGGAAGGCGAGAAGCTCGAGAAGGCAGCCGACGATGCGGTGACCATCGATGCGCAGCTCCTCGCGGGGATGCGGAAGCGGTTCACGTCAGGCGCAGCGACCAGCTTCGACGTGCTGCGGGTCGCGGACCAGCTCGCTCGCGCACAGATCGAAGCCGCTCGTGCACGCGTGAACTACCGGGTCTCGTTGGCGCGCCTGGGGCTCGCCGACGGCACGCTGCTCGAGCAACATCACATCTCGTTCGCGTCGCTCGTGGTTCACTAGCCTGCTAGAGCGACCACAGCCGTACGCCGACCAGGCGCTGGAACGGCAGGTACAGGATCGAGTACGCCAGGCTGCGCTTGGCGCCGTAGATCCGAGCGTGGCCCGTGAGCCCCGATACCGGCCGGCCGAGCGAGAAGGGCGACGTCACGACGACCGTTCGGTGCGCCGCACCGAGCGCTTGGGTTGCATCTCGCAGCCGATCAACGCGCGCGTGGATCTCGCCGTGAGGCGCACCGTAGGCACGCAGCACGATCGGGTCGCCGACGGAGAGCTCGCCGAGTGGGGAGTCCGCAGGTAGCGCGATCTCTGCGACCTCGCTCCGGGTGTCGTGGACCTCGGCGAACAACTCTCCAGCCGCGAGGGTCATCTGGAGCTTGGTCCCGAGATGTGCGGTCACGATCGTGCCCTCGATGGGGCTACGCAACGCGAGACGCTCCTCGTCCTTTCGATCGCGTTCCAACTCGGTCACGATCCGAGCCTGCTCGGCCTCGGCGACGCGAATATCTTCCTTGCGCGGCCCGTCCTCGATCAAGGACAGCGCCGCCTGTGCGGCTCCCGCCTGCCCGACCTTGTCGGCAACTCGCTCGTGTGCGAGGTCTGCCGTCGACTGCGTGCCGAGACTAGCTCGTGCGAGCGACCGCGCCATCGCCGCGGTCTTCGCGCTGCTGTAGACCTGCGCCTCGGCGTGCTCCGCGTGGCTGCGCGCGACCGCGCGCTCCTCCAGCCGGGCACCGCTGCGTACGCGAGCGACGTTTTCGGTCGCGACCGCGAGTTGCGCCTCGAGGACCGCGATCCGCGTATGCAGCGCCGGATCGCGCAACTGTGCGATCACCTGACCCTTGGCAACGTGGTCGCCTTCCTTGACGAGGATCGACTCCACTCGCCCGGCGACCTCGGCGTGAACTTCGCCACGGGCCTGGGGGAGCACCACGAACGTCGCATCGAAGAGCACCGGCCACGGCAGGAACCACGGCCCGATGAACAGCGCCGCGACGAGTGCGAGCACGATCGAGCGGCGACGCGTGAAGATCTGGTCGCGTTCGGTGACCAGGGCCTTGAGGCTCCTCCAGAGCGGGCCGAACATCATCTTGCGACCGAGATAGATCGTGAGAAAGATCGCGACGACGAGACCGATGCCACGTCCGCGATCGACGAGCCAGGTCAACAGCGACGAGTAAGCGAGCCAGACGAACCAGGCCGTGAACGCGAACGAAGCGATGCCGTACGCGATCAGCAGCTTGCGGGTGCGCGCCGGTAGCGTCTCGGTGGCGTTCTTGAGCCCGAACAAGCTGCGGCCCAACCACGCGCGCGTGAGCTTGAACGAGCGATCGCGCATGTTCGGAAAATTAAAATAGTCGCAAAGCGCGTAGTAGCCATCGAACTTGAGCAGGGGGATCAACGTGACGAAGACCATCGTCGACTCGAGCACCAGATCGAGAGCGAGCCCCGGGTAGATCGGCAAGGTCGGATACATCAGCGCGAGCACGATCGAGGTGGTCGAGATGAAGATCAGGGACGCCACCACACCGGCCATCTGGATGACGACCTTGTGACGACGATTGGTGATGATGTAGCTGCTACTCGTGTCGCAGTAGGCAGCGGGTCGGATGTAGTAGAACAGCGTGAATCCGATCTCTTCGACATCACCGCCGTAGTGCTGACACGCGAGCCCATGCCCGAGCTCGTGAAACACGCCGCTGAACGTGTAGACGACAAACGTGATCGCGATGTCGAGCGCCCCGAGTGTGACGGTGTCGAACGAGACCTGGGTGTACGAATAGGCACCGATCGTCACGTACACGAGGAGCGCGATCACCCCCCACCAACTGAACAGGAAGGGCCCGATCGTCCGGCTGAGGAACTTCAAAAACCTCTTCGGATTGAACCTCGCGAACATCGGAAAGTCCGAGAGCCCACCCGCGGCCCGGATGTACGCGGTCTGGATCAGTTCGTAGAGCTGCTTCGCGCGCGCGTTCTGTGGATTGATGACGAGGATCTCGCCGAGATACCCTGCGGCGCTGCGCGGGTGACCGAGCTCGAGCTGGCGTAGCGCCTCGGCAAAGAGCGTCGCTTCGGGGGAGAGTGGCCGTGGAGGTTCGTTCGGATCGGACCTGCGCGGGCGAAAGCCGCTCTTGCGCAGCGCTCGCTTGACCTCTTCGTGCGCAGCTTTCGGCGTGACGTCATACTGGCTGATGTCGAGCAACATCAGCTCGCGAGCGCGGCTGATGAAGCGCTCGGCAGCATCGGGTGGAATCTCGGTCTCGAACTCGGCGCTGAGCGCCGCCGTGATCTCCTCGGGCGTGCGCCGGCCATCGAGCGCTCGCAACATCGCGGCCTGGAGCTCGTTGTACTTGAAGTACGAACCGCGCACCGGGTCCCGCACGAACACCACGTGCTCGCCCGCTTCGACCTGGTCGAAGTAGTCGAGGTCGTCGCGAACTTTGGCGGCGGTCGTCGCCATGGCTAGATCAGGAAGCGCACCCGGATCCAGCGCACGATGCGGCGAGTTCCGAGCGTCAACAGCGACCGGCGTCCGGCCTCGACCTCTCCGTAGCCCGACATGTTTGCCTTGAGCATGCCCGAGGCGTTGTCGAGCTGGACGACGACACGAACGCGCTTGCTATCACCCTCGACCGTCGGAGCGATGAAATCGACCTTGCCCTCGAAGGGCGTCGTCGGATAGCTCTCGACCTTGATCGTCGCAGGCATGCCCAGCGCGACGACATCGACGTCGCGCTCCGGCATGAAGATCTCTGCACGCATGGTGCGCGTGTTCGCGATCTCGCAGACCAGGCCACCAGCCTCGACACCCTGATTGATGTGCTCGCGGAAGCGCGGAGTCATGACCGTGCCGTCGATCGGCGCACGCACCAACGACATCGCGATCCTCTCGTCGATGTAGGCGAGCTCGGCCCGCGCACCCTTCTCGACCGCTTCCTGCGCGGAGATTTCTTCGGGACGCGAACCCGCCTGGAGTAAGCGCAAGGCCGCATCCGCTTCGGCAACCGCACGTCGCTTGGTCTCGGCGTCGCGGTTCGCCTCGTCTGCTCCCTGGCGCGAACCGACGCCCTCTTTGGCCATCTGCCCGCGCCGGTTCGCTTCCTTGGCAGCAAACGCGGCTTCATTGCGACGAGCCGAGAGCACCGCGACCTGTTGCTGGATCTCCTCGGGGCGACGGCCTTGGCGCAGCACGGCGAGCTCGGCCTCGTCCTTGTCGATCTCGGCGAGCTTCTTCACACGCTCGGCCTTGAGCGCCCGGTCATCGATGCGCGCGATCACGTCGCCCTTCTTCACCGATTGACCCTCGTCGACGAGAATCTCGGCGAGCACGCCCTTGAGCTCCGAACGAACTTCGACGCGATCGGTGGGGATCAGACTGCAATCCGAGGTCACCCGCAGCGGATACGGAATCAACGCTGCGATCCCGATCAGCGCGCCGATCACGGCGAGGGCCCGCAGCCACGTACGTTGGTGCCACTTACGCGCGTGCGCGTCCTTCCAGAGCGCTTCTTGTTCTTGATGCGCGATGTTCGCGGCGCTCATCCGATCCGCGATCACCGGCGAGGACGTACGGGCCGCCGGCTCCGGTTCGGGCCACTCGTCGTCGGCAGCCGCCGGCTTCTCGGGCTCTGGCCAGTCGTCGTCGTCGTCCATCGCCGACAACACCGTTGCCGGATCATCAACCGGTACCTGGGGCGCAGGCGGCGGCACGACCCGGAGGGTCGGCTGTCCGCGCGGGACCTCGAAGGCATCATCGTGCGGAGAGATCAGCGATGACCGCTCGAGCACCGTGTTGGCGTCGGCACCATCGACGTCCGCCCACTCGATCTCGCCCGCTTGCGCAGGCAGCGAGGGCTGAGATGCGCGCACGACGAGGAGTCCTGCACCTGCCAGGTCACCGATCAGCTTCTGCACCACGGCCGTGGTGACACTCGGGTTGAACTGGCGAGCGAGCGCCGTGAGCTCGTCGATGGTTCGCAAGCCGTTCATCAGCTGCGCGATGTGGCACTCGATCGGGTAGAGCTGAACGAAGCGCTGCATCGTCGGCTCGTAGACGCGAACGAGCTGCTCGTACGGAACGAGCTTTAGGTCGGCACGCAATGCGGGGGCAGGAGCAGGCATTCCTTGTTCCCGCGCGGGCGGGTTAGGTAGTCGGGCACTCAACGCTCAAAAACTACCACACGAAATTGGCATTTTCGCTGAGGGTCCGCCGACGACGATTGGCCACTCGCGCCTACATCGTGATTGCTGATAGTTTGTGACATCCACGCGACGGGCTTCGCCGTGAATTTGGCGCGTTCAGAGCGGACTGTAGGCCAGCCCGATGCCGAGCACGCTCGCATTTTGCGTGTTCACACCGCTGACGAAGAACATGTACTTGGCGGCGATGCTGAGAGAATTCGTGAGCGCGTAACCGACGCCACCACCGACGAGGAGCTGATTCTCACGCAGGACTGCATCGTGATAGAGCTGAACGGTCATCGGGTCGCTGCCGAGCGTGCTGAAGTCGACGCCGCCATGCGTGATGTGAAAGTTCGCATCGAGGTTGAGGTCGAGCTTTCCATCGAGCAGCTTGTAGCCGACCACAAATGCACCGTCGCTCGTGTTCTCACCGAGCTTCGCGGTGTCGGCCGTTCGGTTGAAGCTCTGGACGATGCTGTACTGGTACATCACCTGGACGTACCCCCAGTCGAGGAACGGCTTGCCGAGCGCGACGCCAAGGTGCAGCGCATTCAAGTGGCGACCCGCGACGGTGTTGCCGACGGTCTCGTACTTTTGAACCGGCACCGAGAACTCGACGATCGGCGAGATCGCGACGGGCTCGGCGAGGATCTGGTAGTGCGCGCCAGCGCGGAGGTCGGTGAAGGTGGTGTGGAAGGCGCCGTCGTCGTAGGTCCCGCCACCGGGGTGCGGGTACAGGGTCTTGCTGCCCGTGTACTCGAGCGACACCAGGGGGAGCGAGACGCCGAGCTCGAGGTGCTCGAGCGGCACGTACGCGACGCTGATCGTCTCTTGGTGCGTGGTGCTACCCGCATCGGGGAACTGGAGGCCGGCATCACCGACGACCTTGTCCGATTTTCCGAAGTTGTAATCGAGCCCTAGATCGAGACTCCCTTGCGGTCCCACCCACGCTTGTGCATGCGCACTGTTCCACACCGATCCGATCGCGAGAAATCCGACGACAGCGAACGTGGCTTTGCACAAACTCATGGCTCTCCGTTCGATCCCATCATCGACGTCCCAACTTTTTATCAGAATTTTGGAGCAAAGTACCCTCGTGCCCAAGAGAATCGGGACGTGGCTCGTCGCGGCGGCGCTCGCTGCATGTTCGTCGCACTCGCATGGCGCGGGCCGGATCGTCGTCGTCCTCACGCTCGATTGGGAGGGCGCGACGATGTCGTCCGATGCGCTCGATGCCATCGATGCGACGCGTAAACGTTTTAGCGGTGCACCCATCACGCACTTTGTCTCCGCCGCTTACTTCACGAAGGCCACACCCGACCCGACCGCGACCGACACGCTGACCGCCGCGGTCCACACCGGTGACGAGCTCGCGGTCCACCTTCACGCATGGCGATCGCTCGCGACGGTCAGCGGCGTGACGCCCCGGCTGTCGCCCTCGTTCCTGACGGGGACCGACCAGCTGCTTCCATTCGACGATGGCGACACCGGCTTCGACGTCGATCTCGACGCCTATCCGCTCGTCGATCTGCGCGCCATGCTGCGGACCTCGCGCAGCTTGCTCGAAGCGACCCACTTGCCGGTCTCGAAGAGCTTCCGCGCGGGCGGCTACCTCGCGACGCCCAAGGTCCTCGAGGCGATCCACGACGAGGGCTTCACCGTCGATTCGTCGGCGACCGATTTCCGTCGGATCAACATCGGCAAGGACGAATTCCTCGGCAAGCGCCTCCAGAAGGTGTGGCCGACGATCGACTCGGGGAGCCAGCCGTACCGGATCACCGAGAAGACCGGCGAGTTGATCGAGCTGCCGATCGCCGCGATCGCGGACTACTCCACAGCCGCTCAGATCGTCGCGGTGTTCGAAGCGGCACATGCCAAGCTCCGCGCGTCGCCGAGCCACGACGTGTTCGTGGTGCTCGCGTTCCACGAGGAGACCGCGGTCGACTTCGCGGAGAGGCTAGGACCGGCGATGGCGACGGTCCGCACACGTCCCGAGATCGCGGACGAGCTCACCTACACCACGGTCCAGCAGGCCGCGGAACGCGTCCGTCACTAGCGGCGGTGCTACCATTTCCGGTGTGAAGTACCTCGGGCTCGCCGCCCTGGTCACGGCGTGTGGCTCGCCAGCGGAGTCGGTCGCCGCCGATCCACCGCGCGGTCCGAGCATGGTGCAGTTCGAGGATGTCACCACCAAGAGCGGCGTCGCGTTCCAGTTCACGACCCCGGACTTCAAGGCCGGCGGCCTCGCGGTCGTGGATCTCGATGGCGACGGCTTGCCGGAGATCCTGGCGGCGCGACGCACCGGTGGCCTCGCGCTCTTTCACAATCGCGGTGGGCTCCAGTTCGACGAGGTCACCACGTCCGGGCTAGATCCCCTGGCCGCGGTCTCGGCGATCGCCGCGGTCGATCTCGACAATGACGGCGATCTCGATCTCGTGCTCGCCGGCGACAACCACGCGTACGTGATGGCGAACGCGGGTAACGGCACGTTCACTCGGGCGCTCGTTCTGAACGACACGGGGCACACCGAGCACGTGCTCGCGGTGGACCTCGACAACGACGGCCTCCTCGATCTGTATTTCGGCAACTACGACACCACCAGCCTCGGCGGCAACACCGTCAATCGGCTGTTCATGAACCGTGGCAACCTCGAGCTCGCACCACCGATCCTCCTAGGTGCGGGCTGTACGTGGACGACGACCGCGTTCGACTTCGATGGTGATGGCGATCAAGATCTCTACGTCGCGAACGACACGTTGCTCGTCGATTTTGGTCAGCCGGTCGGCAGCGAAACGCTGACCTCGAATTTCTCGCCCGACCTCCTGCTCCGCAACGACGGCCCCGGCCCTGACGGGACGCTCCAGTTCACGGACATCGCGGCCGCGGCAGGGCTCGCGACGCCACGAAGCTCGATGGGTGGGCTGCTCGGCGATCTCGATGGTGACGGTACGCTCGATCTCTACGTGCCGAACGAAGGCGCGAAGAAGTTGTTCCTCCACCCGCGCGAGACCCCTGGCCAATTTGCGGAGGCTGCGGGCGAATTCGGGGTCACCGCGATCGAGCGCTCGACACCGGAGTGCGGCCCGGGGACCGGGGTCGAGACGTGCCTACTCCTGTCGTGGGGCGCGGTGCTCTCGGACTTCGATCTCGATGGTCACGACGAGCTGCTCGTCGACAACGGCGAGACCGTTCTCGGAGAGCCACCGCCGATGGTGATGTTCACGCGAGGCAGCGATGCCGTATTTCACGAGGTGTCGCCGAACCTCGCGCAGCTCGATGCGCGCGGCATGATCGCGACCGATCTCGATGGTGATGGCGATCAGGACCTCGTGATCAGCCAGCGCGAGGGACCGCTGGTGGTCTATCGCAACCTGATGCGGCCTGCGGTGGAGACGTGGCTCGCGATCACGCTGCACGGTCACGCGAGCAACATCCACGGCATCGGCGCCGTCGTCACGCTTCACCTCGCGAGCGGCCGCACACAGATGCGAGCGGTCGGCGCCGGAGGCATGATCAACACGTCGAGCCCGGCCGAAGCTCACTTCGGCCTCGGTCGCGAGGTGGTGACCACGATCGACGTGCAGTGGCCGTCGGGCCGCCACTCGACGATGGCGGGTCCGATCAGCGGATCGCTCGTGCTCGAAGAGCCTTAGCGTTTGCGAGCGGGCGCCGGCTTCTTGGCGGCTGGCTTCTTGGCGGCCGGCGCCGGCACGTCGTCTTCCACGGTGCGGACCTCGCGCAACAACCCGAGCCGCGTCATGTGGAGCGCCATGAACGCGGTCTCGATCTCGTAGAGGCAGTTGACGCCTCGCGAGATCAACTCGTCCATCTGACGCGCGTAGATACCGGGGTACGAATCGGTCTTGATCGTGTGCCAGATCGGAGCGCAGACCGCCTTGCCGTGCCGTTCGGCGGCCGCACAGACCTTCTCGAGAGCGGCCATGGTCTTGGGCCCGGCATACGCCTGCCCGTTCTCGCCGAGCGAGCGGGAGAGATCGAAGGGCCCGACCTCGTAGATGTCGACATCTTCGACCGCCATCATCTCGTCGAGATGATCGAGGGCCTCGACATCCTCGATGATCGGGATGATCGAGTGCGCTCGATTCGCCGCATCGTGGGTCTCCGCGAGATGGAGCGAGCCGAACCCGTTGTAGCGAGCGATCGGGCATTCGCCGCGCAGACCTTCGGGCTCGAAGCGAGAGGCGCGGACCATGAGCTCGAGCTGCTTGCCCGTGGTGACGTGCGGGACCATCACCATCGGTGCGCCGATGTTCATCACCTCACCGACCATATGCGGATCGGGACGCTTGAGCTTGACGATCGGCACCGTGCCCGACGCGTTGGCCGCGCGCATCAGATCTTCCATGCGAGAGAGATCGAGCGACTCGACCTCGGCACCGATGATGACGAAGTCGAGTTTGACGATGCCGTACATCTCGATCATCTGCGGGCTCATCGAGCTCGAATGGATGCCGAGACACACCTTGCCGGCGCGTGCCCGCTCTTGAAATACCCGAGCGAGCTCAGAGTGAAGCATGTGGCATTATCTCGGTGAGCTCGCTGACGAAGTCAATGTGCGCTCAGGTGCGCGGCCGCATCGTGCGGTCGAGCTTGGCGCCCAGCTCGATCACGGTGTCGAGCAGGATGTCGATGTCGGGCGCTTCTGTCCGGAAATTTACGATACAAGCACGTAACACGTAGCGAGGTCCGAGGACCGCGTTCGAGCAGAACGCTCGGCCATCCATCTGGATCTCGGCCATCAACACTTCGTTGAGCTTGTCGAGGTACGTGTCGCGGTCGGGCAGCTCTCCTAGATCGGGCGGCACGTAGCGGAAGCACGCAATCGAGAGGGTCACCTCACACATCGATTCGAGCTCGGGGCGTTCGCGGACACAGGCGTCGAGGTACCGCGCGAGCGCGACATCGTGCGAGATGCGCCGCGCATACGCGGCGCGCCCGTGTGCGAGCAGCGAAACCCAGATCTTGAGCGCCGCGAACCCACGCGAGAACTGCGGTCCGAGCATGCTGGTATCGAGCCCGTTCCCGGTGAGCTCCTTGTCCTCGCGCACGTACGTCGGCTTGAGCGAGAACGCGTTCGCGAGGTGCTGGAGATCGCGGACCAGGACGAAGCCCCCGGAGTGCGGCGTGTAGAGCCACTTGTGGGGATCGAACGCGATCGAATCCGCCTGCTCCATGCCCGCGAACAGCGGGGCGAGCTCGGGAGCGAGGGTCGCGAGCGCGCCGTACGCGCCATCGACATGGAACCACAACTGTTCGCGCTGACAGATCGCCGCGATCTCCGGCATCGGATCGATCGCGCCGATCGCCACCGTGCCCGCGGTCGCGACGACCGCGATCGGCCGCACCCCACGTGCGCGATCGTCGGCGATCGCGGCCTCGAGCAACTCGATCCGCATCCGACCTCCGCCATCGACCGCGATCTTGCGGACCGCGGTCGCGCCGAGGCCGAGCATGTCCGCCGCGCGCTCGATCACGTGATGTGCCTCTTCGGAGGCGTACATCGCGAGCTGCGGTCGATCGCGCACGCCCGCATCGCGGATGTTCCACCCGGCCTTGGCATCGCGCGCCGCCTTGAGAGCGACGAAGTTCGCCATCGCACCGCCGGTGACGACCAGGCCACCGGCGCTCGGGGGCAAGCCGAACGCCTTCGCGAACCAGCGCCCGAGGAACTGTTCGATCTCGGTCGCTGCGGGCGCGAGCCGCCAGACGCCGACGTTCTGGTTGAGCGCGGCCGCGAGGAGATCCGCCACCGCTCCGGGCACGGTGCCGGCGCCGGTGATGAAGGCCATGAAGCGAGGCGATCCGGGATAGATCGATCCGTCGAACATGATCTTGCGCAGGTGATCGACAAGCGCACCCTCCGAGGTCGGCTCGTCGGGAATCGCGAGCTCGAGGTGGCTGGCGACGCGGATGTCACGCCAGCGTCGCGAGACTGGCAAGGTGGGGAGCTTGTGGAGAAATTCCTTCCACAACCCGACGGCGCGGGTGGCAAGGGTCTCGGCGCGTTCGGGGCTCCAGTCGAGGTCCTTGACCGGCGGGGGTGCGATGGCCATCGCGTTACTCCTTAGCAGCTTGTTGTGGTCGCTGTGGAGGGTGTAGCTTCACAACGTGGCAGGTTCGATCCGGCGCTCTCGTTCATGACCTCACACACCGTTCGCGTGGGCGAGATCGTCCTCTGGAAGGACGCGGTCCTCCGCGGCACCGGCTTTCCGGCGAAGATGTTGTTGCGCACCGCGGCCACCGAAAGCTCCGCGCTGATCGATCGCGCGCTCGCAACGGAACGCGCCGGCGGTCCGGCGTGGATCACGCAACGCGACGCGATCGAGACCGCGTTCAAAGAAGACGCTCGGCGGGTCGGAGAATTCTTGCGCGAGGTCGTCATGATGCCCGCGTTCCGCGAAGCCGTGATGTGGCAGAACCGCGGTGCCGTGCGCGGCGCGATGACGTCCTTGCTCAAGCGGCCGGCTGGCAACGTGGACTCCAAGACGCGCGAGTACGAACGACTCGTAGCGAGCTATCTCCAGCGTTACTGTTCGAAGAACGACACGATCGGGTTCTTCGGACCTGTCGGCTGGGCCACGTTCGACGATCGAGTCGCCGCGACGACCTCCACCCCCGGTCCTTCGCTGCTCGCCAAGCGCACGGTGTACTTCGAGCACTGGGCGATCGATGCCCTCGCGAGTCAGCTCTCCGAGAATCGCGAGCTCCGCGTCGAGATCGCTCCGTATCGCATGCCGACGGTGTGGCTCGACGGCAACATCCTCCATCATCCGATCGACAAGGTGAGCACGCTCGAGCCGAGCGTGGCCCGGCTCGTGCGCGCATGCGATGGATCTCGGCCCGCACGTGCGATCGCCGAGGAGCTCGGCTCTCCCGACGAGATCTACGAGCTGCTCGAGGAGCTCGTCGAAGGCCACGTCTTGGTCTGGCGGCTCACGGTGCCGACGGCCGGGTTTGCACCCGAACGAGGCTTGCGCGCCGAGCTCGCTCGCCTCGCACCGAGTGCCGCGCGCGAGGCGGCCGAGGGCGCACTCGGCGAGCTCGAAGCTGCGCGCGACCGTGTCGCCGCCGCCGCCGGTCAACCCGATCTGCTCGACGAAGCGATGGCCGCGCTCGACGAGACCTTCGTTCGCTTGACCGGGAAAGGTGCGAGCCGCAACGCGGGCAAGACCTACGCCGGGCGCAGCACGTTCTTCGAGGATTGCCGACGCGACAGCACGCTCGTGCTCGGTCGGTCGGTGCTCGATCGCATCGCCTCACCGCTCGCGCTCATCCAGACCAGCGCACGCTGGTTCACCTCCGAGATCGCGGCAGGATTTCGGAGCGTGTTTCGCGACCACTACCGCGCGCTCGCCGCGGCCACCGGTTCACCGGACGTCGATTTCATCCGCTACTACACCGAGCTCCGCCCGCAGCTGTCGTCGCAGCAAGGAACGCTCTCTCCGACGGTGATCCGGATTCGTGAAGCGCTCCAGCAGCGCTGGGCAGAGCTCCTCGCCCTCCCGACAGGGACGCGGCACGTCGAGCTGCGTTCCGAGGATCTCGCGCCGCGCGTGCAGGCCTCGTTCGTGGCGAGCGGTCCGGGCTGGCCGACCGCACGCCACAACTCGCCCGACCTCATGATCGCGGCCACGCCCGAAGGCCTCTCGCGAGGCGAGATGACGGTCGTGCTCGGCGAGGTCCACGCCGGCATGAACTTCGTCACGCTTCCCACGCTCGCGAAGGAGCATGTCGACGCGGCTCGGCTGTTCGAGCAGCGCCATGCCGAGACCGGTCGCACGATCGCGATCGTCGAGCCCCGCGCGAACGTACGCCGCGCGAGCTTCTACTCCCTCGCCGACGGAGACCTCGATGTCGAGTTCGGGGATGCTCGCTCGCACCGACCGCGCTCCGACGTCTACGATGTCTCGGGCTTCGTCGTTGTCGAACACGATGACCAGATCTGGGTCCGCCGCCGCGATGGCACGGCCGAGTTCGATGTCGTCGCGTTCCTCGAAGGTGACCTCAACGCCGAGAGCTACAACTTCGATCTGCTCGCCCCGGCGCCCTATCGCCCACGCGTGTCGATCGATGGCTTCGTCGTGATTCGCGAGCGTTGGAGGATCAGCACGCTCGAGCTCCTGTTCTCGAGTCAGACCTCGCCGGTCGACCGCTTTGTCGGTGCACGGCGCTGGGCAAGCGAGCGCGGCTTGCCCCGCTTTCTCTTCATGAAAGCGCCTTCCGAGCCCAAGCCGATGTATCTCGACCTCGAGAGCCCGGTCTACGTGGAGCTCCTGTGCAAGCTCGCGCGCTCCGACGAGCAGCTCACGCTGACCGAGATGCTACCGACCTTCGACGACTTGTGGTTGCTCGACGCCAATGGCGATGCGTACTGCAGTGAGCTACGCATGGCACTGGTCGACGATGTTGCGTGGCAGCCACCCACTCCCTCGATCCGCTAACCACCACGACCTGGAGATGTCATGACCAGCACTGCTACGACGCAGCCACCCTATCTGGGAATCGGATCTGCACAGAACCACGCGCAAGGTGCAGAGGTCCTAGCCGTCGAGCCGAACAGCCCGGCCGAGAAGGCGGGCGTCAAGGTCGGCGACATCGTCGCGCGCTTCGCGAACCAGCCGGTTGCCTCGATCGAGGACCTCCAGCGTTTGGTTCGCGCGACTCCGATCGGGGAAGTTGCGCGGATCGGCGTCCTGCGTGCGGGCAAGAAGGTGACCCTTGAGGTGACCTTGGCCGCGCAAGCCGCGCCTGCTGCGAAACGGAAGAAGCTCTCGCTCGATGTCGGAGATGTCTCCGAGGTCCTCGAGCGAAAGATCTCGCCGGTCTCGTTGGCTAGTTGACTAGTTGACTAGTTGACTAGTGCTCCGACCGCGGGGATCTGAGCGTGTCGTATCGGAAGACGCGTCGTGCGTCTTTCACGCGAAACTTCCAGCGGATGGGCATGCCCGCGCACGACGCACCGCGCCTCCACTTACGGACTTCGTGACGGAGCATC
>JANXOP010000112.1 GCA_025357755.1 Kofleriaceae bacterium | reverse complement strand
GATGCTGACGATCGCCGGATCAGCACGGTCGGGCTCTCGCTCTCGGATTCGACCGTCGCGTACTGGGTCGGGAACTTCGTCGGCACGCTCCCCGATCACCCGGGCGTCAAGGGCGGCAAGGTGCGCTTGCGCGGCACGTTCGTGTTCGAGAAGCGCAACGGGACGTGGCTCGTCGTGCAGGGCCACATCTCGAAGCCGATCTCCGATACCGAGCTCGCGGAGCGCGTGTTCGGCACTGCGCTGCTCTCCGACAAGCCGCTGCGCATCACGTGCGACGATGGCAGCCGTCCGCCTCCAGGCGCGCCGTAGTCGCGCTACAACCGGCCGGTGGCAGCCTCGATTCCTGGAGTCGTCGACATCGACGTCGTGCGCGGTGCGCGCGCGACACGTGAAGCCCCCGATCTCGTGATCGAGATTCCGCACGGCGCGACCGAAACGGTCGACTACACGCGGCTCGCCGCGCAGCTGACCAGCCCGCTGCCCGCCAACCTCGTCGACTTCTTCCACGTCAACACCGACATCGGTGCACCGGAGCTCGCGACATCCATCGCGCGGCAGCTCGTGATGGACGAGCCCACTCGCGTGGTCACGATCGTGCGGAGCCGGATTCCGCGCACGTTCATCGATTGCAACCGCCGGATCGATGCCGCGCCCGCCGACTTCAAGGCCAGCAAGGTCACCCCGGGCGTGATGCCCTGGATCACGACCGACGGTGACCGCGACCTCCTCCGCGGTTTGTACGACTGTTATCACCAGGCCGTCCGCGACGCGCTGGCGCCCGATTCGGCGATCCTGATGCTGCACTCCTATGCGCCGCGCGACGTCGGCGTCGAGGTCGGCCTCGACATCGTGACGAGCCTTCGCCGTGCGTACGCACCCGCGGTCGAGCCCACGTGGCCGCTCCGGCCAGAGCTCGACGTCATCGCGCGCGCCCTCGATGGCACGAGCTACGCCCCGGTGGCGGTCGTCGACGCGCTCCGCGCGGCACTCGCTACGGCCGGCCTCACCGTCGGTGATGGCTCGACGTATCCGCTTCACCCGAGCACGGTCGGCTGGGACCACGTGATGGCCCGGCCGGGGCGCGCACTGTGTGTCGAGGTGCGCCGGGACCTGCTGGCACATCCGTTCGACCCGTTCGTAGAAATGAAGATCGGCGCTGGCAAGATCGCGCGGCTCACCGGTCCGTTTGTGAGCGCGCTCCGTCGATGGTGGTAACCCGCGCGGTCTGATAACTTGATGAGCTCGTGAAGCTGCTGTTCGTTGCGTCGGAAATGGCGCCGTATGCGAAGACCGGAGGGCTCGCAGATGTGATCGGCGCGCTGCCGGCCTACCTGGGTCAGGCCGGCCATGACGTTCGCGTCGTGCTGCCGCTGTACGACAAGGTCGACACCTCGAAGATCGTCCTCGAGGCGGTCGGTGACTTCAACGTTCCGCTCGGCGCGCACGCGTACGCGGTGCGCGTGTTCAAGAAGACCGGCAACTCGCCGACGGTGTACTTCGTTCATTGCCCCGAGCTCTACGCACGAGGTCGGCTCTACACGAGCGACAACGACGAGCACCGTCGCTTCCTCGCGCTCTCGTACGTCGCGCTGTTCATCTGTCAGCGCTTCGAGTTCGCACCTGACATCATCCACGCGCACGATTGGCAGGCCGCGCTCGTCCCGCTGTTGGTCAAGACGCTGTTCGCGAAGGACCCGTTGTTCCGGCGCACGCGCACGCTCCTGACCATCCACAACCTGATGTATCAGGGCAGCTTTCCCGTCGAGTACGGCGCCGATACCAACCTCGACAGGTATTCCGACTTGTTTCATCAGGACCTGATGAAGCAGGGCCGGATCAACTTCCTCTTACAAGGCGTGCTCTACGCCGACGGCGTTAGCACGGTCAGCCCGACCTACGCGAAGGAGATCCAGACCGCGGCCCTCGGTGGCGGCCTCGACGGGCTGTTGCGCGCGCGGAGCTCCACCGTCGTCGGGATCCTCAATGGCGTCGACTACGACGAGTGGTCGCCCGAGACCGATCGCTTTATCCCGCACAGGTACAGCGCCAGCAACCTCTCGGGCAAGGAGCACGACAAGCAGCACCTGCTCGCGCAGCTCGGCTTGCCCTACAAATCAGGCGTCCCGGTCCTCGGCATCGTGTCGCGGCTGGTCGGCCAAAAGGGCTTTTCGCTGCTCGCGCGCACGATGCCGGACCTGTTGCGTCGGCTCGGGTTCCAGCTAGTCGTGCTCGGCAGTGGCGAGCCCGCGCTCGAGCAGATGTTCGCGTCGCTCCAGCGCGCGTTCCCGCGCCAGGTCTGCTTCTACCAGGGGTTCAAGAACGACCTCGCCCACCTGATCGAAGCCGGCGCGGACATGTTCGTCATGCCCTCGGTCTACGAGCCGTGCGGCCTCAACCAGCTGTACAGCCTGCGCTACGGCACCGTCCCGATCGTGCACCGGACCGGTGGCCTCGCCGATACCGTCCAGACCTTCAGCCCGAGCACGGGTCGGGGCACCGGGTTTGCCTTCGAGCACCACGACGAGGCCGGCCTCCGATGGGCCATCCAGGCCGCCCTGGCGACCTACCGGCAGCCCGCCCAGTGGAGCCAGATCGTGCAAAACGGTATGGCCGCCGATTTTTCCTGGCAGACCCAAGGCCGGTTGTACGAGCTGGTCTACAAACGACTTGCCTCATCGTGACTCCACACATCGTCTTCATCGAGCCCCGGTTCCCGCCGAACCAGAAGCACTTCATCCGTGCACTGGCGGAGGTTGGCGTGCGCATCAGCGCGATCGGCGAGGGATCGAAAGACTCGCTCGACGGCGAGCTTCGCCATTGGCTGACGCACTACGAAGAAGTCCGCAATGTCACAGATGCGCCGTCGGTGCTGCAGGCGGTGCAACACATCCAGCGCCACGCGCACGTCGATCGCCTCGAAGCGACCGTCGAAGCCCACATCATGCCGACGGCGCAGGTCCGCGAGGCTGCGGGCATTCCGGGCACCAGCGTGCGCACCGCATATCTGTGTCGCGACAAGCCGGCGATGAAGGCCGCGCTCCGCGCCGGTGGCGTGCCGTGCGCCGCCTCCGACGCGGTGGCGTCGCTCGCCGAGGCCCGCGCCTTCGCGGCGCGGGTTGGCTATCCGCTGATCCTGAAGCCACGCGATGGCGCCGGTGCATCGGGCGCGTCGCGCGTCGACAGCGACCGCGAGCTCGAGCTCTCTGCGCACGAGCTCGGCCTGCAGCACGGTCGCTCTGTCGCGATCGAAGAGTTCGTCGAGGGCCACGAGGGCTTCTTCGATACACTCACGCTCCGCGGTCGCATCGTTCACGAGTTCGTCTGTCACTACTATCCAAACGTGCTCGAGGCGATGCGGACGCGCT
Organism: Kofleriaceae bacterium; assembly: GCA_025357755.1. GTDB lineage: Bacteria > Myxococcota_A > Polyangia > Haliangiales > Haliangiaceae > JABFXX01. The sequence continues at coordinate 7,199 of JANXOP010000112.1, read as the reverse complement.
GGATCTCGCCGCAGTTCATCGCGACGAATCGGATCGATGCGGTCTCGGGCTACGACGAGATCAAGGCGATGGGCCAGCGCGTCGTCGAGATCCTCGATATCGAGACCTCCGCGACCCACATGGAGTGGTTCGCGGGGCCCAAGGGCCTGCGGTTCTCCGAGATCGGGTGTCGGCCGCCGGGCGTGCGCGCGTGGGATCTCTACAACGTCGGCAACGACATGGATCTCTATCGCGAGTGGTCGATGCTGATCGCCGCGGGCCGCCCGTCGCAGCGTCCATCGCGGCGGTTCTCGACAGGCATCATCGCGCTGCGCCCCGATCGCGATGGTCGGATCACGCACTACGACGGGCTCGATGCGGTGCGTGAAGCATACGGCGATTGCTTGATCGATTGGCACACGCCCGCGGCCGGTACGCCGACGCAAGGCGTCGAGGCCGGCTACATGGCGAACGCGTGGATTCGTCTCAAGCACCCCGATTACGATCGCCTGCGCGAGATCATGGACTCCGTCGGTCGTACCGTGAAGGTCCACGCGGCGTGACCCGCAAGGTCGTCTTGCTCGGCCCGCAGGGCCCGACGCCCGATGTTGGTGCGCTGGTCCGAGACCTGGGCATCAAGGGTCCGGTCGCGCTCGTGCGCGCGGGCTATCAGGAGCGCGAGTCCGACGACGAAGCGCTCGTCACGGCGCTCGGCGTGCCGGCGGTCAACCTCACGTTGCACGCGCGCGGCAACGACGTGTTCAAGCACGAAGCAGAGTTCGCGACCGCGTACCAGGCGCGGCAACAGCGGCTGCGCCAGATGCAGGGCCTCTATCACACCCGCCTCGAGGGGACCGAGGAGGCCGCGAAGCGGATCTCGTTGCGGTACGTCGAGCCCGAGCTCCTCGCGCAAGAGGAGAAGGTCTCCGTCGATCAATACCGCTACATGGATCTCGATCACATCGAGCGATGTCAGGCCGTGCGCGCGGCCTTCGACAAGGAGTGGCCGTACGAGAACGTGCCGCTGATCGCGCAACACCGCCACGAGGTGCGCGAGCTGATCGGGCCGACCGAAGCGCTGGTGATCACCGGCGGTCACGTCGCGTCGCTGCTCAATCGCCTCCAGCTCTTCGACGTACTCGGCGCCGCGAGCGATCGACCGATCATCGCGTGGTCCGCGGGCGCGATGGTGCTCACCGATCGCATCGTCCTGTTCCACGATTACCCGCCGTACGGCTCGGATATCGCGCAGGTTCTCGACGCCGGTTTCGGCCTCGTGCCGGGCTATGCCGTGCTGCCCGACGCGCGCCGCCGGATCAACCTCGGCGCTGCGGCAGGCATCCAGCGCTTCGCACGCCGCATGGCTCCCGCGACCTGCGTCGCGATGGATCACGGCGCGCGCATGGTGTTCGACGATGGCGAGCTCGTCTACGCCGACGCGACCCGGCTCACGACCACGGGCGATGCCGAGCGCAACTGGACCGGCGAGGCGAGCCGGTTCAGCACGCCCTACCTGGGTGGCGTGCACGTATGACGCTCGCGATCGAGGCACTGATCAACGGGCGCAAGGCGCGCGAAGATGTCGACGCGTTCGTCGCCGCGAACTCGTTCCCGATCGTCTCGGGCGCGAACTGCACGTTCGTGTGGCGTGGCGAAGCGCAGGCCGTGCACCTCAAGCACTGGGTGTTCGGGCTCGAACGCTCGCAGCAGCTCGCGCGGATCGAGGGCACCGATATCTGGCACCTCACGCTGCAGCTGCCGCCCGGCTCGCGCGTCGAGTACAAGCTCGAGGTCGTGCGCAACGGCCACGGCGAGTGGATCCAGGATCCGCTCAACCCGAACCGCGCCCGCGATCCGTTCGGCGCGAACTCGGTCGTGCACGCGACCGGGTACGAGGTGCCGAGCTGGGTCAACCCGGATCCCACCGCCGCCAAGGGCCACCTCGACGAGATCTGGATCGACTCCAAGACGTTCGGTCGGCGCGGCTTCGGGCTCTACATCCCGGCGCGGTTCCAGCGCTCGCGCAACTACCCGGTGATCGTCGCGCACGATGGTCACGACTACGTCCGCTACGCCTCGCTCGATACGGTGCTCGATAACCTGATCGATCGCCTCGAGATCGCCGATACGATCGTGATCCTGACCAGCTCGCCGGATCGCCTCAACGAGTATGCCGATGACGAACGCCACGCGAAGTTCATCACCGAGGAGCTGCTGCCGTACGTCGAGCGCCTGTTGCCGATCAGCGCCGAGCCGCAGAACCGCTGCCTGATGGGGGCGAGCTTCGGCGCCGTCGCATCGATGTCGACCGCGATCCGCTACCCGGGGTTCTACGGCCGCTTGCTGCTGCAGTCGGGCTCGTTCGCGTTCACCGATATCGGCGATCGGAACCATCGCGGTCCGCTCTTCGATCGGATCGTCCAGATGGTGAATCGGTACCGCGCCGAGCCGATGGTGATCGCGGAGAAGGTGTACGTCAGCGTCGGCACCTACGAGTCGCTGATCTACGAGAACCGCACGCTCGTGCCGGTGCTCAACTCCACGGGCATGGACGTGCGTTACGTCGAGGCCCGCGACGGACATAACTGGGAGAACTGGCGCGATCGGCTGCGCGACGGCTTATCCTGGCTCTTACCTGGCCCCTTCCTTCACGTGTACGAGTAGAGGACCCACCGCATGGCCACCGTCACTCGCAAAATCGGCCTCTCGCTCGGCGCCGACATCTGTTGGCCGGCCTGCTACGAGCAGATCCTCGGCAAGCTCCAGCTCGCGATCCCACACCAGGGCGACACCGTCGCGGTCGAGGTCGAGCGCGTCTCGATCGAGCCGTTCGATCTGCGCCAGCCGTGCGAGTACGACATCGTCCTCGATCGCTTGACGCACTGGTATCACACGAGTCGCGAGTGGATCAAAAAGTCCATCCTCATGGACAACCTGTACGTGCTCAACAACCCGTGGGCCGTGCAGTCGATGGAGAAGCACACCTCCTACGCGGCGATGATGCAGCTCGGGATGCCCATCCCGGAGACCTGGCTGGTGCCGCCGAAATCCTACGAGCCGGCGGCGGACCTCGCGCCCACGCTCAAGGCGTACGCGCGGTTGTTCGACCTCGGCGCGATCGGGCAGCAGATCGGCTACCCGCTGTTCATGAAGCCGTTCGATGGTGGCGGCTGGCGCGCGGTCACGCGGATCAAGGACGAAGCCTCGCTGCGCAAGAACTACGAGGAGAGCGGCAAGGCGATCATGCACCTGCAGGCCGCCGTCGATCCGTTCGATAGCTTCGTGCGCTGCATCGGCCTCGGCCCGCAGACGCACCTGGTCAAGTACAACCCCGATGCGCCGCTCCACGATCGCTACACCCAGGAGCAGAACTTCGTCTCGGCCGACGAAGCGCAGCTGTTGCGCGATACCACGCTGACGATCAACGCGTTCTTCGGCTGGGACTTCAACTCGTGCGAGTCGCTGCGCAAGCAGGGCACCTGGTTCCCGATCGACTTCGCGAATCCGTGCCCCGATTCGCAGGTCACCTCGCTCCATCGCCACTTCCCGTGGCTCGTGAAGGCGAACCTCAAGTGGTCGATCTTCGTCGCGGTCACGAAGAAGAAGTTCAGGAAGACCCTCGATTGGGAGCCGTTCTACGCGATCGCCGCGCAGGATCTGCCGTATCGCGAGAAGCTCGCGGGCTACGCGAAGATCGCGAACGAGCGCTTCGAGACCGCCGCCTTCGAGGAGTTCTGCGCGAAGCACCTGAGCCACCTCGACGAGGTCGCGTGGGAGTTCTTCGGCACGCAGGCCGCGAAGGATGCGTTCCGCGCGAAGGTCACGGCGCTCTATCCCAAGCACGAGATCGAGATGTTCACCGAGCTGTTCTGGAACCGCGTCCAGGCCTGGCGCGCCGACGATGCGGCAACCCGTGGCGGAGCGAGCGCGTAGTGGCCGCGCATCACGACAAGGTCGTCGAGCGGTGGCATAGCGATCGCGTGCAGCGCCCGGTGACGCTCGTGCGCTGGGGCACGGTCGGCCGGCCGGTGCTGTTCTTCCCGACCGCCGGTGGCGATGCCGAGGAGATCGAGCGCTGGCAGATGATCGACGTGCTCGCGCCCCTGATCGACGCGGGCAAGATCAAGGTCTACTCGTGCGACAGCGTCGCTGGCAAGGCGCTCGTCACCGGCGAAGGTTCGCCGCAGCATCGGATGTGGCTGCAGAACCAGTTCCATCACCACGTGCGGCATGAAGTGGTCCCGGCGATCCGGACCGACTGCAAGTCCCCCGAGATCGAGATCTGGACCGCCGGCGCCTCGTTCGGCGCGTTCCACGCGGCGGCTGTTCTGTGCCGGTGGCCGGACGTGTTCGCGCGCTGCCTCGCGATGAGCGGCACGTACGCACTCGGTCGGTTCTTCGAGACCGAGCACTTCACCGACGACTACCTGGTGTCCTCTCCGTTGCACTTCGTCCCGTCGCTCGCGGGGCGCCACCTCGACGTGCTCAAGACGCGGTTTATCGATCTGGTCTCCGGCGAAGGCAAAGCGGAGGCCGTGTGGGAATCGTGGGGCTTCGCGAACGTGCTCGGCCGCCAGGGCATCCCGAATCAGGTCGATTCGTGGGGACCCGAGTGGCCGCATGACTGGATGACGTGGCGGAAGATGGCGCCGAAGATCCTCGGCGAGTGGACGAAATAACGGCGACATGACGACCAAAGAGCACAAAGAAGTCGGTGGCCAGCTCGAGGGCGAGCGCCAGCGCGAGTTCATGGCCGCGATCCTGGATGACCTTCGCGCGCTCGAGCACATGTTGCAGAACAACCTGTTCGAGACAGGTGTGCGGCGGATCGGCGTCGAGCAGGAGCTGTTTCTCCTCAACGAGAGCTGGCGGCCCGCTCGCGGCGTGCTCCAGGTGCTCGAGAAGCTGCGCGACCCCGCGCACTTCACGACCGAGCTCGGCCAGTTCCAGCTCGAGATCAACTGCGATCCACAGCTGCTCGGTGGCGCAGGCCTTGGCTTACTGCACGGCCAGCTCGATCAGCTCGTCGAGCGCGCGCGCGTCGCGGCCGGCGAGCTCGGCATGCAGATCGTCCTCATGGGCATGTTGCCGACGATGCAGAAGAGCGATCTCTCGCTCGACAGCATGGTGCCGAGCTCGCGCTACATGGAGCTCAACAAGATCGTCACCGCGCTGCGCGGCGGCAAGTTCGAGGTCGCGATCAAGGGGCTCGACGAGCTCGTGCTCGATCACGACTCCGTGATGGTCGAGGCCTGCAACTCGAGCTTCCAGGTCCATCTCCAGGTCGCGCCCGACGAGTTCGCGCGCATGTACAACCTCTCGCAGGTGCTCGCGGGCCCGCTGATGGCGGTGTCCGCGAACTCGCCGATCGCGTTCAACCGGCGGCTGTGGGCCGAGACCCGGATCGCGCTGTTCCGCCAGGCCGTCGATACGCGCAAGCACAAGAGCGTGCATCGCGAGCTCGAGGCCCGCGTCAGCTTCGGCACGCGCTGGGTCCGCAAATCGATCGTCGAGATCTTCAAGGAGGACATCGCGCGGTTCCGCGCGCTCGTCGGCACCGAGCTCGACGAATCGCCGATGGCGGTGCTCGCGAGCGGCCGGCTCCCGCAGCTCAAGGCACTGCGCCTGCACAACGGCACGATCTATCGCTGGAACCGGCCGTGCTTCGGCGTGACCGAGGGCAAGGCGCACCTCCGGATCGAGAACCGCCTGATGCCCGCGGGCCCCAGCACGATCGACGAGGTCGCGAACGCCGCGTTCTGGGTCGGCATGATGGTCGAGATCGGCGCGCGCGAAGAGGACATCACGCGCCGCATCGAGTTCGACGATGCCGCCTCGAACTTCTACACGGCCGCGCGCGAAGGCGTCGGCTCGAACTTCACGTGGCTCGATGGCAACGAGATCAGCGCTCGCGAGCTCGTGCTCGAGCAGCTCCTGCCGCTCGCCGCGGCGGGCCTGCGCCGCCAGGGCATCATCGAAGAGCACGTGCAGCACTACCTCGGCGTCGTCGAGAACCGCGTCAAGACCATGCGCACCGGTGCACGCTGGCAGCTGTCGTCGTGGAACTCGCTGCGCGATCGCGCGACGCTCTCGGAGCGTGCGACCGCCGTGGTCGCCGCCACGGTCGCGCGCCAGCTCACGGGTCGCCCGGTCGCAGAATGGGAGAGGGCTCGCATGGACGAAGCGAAGGTCTCGGCGAAGAACTACCAGCGCGTCGAGCACTACATGACCTCGGACCTGTTCACGGTCCACGCCGACGACGCGATCGAGATGGTCGCGAACCTCATGATCTGGGAGCGCATCCGGCACGTCCCCGTCGAGGACCTCGAGCATCACCTCGTCGGCGTGATCACGCATCGCGCCGTGATGCGCTTCATCATGGGTGGCGGAGATCCGCGCCGCACGCCGGTCTCCGAGATCATGAAGAAGGACGCGGTCACGATCACGCCCGAGACCCAGACGATCGAGGCCCTCCGCACGATGCGGCGCCTGAGCATCGGCTGCCTGCCGGTACTCCACGATGGCAAGCTCGTCGGCATGATCACCGAGGAAGACTTCATGGACCTCGCGACCAAGCTGCTCGAGGAGCAGATGGGCATCACCGAGCAGCTGCCGCTTCCGATCGAGAAGAAGTAGCGCTACTCGGCGTACATCGTGATGTCGTTCGCAACGATCTCGGCGAGCTGATTCGCGATGCGCCAGTCGGGGTGGCGCAGGATGAGGAAGCCGTCGCTGAGTAGCGTGTGCTTCCAGTTACGTCGCAGCGTGCCGGGGCGGAGCAGCTGCTCGTCGACGACGTGCTCGCCGTAGCGGTGCATGAACTCGCGGAGGCCGGTGATCCGCGTGATCCGGCCCTGACCCTGGGCGCGCTTGAAGATGATCGCGGTGTTGTACTTGCGCGTCGTCGGAGCCTCGAACGTGTGCCAGCACACCGCGCGCGCCCACTCGCGAAACAGGTCGATGTCGCACGTGTAATTCATCTGATCGACGAGGTGGGCGCCGCCGGGCCGGCACCCGATCTCGCCGAACACCACCTCGCCACTCGGCTTCTTGAACCACTCCATGTGGGTGAAGCCGGTGCCCATGCCGAGCGCCGAGAGGATGCCGTAGCCGAGCTCGATCCCGCCGGCGAGCGCGGGCTGGGCGAGGTCGCGCACGGTCGTGATCACCGGGCTGATCCATTCGTTCGTGCGCGCGATCAGGGGCTTGGGCAGGTACTG
>JANXOP010000108.1 GCA_025357755.1 Kofleriaceae bacterium | reverse complement strand
CGGTACGATGGGTCGAGACCGTCCTCATCTCCATGTTGAGCACGGGATTCGTGCCCGGATCTCCGAGCCCGGCTTCCTTCGCGCGGGCAGCGACCCGGTTACGAAGCGCCGCGATCTTCTGGTAGTTGCCTTGCACTTGCTTCACCAGCTCGTGGCGCAATGCATTCGGGAGCTCGGGATAGTTCACGGGATTTGCGATGTGATCGCGCTTCTCGAGCTGATCGGCGTAGAGCGCCTGGACATCTTGCAGCAGCTTCTTGACCGCATCACCCTCGAGCTTCGGATCGAGAAAGCGATCCTCGAGCTCGATCCGCTTGCCCTCTGCGGCCGCGAACCCGGCCGAGCCCGTGAGGTACTTGTCGCCATCGAGTGCGACGTTCATCGTAGGAGTGCCGATCGTGGAGCGGAGGTCGCTCGACGCCTCGGGTCCGCGCGTCGCGAACCATTGCGCCATCGCGTTCTGCTTGTCTTTTTCGCTCGCCTGCGGGCTCGAGAGCACCGCCTTGAGCTCCGCGGATCCGGGATGGTTCGTAAGTGTCACGCTGCCATTCGCGACGCGCTTTTGAAAGTCGTCGATCTGTGCCTTGGTGTACGAGCCTTCGATCGCCCACTTGCCGCTCGACTTCGCACCGTCGAGCGCATTGCCCGTGGCGTTCGGCTCGCCCATCGTCTTGCCGAGTTCGCCGTTCGTCCACGCCGCATCGGCTTGGCCTTGCACCGCGGTCTTGATCACGTAGGACGAATTGGCGGTGTCGCCGTCGGTCGTCGTGATCTCGAGTGAATCACTGCGGACCTTCTTGTCGGGCGTGACGAGCGAGAAGTCCTTGATGTTGTCGGCGTTCGTTCCGACGATCGTGCTCTGGTCGTGCTTGCCGTCGGCGGTCTTCTCGACGAACTCGCCCGTCGTCGCCGTGGTGCTGGCACTGCCGTTCAGAGCGGTGATACCGATGCCGATGCCGACGTTCGAAGACGAGAAGCTTCCGGTCCCTCGGCTGATGATCCGGACACCCGTGGTCTCGATCGGGGTCTTCGTCGAATCCGCCGACCAGGTGGCATACGCCGCCTTGCCGGCCTCGGTCGACAGGTCGAACTCGCAGGTCACCGACGTCGCGGTCGCACGACCCAGCCCACCGCCGCCGGAGATGCCGGTCGTCCCGATGCTGCCGCTGACGCCCTGATGACCGACCTCCCGGAACGTGACCACGAGCTTGTTGTTCGGCGCACGCGTCAACTTCACGTCGGTGCTGTCTCCCGCGGTCCCCCCGAGTGATGCCGAGACGCCCGACATCCCGACGTTGCCCGAGAGGCCGATATCGCCGCCCTGGCCGAGGGTCGCGGTCTCACCATCTTTCATCCCGAGTACGTGACCGGTGTCGGGGAGCTTGTGAGAGAGGAGATCCGGATCTTGGATCTCGAACGCACCATCCGCGTAGGCCTTCTGCGCTGCCGCCGCATCGGGGTAGACCTTCGAGCCTCCCTTGACGTAGTTGCCCGAGATCTTGAAGTCGCCGCCAGCGCTCGCGCCCGATCCGCCCGGTGTGCCATTGAGCGACGTCACGGGCGCACGCGACGTCGTCGATCGACCGGTGCCCGCGCCCGCGCTCTCGCTCACCGACCACGCCACGATCCAGTTCTTGCCGTCGAACGTGGGCGGAGAGGTCGATTGGGTGTAGCCGCTATTCACCTTGATCGAGGGTTGTCCCGGCATCGAGTAGCCCGCAGAGAAATTGCCGCCCTCGAAGCGCATCGAACCGTCGTCGGCGCGGAAATCCGCGCCCGCGCCGTAGCTCCCCGTGCCCTTCGTGACCCCATCGGCGGCCGTGCCCAGCTTCTTGTCGACGCTGCCGCCGAACTGACCCGTCGTTCCATCGGCTGACAGCTTTTGATCGGCACCTGGTTTGTTGAGCGTCGCGGGACTCGCCGAGAATCCACCTTGACCAGCCGCATCGCCCGCGCTGTTGCCGCCGCCGCCAACCTCGATGCTCCCACCGACGGCGCGCAACGCCTGACCTTTGCCCTCGTAGAAATCGACGATGTCGGGCGGCGCGCTGTGCGCACGGATGATCGACACCACGAAGGCGCGGTCCGCTGTCGGTAGGAGCACCAGCTGGTCGCGCACGCGCTGAGCCGCATCGAATCTGGCCTTGCCGTGGAGCGTCGCGGCATGGGCGGTCGCTTCCGTGAACTTGTTCGCGCCGTCGAGACGGACCGCCATCGCGCGCCCGCGCCCGCGGATATCGGTGGCGAGCGAATCGCCGCCACCTGGACTCGTCGCGGCGTTCGGCAACGCCAGGGCTGCAAGGATCTCGGCTGCGCGTTGCGACACGAGCTTGTCGAGGTCGCGGCACGCGGCATCGGCGGTCTTCCACGCCGCGGAATCCTTTTTCTCCGCGCTATCGAGCTCCTGCCGGCTCATCGTGACGTGAAGCTCGGCTTCGTCGAGAGCGGCTGCACTCGACTCGACGGCTTGCGCGAGCGCCACTCGGTCACCGTTACCGATCGCGGCTTTGATCGCGCTCGCGCTGTTCGCGGTCCTGGTCTGGAGTGATGCCTTCTCGGTCTTGCATCCCGACTCGACGTTCGCGAGCTCTGCGGTCGCCGCGGCATTCGTCGTGCCCGCGTGCCGGATCTCCTGCATGACCTTCTGGACGAACGCATTGCCGAGGTCCTGTTGCATCTGCTCGATCAGCTGCGAGCGGATCGGTGCGTTGTCCTGGACCAGCTTCGCGGACGCCGGCACGTCGCCATGCGCATCCGCGATCAGCTTGCGAATGACCGCTGGGTCCGAACCGACGGGCTGCGATTGCGGTGCAATCGCGGACACCGGCTCGGGAGTGCGCGCTACCTCTGGTGTTGTCCCCACGAAGAGATAGTGCGGGGCACCCGCAGCGTTGTGACTAGAATTCGAGGTCGATCAGAGCAAAATCCCGGGAGCGGGAAATTTCGCGCAGAACTCGCGGACTTCGCCGGAGATCTTGGCGTGTAGCGCGGTGTCGGCAGGCGCCGCTACGACCTGCGCCATCCACGCGCCGATCTGCTTCATCTCTGCCTCCTTCATGCCGCGCGACGCGACCGAGGACGTGCCGAGCCGGATGCCCGACGGATCGAAGGGCTTCCGCGGATCGAACGGAACCGAGTTGTAGTTGAGCTCGATGCCAGCAGCATCGAGCGCCTTCGCCGCGATCTTGCCCGAGATGTTCTTCGACGTGAGGTCCGCGAGCACCAGGTGGTTATCGGTGCCGCCGGTGATGAGATCGAAGCCATGTTCCACGAGCGTGGCCGCGAGTGCCTTGGCATTCGCCACGATCTGCTTCGCGTACTGCTTGAACGTTTCGGTCGCGGCTTCCTTGAGTGCGACCGCGATGCCGGCGGTGGTGTGATTGTGCGGGCCGCCTTGCAAGCCGGGGAACACCGCCTTGTCGATCGCTTTTTGATGCGCGGTCTTGCACATCAACATGCCGCCGCGCGGCCCGCGCAGCGTCTTGTGCGTGGTGGTCGAGACGACATCGGCGAACGGCACCGGCGACGGATGCGCGCCACCCGCGACGAGTCCGGAAATATGCGCGATATCGGCGGCGAGGATCGCCCCGACTTCTTTCGCGATCTCGGCATACGCCGCGAACTCGATCGTGCGCGGCACGGCAGTCCCACCGCACCAGATCAACTTCGGACGCTCCTTCAGCGCGAGCTCGCGAACCTCGTCCATGTCGATGCGATGGGTATCCCGACGCACCCCGTACTGGACCGCCTTGAAGTAGCTGCCCGTGATCGAGACCGGCCAGCCGTGCGTGAGGTGACCTCCGGCGGGGAGCCCCAGGCCCATCACGGTGTCGCCAGGCTTCAAGAACGCGAAGTACACCGCGAGGTTCGCTGGTGAACCGGAGTACGGCTGGACGTTTGCGTGGTCGGCGCCGAACAGCGCCTTCGCACGCTCGATGCAGAGCTGCTCGATCTGGTCGATGTACTGCTGTCCTTCGTAGTAGCGCTTGGTGGGGTAGCCTTCGCTGTACTTGTTCGTGAGGATCGAACCCGTGGCGGCCAGGACCGCACCGGAGACGTAGTTCTCCGAGGCGATCAAGCGGATCGAATCGCGCTGGCGGCGCTCTTCTTTAGCGATCAGCTCGGCGATTTCGGGGTCGACATCGGCGATCGTCTTGGCGAGGGCGGGATGCATACCCGGTTTGTACCGCGGTATAAGAGGGACGTGTATACGCCGAGTCGCGAGCAGTTCGTCGCGGCGGCCGCGCACGGGAATCTGATCCCCGTGTACCGCGAGCTGCTCGCAGACGGCGATACCCCGGTCTCGGCCTACGCCGCACTCGGCGCGGGCGAGCACAGCTTCCTGCTCGAATCGGTCGTCGGCGGCTCGAACTGGGGCGCGTATTCGTTCATCGGGGTCGCGCCGCGCGCCGTTGTCACCTGGGCCGCGGGCCACGCGACCGTGACCTGGTATGACGTCGATGGCGATGGCCCGCCGCGGACCGCGACGTGGCCGACACCGGATCCGACCTCGGCGCTCGCCGAAGTGATGGGCGACATGAAGCCCGTCGACGTGCCGGGCTTGCCGCGATTCTGGGGCGGCGCCGTCGGGTGGATCGCCTACGATTGCGTGCGCGCGTTCGAGGACCTGCCGGCGCGCGCGCGCCCTGGCGTCGACCTTCCGCCGCTCGCGATGGTGATCACCGACACGCTGTTGATCTTCGATAACCTTCGCCAGACCCTCAAGGTCGTCGCGACGCCGTACGTCACGCGGCCCGAAAAAGCCGAGGCCGCGTACGCGAGTGCGTGCGAGCGTATCGATGACATCGTCGATACGTTGCGCCAGCCGCGCCGACCCTTGGCCACGCTGGAGCTGCCGCGCACCGACGACGAAGCCGTGCCTCCGAGCTCGTTCACCAAGGACGATTTCGTCGCCGCGGTCGATCGGGTGAAGGAGTACATCCTCGCGGGCGATGTGTTCCAGGTCGTTTTGTCGCAGCGGTTCTCCGAGCCGGCGGCGGGGGCGCGCCCGCTCGACGTGTATCGCGCACTGCGCGTGATCAACCCGTCACCGTACATGTTCCACCTCGAGTTTCCCGAGGCGCGGATCACCGGCGCCTCGCCCGAGACGCTCGTGCGGTTGAGCGATGGTCGCGTCGAGCTCCGTCCGATCGCGGGCACGCGGCCGCGCGGCAAGACCCCGGCGCAGGACGAGGCGCTCGAACGCGAGCTGCTCGCCGATCCGAAGGAGCTCGCCGAGCACCTGATGCTGATCGATCTCGGGCGCAACGATGTCGGGCGCGTCTCCGCGGTCGGTAGCGTCAAGGTCGTCGAGCGCATGGTGATCGAACGCTATTCGCATGTCATGCACATGACGTCGCACGTCGTGGGCGATCTGGCGGCGGGCAAGACCTGGTTGGACGTGCTGCGCGCGGCGTTCCCGGCCGGCACGCTCTCGGGAGCGCCGAAGATCCGCGCGATGGAGATCATCGACGAGCTCGAGCCGCAGCAGCGGGGTATCTACGGTGGCGCCGTGGGCTATATCAGCTACACCGGCAACATGGATCTCGCGATCGCGATCCGCACGTTGGTCTCGACCGGCGACACGATCTACGTCCAGGCCGGAGCCGGCCTCGTCGCTGATTCGGTGGCCGAGCTGGAGTATCAGGAGACCGTGAACAAGGCGCGCGCGGTGCTGCGTGCGGTCGCGATGGCAAGGACGGCGCAGCCGTGAGGGTACTCCTCGTCGATAACTACGATTCGTTCACGTACAACCTCGCGCAGTACCTCGGCGAGCTCGGCGCGGACGTCCAGGTCGAGCGCAACGACGCCATCACCATCGACCAGATTCGCGCACTCGCACCGCGAGCGATCGTGATCTCGCCGGGCCCCTGCACGCCGAACGAAGCGGGCATCTCGATGGACGTGATCCGCGATCTCGCGGGGCAGTTCCCGATCCTCGGCGTGTGCCTCGGCCATCAGAGCATCGGCCAGGTGTTCGGCGGTCGCGTCGTGCGTGCGCCGCGCGTGATGCACGGCAAGGTCTCGAAGATCTTCCACGACGAGAAGGGCCTGTTCGCCGGCGTCGAAAATCCGTTCATCGCCACGCGCTATCACTCGCTCGTGATCGCGCCGGAATCGCTGCCAGAGTGTCTCGAGGTCACCGCGAAGACCTGGGAAGACGAGATCATGGGCGTCCGTCACAAGGAGCTTCGCGTCGAGGGCGTGCAGTTCCATCCCGAATCGATCATGACGACCGCGGGCAAGGCGCTGCTCGCGAACTTCTTGGAGATGGCAGCGCCCTCGCAAGGAGCTAGATGACCGCGATCGTGCGCGCGATCGCGAAGGCGCTCGCGCGCCAGGATCTCGCGCGCGAAGAGATGGCCGATGTCGTCGGCCAGATCATGGATGGCGGCGCGACCCCAGCACAGATCGGCGGGTTTCTCGTCGCCCTCCGTGCGAAGGGCGAGGCGGTCAGCGAGCTGGTCGGCGCGGCGATGGCGATGCGCGCGCGCGCGTTGCCGCTCCAGTGCGATGCCGAGCACGCGATCGATACCTGCGGCACGGGTGGCGATGGCATCGGGACGGTGAATGTCTCGACGCTCGCCGCGATCTTACTCGCCGCATCCGGTGCGGTCGTCGCGAAGCACGGTAATCGCGCGTTGTCGTCCAAGTGCGGCTCCGCCGACGTGCTCGAGAGCCTGGGCATCACGGTCGATGCCGAACCCGCCGCGGTCGAGCGCGCGATCGCGGCGACGCGGATCGGCTTCGCGTTCGCACCGCGATTTCATACCGCGACCAAGCACGTCGCGGTCGCGCGTCGCGAGCTCGGCACGCGCACGATCTTCAACCTGCTGGGGCCGCTCACGAACCCGGCGAATGTTCGCCATCAAGTCGTCGGCGTCTATGCGAACGAGTGGTGCGAGCCGGTCGCCGCAGCGCTCGGTGCGCTCGGGCTACGCCGCGCAGCGGTCGTGCACGGTGCTGGCGGCCTCGACGAGATCGCGGTGCGCGGCGAGACCTTCGTGGCGCTGTGGGATCGCGGCGAGCTTCGTACGCTGACACTCACCCCGCGCTCGTTCGGCACCGACGAGCTCGATCCCGAGGGCCTCGCGGGCGGCGATGCTGCGCACAATGCCGCCATCTTGATCAAGGTGCTCGCCGGTCATCAGACCGATCACGGCGAGCGGCTCGAGGCGGTGCTTCGCGCCTCGGCGATGACCGCGGCGCTCGGCCTGGAACTACTCGAGAACGAGTTCGTCGAGGCGCGCTTACCGTCGCAATACGAGCGCGCCGTCGCGACCACCAGGTCCGGCGCTGCGCGGCTCGTGCTCCACAAGTGGCGCGAGGTCAGTCAGACGCCGGTCGAGAATGACGTCGCCGATCTGCAAACGCTCGTCGCGGCCGAGTTCGCGGGGGTGGAGTGATGGAGCCCAAAGCCAGCATCCTCGATCGGATCGTCGCGACGAAGCGCGAGGAGATCGCAGCCGGCCACGAGGAGCGTATGGAAGTGATGCTGCGCCACAAGCGCACGACACTCGCCACGCCCGCGTTGACGGCTCTGCATTCGCTCGCCGACGCGTTGCGCCGAC
>JANXOP010000070.1 GCA_025357755.1 Kofleriaceae bacterium | reverse complement strand
CCGCTCCTGCGCCCGATGCGACGGTCCAGCGCAAGGCGAATGGCGCGCAACAAGCCGACGCTCCTGCGGCGGTTGCCAACGAAGGCGTTGCGTCCGCAGGCGATCGCTTGCCACATCACGATCAGATCCAGGCGTCGTTCGGCAAGCACGACATCTCGCACGTTCGCTCGAAGACCGGTGGCGATGCGGCTGCGTCGTCGAAGGCGCTCGGAGCGTCGGCGTACGCGATCGGTGACAAGGTCGCGTTCGCGAACACCCCCGATCTCCACACCGCGGCGCACGAAGCAGCGCACGTCGTTCAACAACAGGCCGGCGTCCAGCTCAAGGGCGGCATCGATGCCGGCAAGGGCGATCCGTACGAGCAGCATGCCGATGCCGTCGCCGATGCTGTAGTCGCCGGCAAGTCGGCCGAAGGACTTCTCGATGGAGCCGGGTCCGGCGGCGGCTCGCAGGCGGTGCAGCGAAAAGAAGATACCGACGCTCAGCCTGCGAAGATGCTGGTCGACGCCGGTCCGCTCGTGGCAGGGCAGGTGCTCAAACAAGCCTTCCTCGCATCTTTGAAACCGCAGGTGATCGCGGTCGCGAACGAAGAGCTCGGACGTCTCGGCTCGGCGATCGGGTGCCCTTACATCGAGCAGTACTTCGCGAAGTACAGCGCCTTGCCGGCCGAGTCCGCGCTCCAACTGATCAATCGTTGGATTCCAGGCTCGCGCGACGTGAGCTCTGCTGCGGCACTCATCCCGATGTTGATGGAGCGTGTGCGTGCGGGCGTGAAGTACTGGACGCAAAACCACAAGCTTCCGCCGGAGCTCGCGGCTGCCGAGCCGAGCCTTGCGGCGACGACGACGACGACGACTGCGCCTGCGGCGTCGGGCGCGAACGTCCAGCGCAAATCGCTCGACGGCCTCGAGCAACAGCTCGGAGCCGGCGAGGCGGTCGATCAGAAGGCAGCTGCGCCGATGGGGGCGGGCGACGCACGGATCCACCGCGGTGCACAGGCGGACGCCATGGCGGCCGAGCACGGCGCCGTCGCATTTGCCGCGGGCAACAACGTCGTGATGAGCTCCAACGCGCCGAAGCAGGGCACGGTGGCCGGTGACGCCTTGCTCGCGCACGAGCTCGCTCACACGGCGCAGCAGCGCGACGCGGCGAAAGATCCGACCGAGCGCGCGAAGCCGATCGGCGCCGAGGAACAGTCCGCGGAGACCAACGCGGACCATGTTGCGGAAGGGGCGATGGCCGGCAACTCGAACCTCGCTCGGTTCAACGGATTCGCGAACCGCGCGAGCGAGGCGATGCGGACGAACGTGCAGCTGCAGCGGTGCTCGACCGAGGCCGCAAAAGACGTCAACTCGAAGTCGTACTTCAACGAGCACGAACACGAAATTGCGGCCACCGCAGCCGATCAGATCGCGACGTATCCGTTTGCGACGGGCGACGCGGCCGTGAAATGGAGCTCCGGCGGCAATCAGAAGTTTGCGAAGGCACTCGCCGCCCAGTTCCGCAGCGGCGACGTCAATCTCACGGAGATTCTCAAGCCGGAAAGCCCCGGGGTGCTCGTCGATCAGGCTCGCGTGATGAGCCAGACCTCTTACAAGGATCCGACGGAACCGGAGGACCGTCAGGACAAGACGAAACAGTCCAACTTCGGACCAGACCGTTACTTCGAAGGCGCGGGGATCACGATCGGCAACGCGATCGCGAGACGTACCAACGAGTCACTCGCGCGTGAAGTTCCGCGCTATGTCCAGGCCAAGCTGGCGACGGTCGGCGAGCCTACGCCGAACGGGTTGATGGTCTCGCACCCGATCGATCCGCTGATCCTCGTCGCGCTGGCCGCGGGAGGGGTGCTCGACATCGATCAGGGATTGTTTGCGAAGGAGCATCCAGATCTTGTTGGTTCGCCGAAGCAGATGAGCGCGCTGCCAGCCGGCGCCCTCGTCCAAGAGACGGATCCACATCGGAAGAATTGGTATCGACTCACCTTGCCGAACGCGGCGCCGGCCGAACAGATCGCGCTGACTCTGTTCAATGACCAGAAGCAGGCGTACCGAATCGAGGTCGCTCACCCGCTTTATGGCGTCAAAGCGCATGGCGACGACAACTTGATCGAGGGCCTGAAGGACGCGAAACAGGACGGCTTCGTCGACGAGGTCGCTCTGAACCAGGCGCAGTCGCTGGGCATTCCGAGCACGAATACAGCGGCCGCGGTCATCGCGCAGATCCGCACGAACGCACTAAAGATTCGGACATCAGTTGCGGATGCCGCGACGATGCTCGGCTACGGGCTTCTCGGGGAGTATTCGAACCGGCTTTCGGAGCGCGCCACGAAACTCGAGGCCGCGAACAACGATGCGGAGACAAAGAAGTGGGACGTTCAGTCCCGCGCTCAATTCGAAATCATCAAAGCGGCGGCGAAGGGCCTCGAGGCTGACCGCAATCGGCAGAAGGCGTACGCGGCGGAGTTCAAGGTTGATCTCTCGAAAGAGGAGACGCGAGACGGAATGCCCGAACAGCAGCGTCAGGCTCTGTTCGATGATGCCTCGATGTGGGGCGAGGCAATCGTTGCTTCGGACGCGGTGAAGACCGCGGAGGCAATGGTCAAAGCTGCGCATCGACACTCGGCAACGCTCGAAATGGACATTCTCGAACAACAACTCGCAACGCCGCAAGCGGCCGCGGATCTCCCGAACCAGGACAAGGATTCGAACGTCAACAACGACTTCAAACCCAAAGAGCTCGGGCCACGGGAAGTCGAGCTCCGCAAGAAGATTGGGCTTATGCGAGCGCAGGTCGCGGCGGACCCGACGAAGGTGGCCCCGTCGACCGAGAAGGTCCCAGAAGAGAGCCGGAAGCTCGTCTTCGAGGCCAACGTAGTGCTGCAGGCGGAATCGGTGGACCAAGCATTTCGTACGCTCGTCGATCTCGAGGGATTCTGGGCGTTCGTGACGGGTGACGGCGGGACACTCGCGACCCTGAAACAAGAAGGCAGCGGGTACTACGCGCAATGGAAGGCGGTGTACGCAGACATCAAGAATAGCCACATCGACGAAGCCCAGACGAAGTACGAGAAGCTCGTCTCCCCCGTATTTCAGAGCTATCTCGGCAGAGTAAAAAAGGTTGCTCAAAAGGCGCAAGCAAAGCAGATGCTCGCGAAGCTCATCGGCATGGTCGTGATCACGATCGTGAGTATGGGTGTAGGCACGATCGTCGAAGGCCTAGTCGGTGGTGCAACCGTTGTCGCGGCTGGTGTGGAGGGCGCAGAAACAGTCGGTGCGGTCACCACGGGGCTGGGTTGGGGCCGCAACGCAACCGCGGTCGCCGGGTTCGTCGCCGAGACCACCACGTTCTCGCTCGCGTCGAACCTTCTCCTGTCCAAGGATCACAGCGCTGGCGCGATTGTCTCGGAGTTCACAAAGAACATCATCATGTTCGGCGCCCTTCGCGGCGTAGGCAAACTTTTCGAGGCCTCGGGCGTCGGCAAGATCATCGCCGAGAAGGCAGGCGATGGCGCAGAAAAGGTGGCCGAGACGGTCGCCACTGGTGGCGCCGGAGTCTTCGCCGGTTACGCGCAGGCGAAGATCGAGGCGCTGATAGACGGGAAGGACCTCACCGATGAGCAGGTCCACGAGATGGTTCTGATGGGACTCGCGCAAGCGATCGTCATGGTCATCGTGGGCCGGTTGGCCCAGTCGAAACTCACCTCCCTGAAGATCAAGGCAGCGTATCGAGGGACGAAGTGGGCCAATGCAGGGGCTCTCGCGGACCGACTGGAGGCGATGACGGGCAATTTCAAGGGCACGTCGGTCTCTGATCTCCAGATTCACGATCTGATCAACAAAGACATGGCGCAGCTCAACGCCGAGAAGGCGGCGTTTGAGGAAGTTCGCGAAAAGATGAAGGCGTCGGGCGAGTCCGAAACCAAGGGTCCGCTCAGGGAAGTAAACGATCATCTCAAGTCGCTGGATCAGTTCTCGAACGCCTCCAAGGCGACCAAGTCCATGATCGGTCTCGAAACCGATATCCCGAACCACTTCGAGGCTGCACCCGACGAGATTCCGGCTCTGAAAGCGCAGCATAAGGCCGCAGGTGGGACGTGGGATGACGTTCCGACGAAGGAGGGCGAGGCGAGGACCTATAAGGTCAAGACCTCCACCGGCGAGACGATTTTTATCACTGAGAAGACATCCACAGCGAGTGACGTCGCGAAGCGCTATGGAATCAGCTCCGACCGCGCGCGGCTGAAGGCGTTCGAGGCGATGCACGCGAAGAACGCCGGCGAAACCGAACGGTGGGCACGCTCGATGAAAGACGCGCCGGGTCTCGCAGACTCGCTACTCGGGCACTACGGCGAACGCGCATCCGCGGAAGTCGCTGTCGGACCAGACGGCCGGCTCGATATCCATGGCGAACTGGATATCACCGCAGAAAAACTCAACGCAATCGACGCCGCGGACAGAGATCGCTTGGTCCAGACCTGCAAGCAGAAGGGGCCGACCGACGCGGATTGGGAGTATTTCGAGAAAACCGCCGGCAAAGGCTATCGCTTGCGGTTCAAGAATCGACTCTCAGCAAATGCGGCTCAGGTGTCGGACGCGGTGCTTGCGACACTCGGCATTGCGGCGACCGACCCGCGCGCTGCAGTCTTTCAAAAGATGTCCGTGGACGACCAAACGCGCCTATGGGATCTCAGGAATGAAATCGCATTCAAGAACAGAACGATTTTGAAGCAGGCTGGTGAGTGGGCCCTCAGCAAGTCGCCGCCGACCGCGCGCCAGTTCGTTGCCGACGTCCAATTTTATGCTGCCGAAGTCGAACAACGCACCGATGGGTTGGCAAACAAGTACGAGGCGGAGGTAGTGGCAAAGCAAGCAGCGTCGCCGGCAACACCAATTGAGACCGTGCGCAAGCAAGTTGCCAAGTCGATGTTCGAGCGTGAGGTCAGCAATCCAGCCAAGGTTCGTGCAGCTGCGCGCGAGGTGGCCGTCCAGCAGATGGGCAGCACGACTGCTGCGGGCGAAACCGTGGGAACTGAAGCGGCCGATGCGTCGCTCGAGCGCAACTTGAGTGCCTTGAAGGGCGAAAATGCTGTGGGCACTCGATCCACCGGCAACGCTACAGCGGCGGACCTTCCAGGCAAGCTGAAGTCTGTTGCTGACTCGCTCTCGTTCCGCGACGCCCACGACGCCGCCTATCATGCCCACAAGCACTCGGTTGAGATGCAGAACATGCCACCTCCGGAACAGGAGATGGCGCTCTACCTGAAAGAGGCCCGCGAAACGATCAAGAACGGAACGGCGGGTCCGGTGCTCTCGTCTCAGTTATCTGACGGCAGCAGCGTTACGTACACGACGCCGAACGGCGCCAAGTGCATTGTGTTTGTCGACGGATCCGGCGACGCTGCAATCGCAACCTACATGCCCGTGAAGGTCCCATGACTGAACTTGAAACGGCTGCGGTAACCGCGCTCCACAAGGCCGAGACAGGCGAAGGCCGCTTCGAGCAGTTCATGGAACTGGCCACGCAGGTCGCGCGAGTGTCAGCAAACCACGATGAGTTCGTCGTTCGCACGGCACCAGCCCTGGCTGCGCAACGGGGACTGACAACTTTGCTCGGTCGATGGGGCGCTCGGATGGAACGCGCAGTTGGCATCGGCAACGAGGACGATGCGATCGATGCGGTGAAACTACGGAGTCAGCTCGAGTTCGTCTGCGGACTCTATCGTGACAGTGTTGCGTACGCCGCGTTAGACGAGCAGCGTGATTCTGAAACGGATGACGCA
This sequence comes from Kofleriaceae bacterium, assembly GCA_025357755.1. Taxonomy (GTDB): domain Bacteria; phylum Myxococcota_A; class Polyangia; order Haliangiales; family Haliangiaceae; genus JABFXX01. The sequence goes on along the minus strand of JANXOP010000070.1, from coordinate 1,355 downwards.
TTGCATGGGCTCGCTTGTGAGTTTGGCATCGATCCAGAACCAGAGATTCCTCGAACACATCGATGGTGGTGCTGGCCCAGCACGTAATAACGCCTACAGCGTGATCACGTGAATCACGTCAAGCGTGCGGCCGTCGGAGTGTCAGGAAGGCTGTCGGTTCGATTTGTCAGGACGGCTCTCGTTTGCACAGACGTCATATCGTCTCCTCGGTGAGGTAACGCTGCCGTGACCGAGCTCGAAACTGCCGCGGCACTTGCGCTTAGTAACGTGCAAACAGGTGAAAGCACGTTCGAGCAGTTCATGAGACTCGCGGCACAGGTCGCGCGAGTGTCAGGTGTTAGCGAGCAGCTCCGTCGATGGAGAACACGGGGTTTTGAGGCGGGCTGGTTGATGGTCGGCGAATCAATCGCCATCACCGGCGATGCCTGGTCAGGATCCGGCTCCTTGATGTAGAAGCGTCCTCCGACTATCCGGATCTGAGCGTAGTGCTCGCCGAAAAAGGTGACGTCGACGGTGTTCAAGCACCGCCGACGTCGTGCTCCGGGTCGGACCCTGTGACGAAGCCGATCCAGCGCACTTCATTCATCGTTCACCCCACGCTCGACGTCAAGACATGGAACGCACGGCCGCCATCCCCCGAGGCGGCGCGTCCAGGGCGATGCCCGCGATGCGGTGCCGCGAGTAGGCCGACCGGAGGGGGGCTTGGCCTCCATGGCCATGGGATACGGGACCGCGCGGTGTTTGGCCCGGCGGATGCCGACGTGGGTCCCGTCCGCGGTTGGGTTTCGTGTCGACGATATCGCTGCATCGTCGACACGTGTGTGAGCGTCCGGTAGACCGCGCCGGGATCGCCCTCTTGATCGCGACTGGGTAGCCGTGGTTGGCGCGGGCTACGTCGAGGACGTCGAGGACGTCGAGGACGCCGCTGCACGCGCGGCGGCCCAGCGCGACGGCAAGAGCGACGGAAGATCGAGCAGGCGGATCCGGCGGGTCAGCTTCGGCAGGACGTCGGCGAGGTACTCGACAGGATCCACGCCCGCGAGGCGACACGAGCCGAGGACGGTGTACGCGACGGCGGCGCGCTCACCGCCGGAGTCAGCGCCCGCGAAGAGGAAGTTCTTCCGCGTGAGCGCGGCCCGGACGTGCAGCCGCTCGACGATGCCGTTGTCGGGCGGCACGAAGCCGAAGTCGAGGAATCGGCCGAGCGCGACCTGGTGCTTGACGTCAATTACATCCACCCAACAACGACAACTACATCTCCCCATCGACCTCGCTGCGTGACTGGTTACGGTTCTTGTTTTTTGATGCGGTAGTTGTCGTTGCTGCTCCGTTCGCGTTCTTGGCGGTAGCCGGCG
>JANXOP010000057.1 GCA_025357755.1 Kofleriaceae bacterium | reverse complement strand
GTTGGTCGACGAGCAGAAAAGCATCGACGAGGGGGGGTAACGTCTCGGACATGCGTACGGACCGGGACACAGCACCGGCGATGCCAGCCGGGATCTCGGCAAGCCGGCTTACCTGGGATCGCACATGTCGACGTGATCACTCCGATCGGTTAGCGGTGGGATAACGAGCAGCGCGGCAAATTAACCACGAGGCCGTGGCGAAAACACCCTGATCGCCACAGGTTTCTTGCCCAAGTCCTCATGGGGCCTAAAGTAATGTTGCATGCGCTTACCCCTCCTTCCCCTGCGCGACATCATCGTCTTTCCGCACATGGTCGTCCCGCTGTTCGTGGGGCGAGACAAGTCGCTCTCGGCGCTGGAGGAGGCGATGGCCGGCGACAAGCAGCTGCTGCTCGCGGCGCAGCGACGCGCGAAGACCGACGATCCGAATCAGGAGGACATCTTCTCGATCGGCACCGTCGGTCACATCATCCAGCTGCTGCGGTTCCCGAAGGGCCCGGTGAAGGTCCTCGTCGAGGGCCGCGCGCGCGCGCGCATCCGCGGCTTCGTGCACGCCGAGCCGTACTTCGTGTGCGACGTCGACGACGTCGACGAGCCCGAGGACGATACCGTCGAGATCCAGGCGCTGATGCGCTCGGTCCAGGACGTGTTCGAGGACTACGTGAAGCTCAACACGCGCATCCCACCGGAGATGCTCGTCTCCGTCCGCACGATCGAGGAGGCGGGCCGCCTCGCCGACACGATCGTCGCGCACGTCGCGCTCAAGCTGAAGGACAAGCAGGAGCTCCTCGAGACGCCCTCACCGGCGGCGCGCCTCGAGCGGCTCGGCGAGCTCATGCAGGGCGAGATCGAGATCCGCCAGGTCGAGAAGAAGCTGCGCACTCGCGTCAAGAAGCAGATGGAGAAGCAGCAGAAGGAGTACTACCTCAACGAACAGATGCAGGCCATCCAGAAGGAACTGGGTGACCGCGACGAGTTCAAGAACGAGCTCTCGGAGCTCGAGGCGAAGATCAAAGCGAAGAAGATGAGCAAGGAGGCCAAGGAGCGCTGCGGCAAGGAGCTCAAGAAGCTCAAGCAGATGTCTCCGATGAGCGCCGAAGCGACCGTGGTGCGGAACTACCTCGACTGGGTGATCGCGCTCCCGTGGGAAGACAAGACCGAGGACCGCCACGACATCAACGAAGCCGAGGCGGTGCTCGATGCCGAGCACTACGGCCTCAAGAAGGTCAAGGAGCGGATCCTCGAGTACCTCGCGGTGCAGTCGCTCGTGCCCAAGCAGCGCGGCCCGATCCTGTGCCTCGTCGGACCGCCCGGTGTCGGCAAGACCTCGCTCGCGCGCTCGATCGCGAACGCGACCGCGCGCAAGTTCGTGCGGCAATCGCTCGGCGGGGTGCGCGACGAGGCCGAGATTCGCGGCCATCGCCGCACGTACATCGGCGCGTTGCCGGGAAAGTTGATCCAGTCGCTCAAGAAGACCGGTTCGAACAACCCGGTGTTCCTGCTCGACGAGATCGACAAGATGTCGATGGACTTCCGGGGCGACCCGGCGAGCGCGCTGCTCGAGGTGCTCGATCCCGAGCAGAACGCCGCGTTCAACGATCACTATCTCGATCTCGACTACGACCTCTCCGACGTCATGTTCATCACGACCGCGAACCAGCAGCATGCGATTCCGCTGCCGCTGCAGGATCGGCTCGAGATCATCGAGCTCCCCGGCTACACCGAGTGGGAGAAGATCGCGATCGCGCGCCAGTACCTGATCCCGAAGCAGGCCGAGAACAACGGCGTGAAGGATCTGAACATCACGTGGACGGATGAAGCGCTCACCGCGATCATCCATCGCTATACGCGCGAGGCCGGCGTGCGGTCGCTCGAGCGCGAGATCGCGACGGTGTGTCGCAAGATCGCGAAGGAGTGGCTCGTCGCCAACAAGGCCGAGGGCATGGTCTTCGAGGTCGTGATCGATCGGCTCGGCGATTGGCTCGGCGTGGAGAAGTATCGCGAGGCGCAGATCGAGAAGGCCGACGAGATCGGTCTCGCGAACGGGCTCGCGGTCACGATGTTCGGCGGCGACATGCTGCACGCCGAGGTCACGGTCGTGCCCGGAAAGGGCAAGCTCACGCTCACCGGCAAGCTCGGCGACGTGATGCAGGAGAGCGCGCAAGCGGCGATGAGCTACCTGCGTTCGCGCGCCGGCACGCTCGGCCTGTCGAACGATTTCCAGAACAAGGTCGACATCCACGTCCACTTCCCGGAGGGCGCGATCCCGAAGGACGGCCCCTCCGCGGGTATCGTGATGGCGACCGCGATGGCGTCCGCGCTGCTGCGGATTCCCGTGCGTCAGACCGTCGCGATGACCGGTGAGGTCACGCTGCGCGGCCGCGTGCTACCGATCGGTGGGCTCAAAGAAAAGATCCTCGCGGCGCATCGCGCGGGCATCACGACGGTGTTGATCCCCGACGACAATCGCAAGGACCTGAAGGATATCCCCGAGTCCGTGCTCGCCGAGATCACGGTGCATCCCGTGCGGCACATGGACGAGGTGTTGCGCTACGCGCTCGCACATCCGAACCCCGACGAGTTCTTGCGCGAGCCTTCGAGCGTGGTCGATTGGCGGATCGTCGAGACGATGCCGCCCGCCGATCCGCGCGACGCGCACTAGCGCGCATCAGATCTCGTTAGCTCACGGTCATGGGCTTGCTCTGCGGCGAGAGCCGGCCGAACCCATCGACGTAGGCGAAGGTGACCACGCTGTTCGCGCCGACCGTGCCGCTGCCTGCAGGGTTGGCCGAGCCGCAGTGGCCGCCCGCGTGATAGATGTCGAGCGAGAGCTCCTTGTCGTGGGTATCGGCGAGCGTGGCGAACGTGACCGGCTTGCCAGCGATGTACACGATGACCGCGATCGCCTCGGGGGGTGCCGCTTTCGCGAGCTCGAGGATCGTGCGCGTGGACGGCGCCCACCGCATCGTTTGCGACGCTTCGGTCTCGTGCCGCACGGTCTTCGGCGCCGGGGCCTCCATCGAGGCGGCCGGCTTGCCATCGTGGGAGAACGAACCGAGCTGCGTCCCCGCCGCGTTGGCGACCACGAAGGCCGTCTTCCCTGCCGGGCGCAACACGCTCAACCCCGGTGCGAGCGAGGTGCGAGTGAGCGGCACCGATTTGCGCTTTGCATCGCGCGCGGTCCAGATCACGTCGGACGGGTCGTCGCTGTTGGTCTTCTCGACCTCGTCTCCGCTGTGGCTGTACGTGTAGCCCACGACGATGCCGCCGTCGGCGGGCACGTGGGTATCGCGGCGGGTCAGCAGGTTTGGCTGGATCTCCGCGCGCGCGCACTTGGCTTCGCCAAGGCCCGATGCGGCGGTGACGGCGAGGACGGCGAGCAACAAGAGGTGGCGCATGAAGGCTTGAACGTTACACGCGCGCTTTGGTTCTCCACACGATTTTTTGTGACGCGCGCTACTTGGCCGTGATCGACTTGCTTTGCGGCGACAGGCGGCCGAACGCATCGACGTACGCCATCGTGATCTTGCTGCCCTTCGTGATGTAGCTCGTGCCCGGGGTCGAGGTGCCGCAATGGCCACCGCGGGTGTAGACCGTGAGCGCGAGCTCCTTGTCGTGGGTATCGGCGAGCGCCGTGAAGTTGATCGCGGTCGGCGTCGCGCTGTCGGCGTTGTAAAGGATCACCGCGACCGCGCCGACGGGTGCGGCGATGCCGAGCACGAGCGTCACGGTGGTCGCGCGTTCCCACCGCAGACTAGGGCTTGGCTCCTCGACGATCTCGAGGTTCTTGGGCTGCGGTGCGGCGAGCGGGTCCGGCTTGCCATCATGCGTGAACGACTTCAGCGTCTTGCCCTTGGAGCTCTGCAGCGTGAACGAGGTCGCGGTGTCGGCCGGCTGCAGGACCGAGAGGCCGGGCGCGAGCTGGGTCCGGGTGAGCGCGACAGGCCTGTTCTTCGCGTCGCTCGCAGTCCACTTGACGGCACTCGGGTCGCGCCCTTCCGTGGTCTCGAGCTCTTCGCTGTTGGTCGTGTAGCCGTAGCCAACCAGCACGCCGCCGTCGACGGGAACACGCGTATCGCGGTTCGTGAGGAGGACGGCCTTCATCTCCATGCGAGCACATGAAGCCGCGGCCTCGGGAGCGAGGTGGGCCGACGCGAGAAGGACGAGCGAGAGCAGGAGGCGCATACCGGTTCGACGTTACACGCGCGATTTAGTTCTACGGGCGATTTTTCGTGCCGGCGTCGATCGCCCTGATCGGCTTACTTTGCGGCGACAGGCGGCCGAACGCGTCGACGTACGCGAATGTGAGCTTGGCACCCTTGATGACCGCGCCATCGCTCGGCGCGCCGGCGCCACAGTTCGTGTTCGGGCGATAGACCTCGAACGTCGTGTCCTTGTCGTGCGTGTCGGCAAGCTGCGTGAAGTTGATCGGCTTCGGAGTCGCCAGGTCGGCGTTGTACATGATGATCGCGACCGCGCCCGGTGGGGGCGCCGCAGCGACCACGAGCGTCGGGGTCACGGTGCCCGCGTAATGCGAGCTCGTCGGGTCACCCGGCACGATCTTGACGCTCTTCGGTTCGGGTGCGGCGAGTTGCGCGCGCGCGGCCTCGTGCCGGGCCTCGTGCGTAAAAGACCCGAGGTCCTTGCCGTGCGAGTTGGTGAGCGTGAACGCGAGCACGGAATCGGCCGGGCGTAACACCGCGAGCCCCGGAGCGAGCGCGGTGCGCGTGAGCGCGATGACCTTGTTCGCGTCGTGCGCGGTCCACTTCACGTCGCTCGGATCGCCCCTGCCTTCGACCTGTCCGAGATCCGTGGTGAACGCGAAGCCGACCAACACCCCGCCATCGGCCGGCAGGCGAGTATCGCGCCGCGTGAACACCGCCGGCACGAGCTCGCTGCTCGCACAGTCGGCATCGGCCAGGTGCGACGTCGCGAGGAGGACGAACGGAAGCAGGCGCATACGATTCGACGTTACACTACGCCACCGATGAAACCTCGACCGTGGACCGTGCAGAAGCACGGAGAGATCGAACAGCTCGAACCGAATCTGTGGCGCGTCGAAGGGGTCGTGCCCGGAGTTCCGATGAAGCGGGTGATGACGATCGCTGCGCTCGCGAATGGTGGGCTCGTGATCCATAGCGCGGTCGCGCTCGGCGAGGCCGAGATGGCGAAGCTCGACGCGCTCGGTCCGGTGAAGTTCATCGTCGTACCGAACGGCTACCACCGGCTCGATGGCGCTGCGTACGCGGCGCGCTATCCGCAGGCTCGCGTGCTCGCACCCCGAGGATCGAGAAAGCGGGTCGCAGAGGTCGCGCCCGAGGTCGGCGAGCTCTCCGAGTTGTCCGATCCCGACGTGACGCTCACGACCGTCGCCGGCACCCGCAACGCCGAGGCGCTACTGATCGTGAAATCGGGAGACACGACCTCGCTCGTGTTCACCGACACGGTGTTCAACATGCCGCACAAGCACGGCCTGCCCGGTTTCGTGCTCAAGCACATCACCCAATCGAGTGGTGGTCCCAAGGTCTCGAGGCTCGCGCGCCTGTTCATCATCAAGGACAGGCCGGCGTTCGCGGCTCAGCTCGAAGAGCTCGCGGCCACGAACCCCCTGCGCGTGATCGTCGCGCATCACGAGATGATCACGCAGGATCCTGCGAACGTGTTGCGCACGATCGCAGCGTCCGTGCGGTGAATCGTGTGCTCTACGGGTAGCGCGAACGGACCGAGGTGACATGTACGAGGTGGCCAGCCCGCTACGTTCGGAGTACCGAGATCGCCGCGCGTCACGACGCCCGAGCACGCGCGTTGCGTACGAGGTCAGACAAAACAACAGCCCGGGAGTTTCAACTCCCGGGCTCTCTACTCACACCGGCGCGTAGCGCGCAGGTTCCAACGTGAAGCGACCACGACCGTGGGTCATGCCGCCGAGGGCACTGGCATACCCGAACGTCTCGGCGACCGGCACCTCTCCGCGCACGACCGTCTCGTCGTCGCGGGCGAGCAGCTCGCCGACGGTCCCGCGCCTGCGCGCGAGATCGCCGACCACGGCTCCGACGTCGTCGTTCCGACAGCTGACCTCGAGGGTCATGATCGGCTCGAGCAACATCGGCTCCGCTGCGGTCGCGGCCTCGCGGAACGCCTTGCCACCCGCGATCGAGAACGCGAGCTCGCTCGAGTCACTGACGTGCGTGCTGCCATCGACGAGGACGACGCGAACGTCGACCACGGGATGACCGCCGAGCAAGCCATGGCTCATCGCCGCGCGCACGCCGGTCTCGACACCGCGGATGTACTCGCGCGTCAGCGCGCCACCTTTGATCCGGTGCTCGAACACCAGGCCCGCGCCGCTCGTCGCGGGCCCGACCTCGAGGACGACGTGCGCCCACTGGCCGGGACCACCCGATTGCTTCACGTGCCGCACGTCGACCCGCACGGTCTTCTTGACCGTCGAGCGATAGGCCACGAGCGGCTTCCCGATCGTGACCTCGACACCGTGCTCGGTCGCGAGCTGCTCCGCCCTCACATCGAGGTGAAGCTGGCCCATGCCCGCCAGCAACGTCTGACCCGTCTCTGGATCCGCCTCGATCCGCAGCGATGGATCGGCCGCGACCATCCGCCCGAGCGCGAGGCTAAACCTCTCGCGATCCGAAGATGATTTCGGTTCGATCGCCACGCGCACGACCGGCTCGGGCGCCACGATGTTCTCGAGCTCGATCGGAGCATCCGGCGAGCACAAGGTCTCGCCGCCGGCGATCGGAAGTCCGATCACCGCCCCGATCTCGCCCGCGCACAAGCGCGCGACGTCTTCACGCTCGTCCGCGACGAGCTTGACGAGCCGACCGATGCGCAGCTTCTTCTTCGCGCCTGCAGCCAACACCGTCATGCCCTTCTCGAGCACGCCGCTGTAGACCCGCACGAAGCTCAGCTGGCCGTGCTCGTCGAATACGATCTTGAACGCGAGCGCCGCGAGCGTCCCTTCTGTCCCACCGCGATCGGCAGGCGAAGGTAGCAACGCGACCGCCGCATCGAGCAGAGGCTCGACGCCGCGATCTTTGTACGCCGCACCGGCGAGCACCGGCACGATGTGTCCCGCGATCGTGGCACGCCGCAACGCAGCCCAGATTGCCGCGGCGTCGACCGCACGCCCTTCGACGACGGCCGCGAGGATCGCGGGATCCTCATCGGCTGCCGCATCGAGCACGCGCTCTCGCGCCGCTCTCCACGTTGGATTTTCAGAGATCACCGGCGCTCTCACCGGCGTGCTCGGGCCTTCCCCGAGCCACGTCACCGTCTCCATCGCGACCAGATCGATCACGCCCGTGATCGCGCCACCGTCATAGATCGGCAGGTTGATCGCGACCGGGTTCGCCTCGAGGCGCGTCCTCACCTCGCCGAATGCACGCGAAAAGTCCGCGCCCACCCGATCGAGCTTGTTGATGAACACGATCCTCGGAACATGATGGCGATCCGCCTGGCGCCACACGGTCTCGGTCTGCGATTCCACACCGGCAACGCCGTCCAACACGACCACGGCGCCGTCCAGCACGCGCAGCGAGCGCTCCACCTCGATGGTGAAGTCCGCGTGACCCGGCGTATCGATCAAGTGGATGCGATGCCCCTGCCAGTCGCAGGTGACCGCTGCCGTATTGATCGTGATGCCTTTGCGCTGCTCGATCGGGTCGAAGTCCGTGTGAGCCGTCCCGTCATGGACCTCGCCGATCCGGTGGATGCGTCCCGTGTGGAACAGCACCCGTTCGGTCAACGTGGTCTTGCCGGCATCGACGTGAGCGATGATGCCGAGGTTTCTGATGCGATTTACGTCGTAGCTGTCTCTTCGGGTCATGAGACCCTCCAGTTCGGGCAGGCAGCCGCCTCACGACGGCTGCGACAGTCGAGATGGGCGCCCCTGGCTGGAGAGATCACTCCTGGTATCGACCGATACCGGGGATCTTTTGGACAAAGCTCCGCCAGGGCCTAGGGACGGCCCGGAAACACACACAGATATGCGTATGAATTCCGCACGGAGAGCCTCGAACGAGGGCGAAGTTACGGATCGATGCAGGTGCTGTCAACGCCGACTTGACACCCGACTCCCAACCCTTTAAGAACTCACGTCTCGGAAGTCGGGCGAATAGCTCAGCGGAAGAGCGCCGCTTTTACACAGCGGTGGCCGCAGGTTCGAACCCTGCTTCGCCTACTGAAAATCTGGTTTCTGGAGCGGTAGTTAAGTCGGTTATAACGCCTGCCTGTCACGCAGGAGGCCGCGGGTTCGAGTCCCGTCCGCTCCGCGACTTAACCTCCGAGATTCACTTGAATCTCGGGGGTTTTTCGTTTGTCGCTGCCACGTGGCTGCCACGCTGAGCAGCGTTCGCTCAGCATGGCGAGGATCCGGTCGTCCGGATCGCTTTCACGCGCACCCGCGTTCAATACCGGCGCCGGGATCTCGCGCCAGGTGGAGTACAGCATCGTCTAACCCAACGACTTGGGCTCGCGAAGGCCAAGAGCGCGAGCGGCAACGCGTACTCGGAGAACGCGCGCGGGAAGGTCTCGTACATGAGTCCCGAGCAATGCAACGGAAGCCCGCTCGACGGCCGTTCAGAGCTGTTCGCGATCGGCGTGATGCTGTGGGAGGCACTCGCGAACGATACGCTGTTCAAAGGAACCCCATCGGAGTGCGTGGCGCAGATCATGGTCGAGTCGATTCCCCTGCCGAGTACGTTACGCAGCAGGATCCCGGGCGAGCTCGAGTCGATCGCGATGCAACTACTCGAACGTGAACGCGATGCACGCGTCCCGAACGCCGAGGCGGCGATCGAGGCACTCGTGCAATGCAAGGACGCCCCGCGCAACGGACGCGATGACCTCGCGCGCCTGATCGCACAACGTTTCCCCGATGCACAGGCACGGCGCTCCGGCGGAGCGAGCGGCCAACCCCCTACGCGCGCTCGTGGCGCAACAATTTACCGTACCGAGTCCACCGACGAGGCTTGGTGGTGCGGCTTCGCAGTCGTTGGTAGTGCGCGGATCTCGCCGTGGCCTGTTCGTTGCGATAGCATCCGCCGTGGTTGTGGCGGGCGTCGTGACGTTCGTCGTGGCTGCGAAGAAGCACACGACAATGGAACCGATGCAAACTGCCGGCGTTGCGAGAACCCCGGCTACAAACGCGAGCTGCAAGAAATCGTCGTCGAAGACGGCAAGACCACCGAGGTGGTCGTGAAGTTAGTCGGGGCGCCGGTCGAGACTCACCATCGCGAGGAGCCCGAGCGACCGTCACGCATCTTGCCTGCGATCATTGCCGGTGGGCGTCGTCGCCGTGGTCGCGGGAACGTACGTCTCGTTCACCGCGTCTGATGCGACATCGGGATCGCAACCCACTACCACTCTACCGGAGTTGGTATCGGAGTCGCGATCACGGGCGTGGTCGCGATCGGGGTGGTGCGTTCCGCTGGCCCAGGCACACCAGTTCAGCACCTAGCGTTGCGGTCGTGCGAGGTGGTGCAACTGCAGGCTGGACCACGACTTTTTTGACCGTCGTGATTTCTACGCAACCTTGGTCCGCCTGCGCCGATAGCCCATCCCGAACTTGGCGGAACAAGATGAGCGGTCCACCACACATACGCAAAACGAACCACGACACGACGGTTACGCCGGAGGACATTTCTCCGCAGCGCAAGCCTCTACCCAAGGGCTCGGATGGCAGTAAGCCGCGCGCCCGCCAGGCCGGTGAGAAATCACGACCGAAGAAATCCGGCGTGATGTTCGACGCACACAACGTTCGCGATCTTGCCGAGGCGGCCCGAGAGTCATCCGAACAAGGCGCCTCGTTCGTGTTCGATCCTCCGGCTCTAGAGTTTCAGGGCCGGGGATCGCAAGAGGTGCGCATCCACAATTACAGCGGAGAGTCGCAGACGATCGATGCGTGGGAGCTCGTAGGCGACACGGCTGCATTCGATACCGCATTCGTCGGAGCGCGCACAGTTCCGATCGCTCCCGGTGGCTCCATCGTGTTCACCATGCGGTTCAACTCCGATGCCGCGATGCCTCAGGCTGCGGCGCTTGTCGTACGTTCGATGATCTCCGACCGACCTGCGCGTCTTGAACTCGTTGGAATGCAGGGCGCCGCGCTTGGCGAAGGCGAGGGCAAACAGGATCACGGAGTCGCGATCACTGGAACCACTCATGGCGGCAGACCCAACTCGATCTTGTCCGCGATGGGGAGCGTCGGTGCCGAGTGGAACTCGGTAATCACGAAGCAACAGACCGCACTCACCGATCTAAAATTCAAGGCGAGCGAGCCCCAAAGAGAACAATTGGAAGGCCGAGCTACTCGACGACGCGATTGGCGTAGGGCTTTCTCACGTCGTTGGATCAATCGGACTTTTCTTAGGAGGAGGTCTAGCTTTGGCTGCGTGGACAATCGTCGAAGAGCGCATGCATCTCGGTCGAGCGGCTGCAGCCGCCGCCGCCAAAAAAGTCGCATCACTTACTCTCGCCGTCCACGAGCAGCTCGTTGGAGAGATCTCCCAAGCCGTGCTTTCGAAAGCGACGGGCGCGGTGCGCGAGATGATCGAAGGTGCGAACCCGAAGGCTCGAGGAGACCTGCGAGATGCGTTCTTCGACTCACAGGTGACAGCCCTGACGCATGCGTATTCCGACGCTGTCACGTCACTCAACAACCGGGAGGGCGACTATGTCGCACTCGAGAGCGAACATCCGGGCCTAGGTTTCGCCGCGCTCGAGGCCTATCGCGGTCACTTGCGCGAGCATCTCGGAAACGTGATTTCGATGCAGCGAAACGCGTCGCTCGGGATGTGGATGTCATTGCTCGCGCGGCTCGAGTTGGGCACGCACGAACCGAAGGAAACGGAACACGCGAAAATTGGATCTGCGCTGGACCGGAATCTCTACAACCCCACCGACGAAAAGCATCGCATCTCGCATCTCGGAAGCGGTGTAGTGGAGCTCCACGTGACCTGGAATTACGACAGTATGGGGGATCACCCGGTCTACGAACTGCTGCATGCTCGTGTCGTGGGCGTGGAGGAGGGACTTAAAGCGTTACTGACTCGCGCGCCGCTTGGTCAATTCCCGGTGCCGCTGCTCATCCATGGAAAGTTGCGGCGCGAGGTCACAAACGGAGCCATTGCGCCATCCCATCTCGGCATTGCGCGAAACGAGGGTGGAGCTCTTTGGTTGGGAGCAACGGCGAACACGGACGGCGCCGTGATGCTCGAGCTTCTCGGTGATGGTGACCCGTTTGCCGGCGCACAAAAACTCTTGAGCCACGTCGATGGCATGACTCTCTCGAAGGTCAACTAATGAGATGGACCGCACCTACCCTGCTGCTCACCCTCGTAGGTGTGGGTTGTCACAAGAAAGATCGCGAGATCTTGAGCCCACCCGAGTTCCTCGAGCTCTGTGCACCAGGCGGATCCTGGGACAAGTGCTCGCAGAACGCAGACTTCACAAATGACGCGTTTCCGGCAGGACGCCTCGATGAACTCCTTCACTCACGAGAAGACGTCGATATCGGGCCCGGCCACCCCAGCTCCGCGCCTACGCATAGTGTTTTCCTGTACGAGCTGCAATTCCACGCAGCAGCGTCAGAGGTTTTTCAATTGCTGAAGGACGAGCTTGGTGAACCTGCCAAGCAGCTGCCACCCTGGATTCCGGCGACACTTCTGGCAGGCAAGGCGTACTGGGTCACACCTGATGGCCTCTGGGAAATCAGCAACGGTCGTGTCGCTTGGTATAGCCATCCGTTCGAATCGAACGGAAGTGTCCAAGGTCGGTTGGATCAGTACGTCTATCCTGCGCCGAACGCGGCGTTGACGTGGAAAAAAATCGGCCAACTCTTGATCGGTTCGGACGTCGAGCCGGTAAGGATGCGAAAACGATGACGGCTCGTGATGGAATTGCGCGTAGGAGAAAAGCGAATAAAAGTTAAACTTATCCTCGTTGCCGTAGCGATCACCGGCTGTGCCAAGAACAGTAACTCGGGTTACTTCGAGCTCGGTGAGCTCGAACAGTCGAGCAAGCTCGCGCCTGCTGCGTGAGCGTCCGGTGGACCGCGCGGGGATCACGTCTTGATCGCGATCGGTAGCCGTGGTGGGGGCTAGCTACTACAGACTCTGCCTTCGCTGAGCCTCGATCGCGGAGCACCGATGCGGTTAGTTCACCGTCAACGTTCCCGTCATGCCCATACCGGCGTGGACGATGCATTCGAAAGGGTACGTCCCGGCTACGGTGAACTGTAGACAGTTGGTTTGCGATCCTGGTGAGCCGGAGCTGAACGTCGAAGCTGCTGTTGCTCCGGGTTGGTTTTGAAAGTTGTGATTCCCTGAGGTCGTGAACTTGACGTACTTACCGGCGGCGATCGTTGCCGTGTTAGGGCTGAACGTGAAGCCGCTCGTGGTGATCGTGGTCGCGATGTCGCCGGTAGCGACGCCTGTGCAATTAGCGACTACCACGACGGTAGACATCTGCGCTGCGTCTGTCGCCTTGGGCGCATCGATCACCCTCACCGCATCGACGGTTTTGCCGTCGATCAGCTTCGCGTCGACGGGTGTCGCGCTATTGCTGCAAGCGGTCGTGTTCAATATGAGGATGACAAGTACATCTCGGATCATCATGACTGCACCTTGACGTTGGAGTTGATCGCATCGAGTGATGCCCATCAATTTCCGAACGCGTCAGTTGCGTTCTACGCGATGGGCCATCCACGGCGTTTGTATCACGAATCAAATGCCAAGAAGCCGACGCTGCTGCGCGGCGCGCATGCCGATCACATGGTCGTGGATATCGAAGTTATTCATTTTAAGCCGCACGCGATCGCTTGGCTCGGGCACCGATGCTCGGTCGAAGTTTCTGATCTTCGCGACCACGCGGTGTCGCGCTTCGTGTAGTTTCTCGGGTGGGAGACTTACATGGGGACATCTGTGCGTATTGGTTCGCTTGTCGCGGCGATGGCCGCAGTTGCTGCTCTGCCTGTCGTGGCGAGCGCGGAAGACCTGTCGGAGGTCACCGCGAAGAAGGTGGAGGCGCCTGAACCGGGGGTGCAAACGGCGAAGGCGCAGGCACCGTCATGGTGCAAGAGCGTCAAGGATCCTGCCGCCAACGGAAGGTCGGCCGGATCGCTGAGTCGCACGATCGATGCGGGCGAGAACGACTACACGAGCCTGATCAAGGCGGCGGAGATGGTCTGTCTCTGGCCGAGTGATCCGGCCGTCGCGCACGCCGTCCAGATCATCGCCCAGCGCTGGATGAACTGGACCGGCGAGTCGCAGGCCCAGGCCGTCGAGTCGCTCACGCTCCGCGTGAACGAGGACAAGTTCAAGGCCGACGGAGACAAGCTGTGCACCGAGCTGAAGGTCGACGGGGAAGTCGGCGGTGAAGAGAACCAGTTCAGGCTCGCGGAGCTCGCGCTGCTCGGCTGCAGCTACGGTCACCCCGGTTCGCCGCTGTGGCTCGGCAACAACACGGGCGTGGGCAACGATTTGTTCCCGTTCCTCGACCTCAGCGCGACGGAGCCGAGCGAGCTCGTTCGGCTCGCGTACCTCCTGACGTCGCAGAAGTACATCTTCAGTGCCGAGAAGACCTACTTCGATCACCCGTTCGTGTCGTACGTCGTGACCCAGGTCGATCTCAAGGCGCTGAGCGACGCCGGCCTCACCAAGGCGCTCGCCGCGCCGCCGTTCGCCGGCAACACGTATGCGCGCGCAGTCGGCCTCGAGTCCGAAGCCATGGCGCGTCTTGCTGCGGCGAACATTCAGAAGGAAGTCGACGCGCGCTCCGCGAAGGATCCGGCCTGGAAGGCGCTCCTCGTCACCGCACCTGCGGCGGGCATCAAGGCGTGGACCGACATGGCCGGCAAGTACAAGGACCAGATCGCTCACTCGAACGAGTTCGAGCACAAGTGGTATGGCCCGTCGAAGAAGGCGTACGCAGGCTGCTGGAAGCAACTGCACGACGACTTCCTGACGGTGCTCAAGGATCAGAAACACGGCAACGAGAACGAGATGAAGGACGCGCTCCAGAATCCGATCGTTGGTCTTCTGTTCGGCCGACTGGTCGCGTGTGCGTCGTCTGACAAGGACTTCGCGTATGTGGAGGCGCTGTACAGGGTCGGCGCGGATGTTCGTCCCTCACGTGGCATGCGCGCGGCCTCGTACTATGCCGCGGTCGAGGCGTTCGGTCCCATCAAGGCCGATCGCGAGAAGTTCCCCATCGAGAAGCAAGATCTCTCGCAGGTTCTGCGGCTCGAGAACGACCTCATGAAGGGCGGCTACGACCATAAGACCGAGTCGAAGTTGGACTCGATGGGTTGGGTCGGCGACTCGGGCTCGGGCACCGTCAAATCGACCAAGAAGATCAAAGAAGGTCTCGAGGTCACGTTCGTGCAAACGAAGCAGCAGTTCATGGGCCGCTCGTGCACGGAGACCAACCGCATCATCCAGTTCCGGATCGACGGTTCGCCGATGTACTACCAGAACTGCCATGACACCGGCCTGCAGTGGGAGAACACCACGCCCGCACCGATCGTCATCCCGGATCCCGAGTGGGAAGTGGGCGTGAAGGCGGGCGCGGTGGTCGCGTTCCGATCGACGCGCAACGCGGTCAAGGTCGGCGACAAGTCCGAGCGATACGGCCTCCCGACGACCATCTACGCCGACAAGAACAAGAAGAAGCTTGTCGCGTGGATGGGCTTCGCGATGCCGTGAACTGACGGACCGCCGTTATCGATTCGCGAGGCCGGGAACGATCTTCCTCATTTCTGAGCCGTCGTGCAGTCGCCACCCTGACACGTGTCCTGGCACGCGGTGTGGGCCGGGTCGCACGTGGTGGCGCACTTGCCGCCTGGGCAATCGGTATCGCACGTGCCGGCGTCGGCGCCGTCCTTGTTCGTGTCGATGCAGTTGGTCTTGCAGTTGCCACCCTGGCAGTTGAGCTTGCAGCTCGCCATGTTGATGCACGTCAGGTTGCAGTTGCCGCCCTCGCAAGCCGCGCTGCAGGAACCTCCCTTGCAAAAGAAGTTGCAGTTGCCTCCCGGACAGGTCCAGTTCGCCGAAACTCCCGACTCCGTCTTGGTGCCATCCTTTGCGACGCCTTCACCACGGATCGGTGCGCCGATCGGGAAGCCGCGATCACACGCGAGCGCGATCGGAACCCCGTCCGCATTCTTGGGACGATCGGCAGCGTCACACGAGGTGAAACCGTCACCACCACCGCCGTTGCCAGCGCTATCGCCGCCACCGCCCGAGCTCGGACCCGCGCCCTTCTCGGACGACGACGGCCCCATCGGCGTGTTCGTGTTGGTCTTGAGAACGCACGCAGAGGCTGCGGCCACCACCAGGACTCCTGCCATCACCCATTTCGACATGCGGGCACGATATCGAATGTTCGAGATCGAGATGAGTCGCCTGCCGGGATTTCTCAGGTGAAGCCAAGCGGGCCACAGCGCTGGGGCGCGCGGCACCTCGCCTCTACGCCTGAGAATAGACGCCGGCTCTGTTACGTTGAATCACCATGCGCCTCGCGTTGTTGTTGATACTCGCCGCCGCCGCCCCTGCCCTCGCCGCACCGCCCAAGCTCGTGATGAAGGGCCACGACGCCGCCGAGGCGACGTACCCGGACAAGTGCAGCAACGGTGCGAACTCCGAGAAGACGAACCGTGACGCGTTCGTCGCGAAGATGCTCGCCGACAAAGAGTCCCAGCTCGCGAAGGCGAAGGCGAAGCTCGAACAGGCGGACTTCGAGGTGGTGCTCGACGGTTGGACCCAGACGTTTCACCTTCGCGAGGGCTGCGCCGATATCTCGATGAGTTACTCGGCGTTCTTGATCAAGCGCTCCACGATGGGGAACAGCCACGAGGTGACGGCGTTCGCGGTCGTGACGATCGATGACGACGTCACGTCCGACAAGCGAACGCTGAAGCTGCGCGCGATCAGCGACTTGAAGTCACGGACCCAGCCCTAGCAGGCTGCTGAGAAACCCCAGTCTGGGGATCGACGCGGTGATCCTGTCCGGATAGGTTCGGCGCATGCGTGGCGCCGACGACAAGCAGGCTTCGATGTTCTCGATTGTTTCGCCGGACCGTCGTGTTCCGGCCGAC
>JANXOP010000393.1 GCA_025357755.1 Kofleriaceae bacterium | reverse complement strand
AATGGACCCAACGTACTCGCCTCGGCTGAGCAGGGTTGCCCAGACTTCAGCCGGCGGCTGGTCCGCGAACTCGGGAAGGTGAAGCGTATCAAGAAGGTGCTGGCGTGCCGCATCGTCGAGCCGGCGCGGACTCGGTGCACGTACTCGTGCGACCAGCGTCTGCTTCACGGCGGATCCCCACGACCTGTACAGCGATGCGCGGCTCACGTTCAAAGCGCGGCACGCCGCGTCCACGGGCACCTCGGGATCGCGATGCTCGACGCGGTTGCACTGCACTCAGCAACACGCATGCCGCTGGCGAGCGGGTCTCTGTACTCCGCGCGAGGCAAACTGACGGAAAGTGACGGCGCGTGCCGACGGTACGGCCCGCTGGGTAGCTTGCGACGTCCGGCGTTTCTTGGCACCCTCCGTCCGTGGCCGCGCCGATTCTGTACGTGGACGACGAGCCACAGAACACGCGGCTGTTCCATCGCATCTTTGATGACGAGTTGACGATCCTGAGCGCGGCCTCTGGAGCGGAGGCGCTGCAACTTCTCGCGAGCAACGAGGTCGGTGCGGTCGTCAGCGACCAGCGCATGCCGGGCATGTCGGGCATCGAGCTCCTTTCCGAGGTCGCAGCCCGATCGCCGGAGGTCGGTCGCATCTTGCTCACGGCGTACTCGGACCGTGAGCTCCTGCTCTCCGCCATCCAGCTCGGTCACGTGCACGACTACGTGCTCAAGCCGTGGCAAGCCGAAGACCTCGGGCTGCGCCTCAAGCGAGCGCTCGAACATAGCGAGAGGCAGCGCGCGCTGATGCAGGCGAGCCTCGAGCGCGATGCACTTCGCCGGGAGCTCGACGCCTACGGCCCCGAGCCGATCGTCGGGCTCGATGGCGACCTGCGCTCGCTCTCGGGCTTGATCGAACGGATCGCGCGCACGGATTCGACGGTACTAATCCGCGGCGAGAGCGGCACCGGCAAGGAGCTCGTCGCGCGCGAGCTTCACCGGCGCAGCGCGCGTGCCGAGCACGCGTTCGTGCGGATCAACTGCTCGGCCTTCTCCGAAGGCGTGCTCGAGAGCGAGCTGTTCGGACACGAAGCCGGTGCGTTCACCGGCGCTCGCACCGCACGGATGGGTCGCTTCGAGCAGGCTCACCTCGGCACACTATTTCTCGACGAGATCGGCGACATTTCCGCCAGCCTCCAGGTGAAGCTGTTGCGCGTGCTGCAGGAGCGCGAGATCGAGCGCGTCGGCGGTAATCGCACGATCAAGATCGACATCCGGTTACTGACCGCGTCGCACCGCAACCTCGAGGCGAGGGTCAAGCAGGGCCAGCTCCGGGAAGACCTGTTCTTCCGGATCAATGTCGTGCCGCTCGTCGTGCCGCCTTTGCGCGCGCGACCGAACGACCTGGTCACCTTGACGCGTCACTTCGTCGCGCGCTGCGGTGTCGAGATGGGTAAGGTCCTCAGCGTCTCGAGTGCCGCGATCACCGCGCTTGCTCGCTACGACTTCCCGGGCAATGTTCGCGAGCTCCGGAACCTCGTCGAGCGAGCTGCCGCGATCGCGGACTCGACCGCCGAGCTCGGACCTGATGATTTCGACCTAGATCTGTCTTCGTCCGCGGCCGCCGAGGCCGCCGCGACGCCCGAGGGGTCCTTGTTCGAGCACATCGCTCGCGAGAGTGCGGATCAGATTCGCGACGCTCTGCGCCAGGCGGGAGGCAGCAAGAGCCGCGCCGCGCGGATCCTCGGCATCCCGCGCACGACGCTCAACGATCGCATCGAGCGCTACGGCATTCGCTAGATGGACGAGGGGGATTCCGAGACCGAGGCGATTCGTGCTGCCGTCGCCGACGAGCGCAGTCATATCGGGACCCGAGTCAACGGCGTCCGGATCGCAGCCATTGCAGGGTGGACGATCCTCGCGGTCGCGCTCGGCTATGGTGGTCGACCGGAGTGGCGTACGCCCCTGCCTGCGCTGGTCGTCTGGCTCTCGCTGGCCCTGCTCCTGTGGCGCGGTGCGCGGCGCGCGCGGGCCCGGAGCTTGTTGTGGCTCGTGGTGCCGCTCGTCGATGTCCCCCTCGTCGGGGTGATCCAGGCCTCGTTCGTCGATGTCTCGATTCGCCCGCAAGCGGTCGCGATCTTCACGACCGGCATTCTCGCGGCGCTCGTGTTCGTCTCGCAGTTGGCCTTCTCACTGGTCAGCGTGCTGCTCACGCTGGTGGGTGCCTTCGTCTGCTCCGTCGTCATCCTCCAGCGCGCGAACCTGCCACTGCCGAATCTGCTGGCCGCAGCGCTGTTGCTCGTCTGGGCCGCCTCCGTCGCGGTCTTCAGTGGGGCGAGGGTCAACCATCTCATCGTCTCGATCGCGACGTCGCGGCGCTCGAAAGAGAAGGAGCTCGCCGAGCTCGTCGCGCTCCGCACTCAAGAGCTCACCGAGCGCAACCAAGAGCTGTCGACCGCGCTCGTCTCGGTCGCCAAGGCGCAATCAGAGCTCGTACGTTCGGAGCGGATGGCGTCGATCGCCACACTCGTGCAGGGGATCGCGCACGAGCTCAACAATCCGATCGGCTACATCGCTAACAACATTCCACCGCTCCAGCGTTATATCGAGTTCCTGCGCCGGACCGCAGTGACGCTGAGTGACGGCGCGGCACGTTCGAGCGAGGACATCGCGCGCATCTGTCAGCTCGATCGGAAGCACGACCTCGCGTTCGTGACGACCGATCTCGTGGCGCTGACCGAGGATGTCGCGGAAGGCGCCCGCAGGGCGAAGCTGATCGTCGGCGATCTGCAGCGCTTGACCTCGAACGCAGGTCGCAGTCTCGAGGTCGTCGAGCTGGAGCGCATCGTACGCCACACGGCCGCGATGTTCGGACCGAGGCTGTCGAGTCGCGTCACGCTGGTCACGTCGATCGAACCGGTGCCTCGAGTGCTCGCGCGTGCTGGCGAGCTCGAACAGTTGCTGGTCAATCTCGTCGACAATGCGCTGCGTGCCGTTGGTGACGAGGGCGAGGTCGCGGTTAGCGTGGCCCTCGATGACGATCGCGTGAAGATGTCAGTGAAGGACAACGGGTGTGGGATGAGGGAGACAGATCGGCTGCGTGCGTTCGAGCCGTTCTTCACCACGCGCGCCGCGGGTGAGGGCGCCGGGCTGGGGCTCGCGATCGCCGCATCGATCGTGCAGGCGCACGGCGGCGAGCTCGCGATCGTGAGCGAGCCGGGTCGGGGGACCGAGGTGGTTGCCCGCCTGCCGTTCGAGCGAGCTCGATAACGTCCTCTCATGACGACGACGATCGACGACGACCGCCGAAATCCGTCACGGACCGTCGACCTGCTTCGCGCGATCTTCACGCGTTCGCCGCGGCATGAAAGCTGCTCGGCGTGCTGGCGATGCGCATCGTGTGGTTGTTGTGGCTCGCTGCCTGTGTCGAGCAACCCTCGCTCTCGACGACCTCGTCCGCGTCGACCGTCGGTGATCACGAGGGCGATGGTTGCACCACGACCGGGGTCTTCGGCCTATCGCGCCAGATCGCCGAGCAAGCGGGCTGCGTGGATCCGAACAGCTTCATCACCCTGGAGGATGTCAGCGGGCTCACGTTCGACGAGGCCGTACTACCGTTCTTGATGCGCGACGCGCACGACGCGCTCGCCCATGTTGCAGCAACCGCTCCGCTCGAAGTCAGCAGTGCCCTGCGCACCGTCGCGCAACAGTACTTGCTCTATCAGTGGTACCAGCAGGGCCGGTGCGGGATCACGGCCGCCGCAACACCGGGCACGTCCAATCATGAAGGTGGCCGCGCGGTCGACCTCGATAACTACGCAGAGCGAATCGACGCGATGGCCGCAGCCGGTTGGAGCCATGATGTGCCGGGCGACGACGTCCACTTCGATCACACGAGCTCGGCCGATGATCGGGGACAGGACGTCGCCGCATTCCAGACGCTGTGGAACGCGAATTACCCAGACGACGCGATCGCCGAAGATGGGGTCTACGGGCCCGAGACTGAAGCTCGCCTCGTCCGAGCACCCGCGAGCGGTTTC
>JANXOP010000340.1 GCA_025357755.1 Kofleriaceae bacterium | reverse complement strand
CAAATGTTGAAGGATCGTATTGTCTCAGCAAGCGTTGCGGCCACGCGTGAGTCACCGCGATCGCACCCGTAGACAGCAAGCATCAATTTCTCGAGACGCCGCGCAACGACGCACCGGCTCCTAATCCGGCGCCCCACGAATCGACCGTGACCTTGACAGACTGCGCGTCGACGGCCCACTCGCGTCGCATGCGGACACGTCGTTCCTTGGTACATGTGAAGTCCCCACCGCGGTGGACTGCAGCTCGGGCGTGTCGACCGACGGTGTGTGCCAGCCGTAGCAGGAGCGCGCCGAGCGGGGCGTGCGGTCGTGCGTGATCGCCAGGCTCCACGCCGCCCGATGTAATGCGGTGATCAGTAGTTCCGCGGGAGCGGGCGATCCGGCGCTCGTGGCGGTACGTTCGAGCAGCCGACTGCGACGAGCATGGCGAGCAAACCCATCCGCACGCCCGCAAACCTACACCGCCGCGCGAGTACGAGCGTGCGGATTTCGTGCGACAAGCAGCCGGCGAAAGGCTCGGTATGGACATGCAGTATCGCGTGGGAGTGCTCGTTCTCGTTCTCGTCGTCGCTTGTGGATCGCGCGGCGATCCGAAGGCGACCAGCGTGAAGAAGGATGCGATGGCTGGTTCAGCCGCGCCTGCTCCGGCGGCACCCGTCGAGAAGCTCTCCGGCAATGTGGTCGTCGAGCAGAGCCAGGCGCTGTACTCGACCGAGGCAGCCGCACGTGCGCACGCGAAGGATCCGAGCGTACCGACCTCTCCGATCGCGCTGAAGGTCATCGCCGATCACGGCGACGTGATCGAGGTGACGACCGAAGAGACAGAGGACTGCGTCAGAGCCTATCGCGCCCATCACTACGCGCTCGCCGTGTTCGTGCCTCGCGCCGCGTTGATCCCGCGAGCTGCGGCGCCGCTGACGGCCACGTATCCGGACGGAACCGCGGTTGCGATCGAGCGAGGCGCACTTGTGAACCGCCAGCCACTCGCGTGGCGCGACACGCTCCTCGCAGCCACGCCGGTGGCGCCCGCGCAGGTCGCGCTCGCTGTTCCGCCCGCGACAGAGTCCGCTCAGATGCCGCCGCCGACCGGCGAGAAGATGATCTGCGAGCGCGATCATGCACCGGAGCTCCATTCGAAGTGGCTCGCGCGCAAGCGCAAGGCTCATCGCGCACAGCCGGCGCGGCCTTCACCGAGTCGCGGCGATAAGGCGGCTAGCTTCGCCGACGCGTTGACGAGCGATTTCGAAGACAGCGAAGCCTCCGAGCGAGACGCGTGCGGCACCGTCGAGCCCAAGCCGGGATCCAAGCTCACGTTCCAGGTCGGTGGCCACGTCGTGCCATGGCCGCGCGACGCGAGCGAACAGGTGTTCATCACCGCGGCCGGACCGCGCTCCGACGTCTATCTCCAGTGCGCACGCGTTCGCATGGCTGCGGATCCCAAGAGCATCGGCGAGCACATTGGCGGCGGCGCTGACGTCTCGGCGGGTGGTCGACGTGAGTGGGAGATGCAAGCCGGCAAGGTCGTGTGGCCCGACGGCAGTGCGGCCGGCACGTTCACGGGGACGATGGAGTACTTCGCGACCGACGTCGAAGTCCGCGGCGATCTTCTGTGCGTGCGCGTCGAAGGCATCGCCGAGAAAGTTTGCCACCACGCTGCCGATGCGAAGCGCAGCTAAAGAAAAAACTGCACCAGCCAGACAAGGAGCACCTCGGCGGCGCTAGACGTAGCGTTGACGAGCGACGACCTTCGCCGCATCGGCGACTCGCTCGCCAGCTTCGCAGGCGCTCGACGTCCAGCTGACGACGGAGGAGCTTGCACAACTGGCCGGTCAAAGCCAAAAGCCCAAGTATGCTCGGTGGTCGATGGCTTGTACGCCACGGTCGTGCACGACGCGAAAGATGGCACCAAGACGGATGCGCAGGTGACCAGCCCGATGACCGGATGTTGCGCCCGCTGGGTCGCCGCGGTGCCGACGCATGCGTGCGGGCGCATGCTCGCAGTCGCACCGGTGGTCTCGTGGTGGACCAACGTCGCTGACTTTCCATCGAGGAGTCGCTCGAAGACGAACGAGGCATTGGTGTGCTCGTCGTGAACTGGCCGTTGATGGGCGCGTTCCACAAAGCGCCAGCGCGCTTGACGCGGGCGTAGACTGCTCGCGTGCAGCGAAAGCTACTCTTTTTGGTTCTCCTCGCAGCGTGTCGAGATCATCACCGGCGGGCAGAGCAGCCTAGCCATGCACCGCGTGTCGACGCCGGCATCGACCTCTCGGTGCCTGCCGGACCACCGGCCTACACGTCGTTCGTCGACGTCGCACGTGCGCGGAGGGACGCGGAGGGAAAGGCGGCGGTGCTGGATGTGCGGCGGCTCGTGATCCGCGCGGGAGAGGTCGTCGCCGAGCCCTGCGTCGGTGGCACCGGGAGTCTGATCTTCTTCGCCTTCACGCCGGCGCAGCGCGACCTCGTGCGAGGGCTGCCCTTCGGGGAGAACACCTGCGGCAAGGTGCGCATCAAGGTCTCGATGGTAACGGCCCCCGGATTTCACTCCGTCAGTACGCCGGACGGCGGCTCGAGGTTCGAGGCGGACTCCGGCACGCTCGTCGAGGGCTATGCGCTCGACTTTCCCGACGTGACGCCCACGCCAGCGCCCACCCCGCCGGCTGGCGCCGACTTCGGCGACGTCGATGAGATCGGCTTCGCGGGGAAGGAAGCAGACGGCAAGAAGGCCCAGATGTCGGGCCGGTTCTGGACCTACTTGAGCACCACCGGGTTCTTCTCTCCATGCGATGGTCGCTATGGCGACACGATCCTCGACGGTGCTGTCGCCGCGGCGCAGACGAAGCAGGGCAGGTCCTGTCATCCTGTCCGATTCCGAGTGAGGTACTCGTCGGTGTACACCTCGAAGGGCTACACGTTCGGCGGCACGGTCCTCGATTGAGCTGTAGCGATTCTCGATACCGGTCGACGCGCAACAAACTGAAAAGAGACGTCCGAGACACGGCACCAGCGCATAGCAGAACGTGATCGCGGCGGCCGCATTCAATACCGAAGAGATCATGCGGCTCGTCGCCGAGCGTGCGGTCAGCCTCCTCGGTGGAACCGCCGCGACGATGTCGTGTGCCGCGCATCGGCCGGACCGACGAGCCAGATCGGCCTGCGCCGGTCCCAGAAGTCGACGCTCTCGGAGCGCATAGAAGTCCGTGCCCTTGACGAGGAGCCCCTGGGCGACGGGCTGGGTCCACACGTACCAGTCTGTGTTCGGGTTCATCTCCTCGATCTGGGTGGCCGCGCTCGCGACGCCAAACCGAAAGCTGCCCTTGCCCGCATCACCGACGAGCGGGCCCATCGGCGAACGCTGCGGCTAGTTGTGGCGCAACGACTTCGTCGCCGCGCTGATCGCGGGCGGATCGGCTGGGATCAGGGCGCGGCGAGGCTGAAAGCGGCGCGCTCGACGAGTGTGCGGAGGCGAGCGGTGACGGTCGCCGGGACCGCACCGTTGGCGGTCGCGCCCTCGAAGCTGACACCGGTGATCGAGATCGGCGCTCCAGCCTTGCACAGCGTAGCGGTGACGTTGGCGTACCACTTGCCGGCGATCACGCCCTCGTGGGCGAGCTGACGGCTCTCGACCAGCAGGAGCTCGCCCTCGCGCGCGACTGCGGTCTCGATCATCTTGGCGTCTGGCTCGGGCCGATCGCGCGACTGCTCGGCCTCGTGCTGTTGCCCGAGGAGCCACTGCGCACAGTCCGCGAACTCGCGCGCGCGAACCTCGGTGACCACGAGGCCGGATGCGCCCGGTACGTTGTACATCCGGCTGGTCTTGTCGCCATCGATCTCCGGGCCCGCAACGAGCGTGGCCGGCGCGGGCAGCTTCATGGTGAGCGTGGCCGTCGCTGCTACGCGCTCTAGCGGATCGCGCGCGCCCGGAGCCGGCGCGAGCGTCTCCGCCGCGCGCAGCGCCATCGTCCGCAGCCGCGCGACCTCGGCAGGTGCGTCGGTGGTCTTGGACGTCGCCGTCAGCACGAGCGTCTCGCTGTCGCGGCACGTCGCGATCACGGCCGTCGCGATCCACACGATGCCCACGCGCTGCCGGCCCGACGATATCAGCGCGTCGGTGCCCGCGATCGGCGCGCGCGTCATCGCGAGGGTCAGCGTCTCCTTCGCCGCAGGCGTGGCGAGCTGCTGCTCGACGGCCTCCTGCTCGCGGCCGAGGTACGCCGCACACCCCCCGTCGAGGGCGCCGCGCTGGACCAGCACGACCACCTCGCCGCGCACCTCGTAGCCGACCGCGGCGACGCTGCCGGATCCTACCGGCACGTGCTCCAGAGGCTCTACGGGTCCGGGCAGCCGCATCACGAGGCGGGGCGTTGCGGAGACCGTGACCTCGCTGCCATCGCCGACCGGCGTCTGCTTCGCGCAAGCGACGAGCGCCGTCAGCACAAACGCGCGCATCGCCGTCACTCGGCGTACGCGACAAGAAGTAGGGGGAAGCGAGACTCCCATGTGGCCGATAGACCCAGGGTTGCACCTGCGGTCGCGAGGAATCGGCAGCTTGGCGCGGTACGCGCTCGGGATGTCGTGTTCTATCGAAATCGTACGCGGCTTGACAGTCGGGATCGCGACCCTATGCTGCGCGCCCCGTGGCGAAAGAACCGGTCGGCCCCTATCTCGTCCACGTGCGCGACGTGCACGAGCTCGCGATGCTGCTCGAAGGTGTGAACGTATCACGGGCGAAGACCAAGCCGCGCTGGGAGCCGCCGCCGCGCACGCGCCCGACGACGATCTAACGATCGGTGACCATCGACGCGACCGACCGGTTTGCTCTTGCACTGGATCGCGCGTTGCTCAAGATGAAACTGCGTGGACACTGAAGCGACGAACGAACCGACCGGTCGCTATCGGCTCGATGCGATCAATGACAAGGGTCACACCGTCGAGGATCTGCCTGCGGCGTATGTCGTGGTCGCTGCGCGCGAGCAAGCGCCGGTGAACGAACACCGCAACAGCGCGGATGGTGGAGCGTCGTTCGTTATGGACCGCCTGGAGCGCCAGGTCGAGATGCTGCTTGCGCGAGTCGAAGCGCTGGAGACTGAGAACGCATCGCTTCGTGCCGAGAACGCCGAATTGAAACGACGGCTCGGCGAGAATTCCTCGAACTCGAGCAAGCCGCAATCGAGCGACTCGCCGGCCGATCGTGACGCCCGGCCGAAGGATGCGCCGACTGGCAATCCTCGCGGTGGTCAGCGCGGGCACAAGGGCCACAAGCGGACGTTCTTGCCGGTGAGTCGCGTGCGGTCGTCTAGGCGGTGCGACGCTCGTTCGAGTCGCCACGATCGAAGATCTACTTCGCATGAAGCGGATCGCTAACCGCCCGCAGGATCTCTCCGACATCGCACATCTCGAACGGATCGCCCGCCATGACAAATGACGACGACGGTTTCACGTACGTGGTCACCGACGAGATGCTGGCACGATTCGCCACTAGCTCG